>CAIJTR010000087.1 GCA_903823665.1 uncultured Rhodospirillales bacterium
CCGCCCACAGCGCCCAAAATGGCGTTGAGCACGCTCCAAATCGTCAGTTGCGGGAGGGAAAGGCTGGTTCCAGACATGCGCGCAATAAAGCACAAAACCAGAACATCGCGAAATCAAATTGCCGTTAAATAAACATGCAAACCTGCGTGAACGGTGCTGCCTCACCGAAGCAGCACCGCCTCATCACCCCGCCAAAACCTTGGAAATCGCCGCCTGCGCCTGCGCCTGAATCTCACGCAGATGCGCCTCACTTTTGAAGCTCTCGGCGTAAATCTTATAAACATCCTCGGTGCCGGAAGGCCGCGCCGCGAACCAGCCATTGGCCGCCGAAACCTTGAGCCCGCCAATCGCAGCCCCATTCCCAGGCGCATTCACCATGGTGGCCACCACAGGCTCCCCCGCCAGCTCCGTCATCCCCACCTGCTCCGGTGACAGCGCCTTCAGCTTGCGCCGCTCCTCCGCATTGGCCGGCGCGTCGATCCGCCCATAATACGGCACGCCAAATTCCGCCGTCAGCCTCTCGAAAATTGCCCCTGGGTCTTGCTTCGTCACCGCCGTGATCTCAGCCGCCAGCAGCCCCATGATCAGCCCATCCTTGTCCGTGCTCCACACCGAGCCATCCCGCCGCAGGAATGACGCCCCCGCACTCTCCTCGCCGCCAAAACCCAGCGAGCCGTCGGCCAGCCCGGTCACAAACCACTTGAACCCAACCGGCACCTCCACCAGCCGCCGGCCCAATTTGCCCACCACCCGGTCGATGATCGAGCTGCTCACAATCGTCTTGCCCACGCCGGCACTCGCAGCCCACTCCGGCCGATGCTGGAACAGATACGAGATCGCCACCGCCAGATAATGGTTCGGGTTCATCAGCCCCGCCGCCCGCGTGACAATGCCGTGACGATCCGCATCGGTGTCATTGGCAAACGCCACATCAAACCGGTCCCGCTGCTGGATCATCGGGGCCATCGCATAAGGCGATGAGCAATCCATCCGAATCTTGCCGTCCCAATCCGCCGTCATGAACGCAAATGTCGGGTCCACCACGTCATTCACCACGGTGGCATTGATGCCATAGCGCGCAATCACCGGCTGCCAATACGCAACCGAAGCCCCGCCCAACGGATCAATGCCGATGGATACGCCCGCGTCACGGATCGCCGCCATATCGACCACATTGCCAAGGTCATTCACGTAAGGTGTGATGAAATCATAACGATGCACGTTGGCCTGCCGCAGCGCCTGCGCGTACCCCACGCGCTTCACACCGGAAAGCCCGGCCTCCAGCATCGCATTGGCGGCATTCTCCACCCATCCGGTGATGTCGGTGTCCGCAGGCCCGCCATTCGGCCCGTTATATTTAAACCCGCCATCCTCCGGCGGATTATGTGACGGCGTGATCACAATACCGTCCGCAAGCCCGCTCGTCCGCCCGCGATTATACGTCAAAATGGCGTGAGAGATCACCGGCGTCGGCGTATAACCGCCATCGCGGTCAATCATCACCTCCACCCCATTCGCCGCCAGCACCTCCAAGGCGCTGATCATCGCAGGGGTCGAAAGCGCATGCGTGTCGATGCCGATAAACAGCGGCCCAGTCACCCCGGCTTTCGCGCGATGCTGACAAATCGCCTGACTGATCGCGAGGATATGGTTCTCATTGAACGACAGCTTCAGCGCCGAGCCACGATGGCCGGATGTGCCGAATGAAACGCGCTGCCCAGCCTCGGCCGGGTCCGGCGTGCCGGCGTAATAGGCCGAAACCAGCGCTGGAATATTGGCAAGCCTCGCGCGGTCAATCGGTTTGCCAGCGAGCGGGCTGATATTCTCTGCCATGGTCTACCTCCCGGATCATACGATGCGGGAGGCACACAACGCTATGTCACGATGCGTCGCAAGCGCCAGATGATGGCGATTTAACGCCAGCCATAGCCGTAATGACGGTAGAACGGCCGCCCGTAATAGAACCCCGGCTCAATGAACACCGGCGGCGGACCGTAATAGCCCGGATACACCGGCTGCGGCTGCTGAACCTGCACAAATTGCGGCACCTGATTGCCCTTGGACGCCATGCACTGCGAATACGTGATGTCGTATTGCTGCTGCATGCCATAGGACGAATATTGTGCCCCGCTTGCCCCCACCGAGCTTCCGGCGAGCAAGCCAACCCCGGCACCAATGGCCGCACCACCGCCCGCAGCCCCGCTGGCCGAGCCGATCAGCGCACCGGCCGCAGCCCCTAGTGCTGTTCCCACGGCCGCACTGCCCACCGCGTTGTTCGTCGCCTGCTGCGCTGAAGCCTGCCCACCGCCCGATTGCTGGGCCGCACCACGGCAATAGAAATCATCGCTCTGGAACGCCTCAAAGCTTTTGCCCTGCCCGGGCATCACGGCCACCGAGGGGCCAGAAGGCGGTGCCACCGCGCAGCCGCCCAAACCGGCCAGCAGCACCACACCCGCTCCCAGAGAACCCGCTTTCGTCATCATGGCGCACTCACATTCACTGGTTAATATCAGGAATGGATAAGGGGATGCGCGTAGGCGCTTCAAGCGGATGGCGGTTTTTTCATCCCCCCAGATACAATTAGAAAAATACATATTTTTCATTGAGAGATGAAAAAATATCTAATACGCTCCTGGCAAGTCCGTCGAAACAAGGCGGTGCCCTGAGGAAACCCAAGTGTCCCCTGCCCGCCCGGCCATCATCACGATGCGCGGCATCACCAAAAGCTTCGGCGGCACCCGCGCCGTTGACGCGGTGGATTTCGACATCCGTGAGGGTGAGGTCCACGCACTCCTCGGCGGCAATGGCGCAGGCAAATCCACCCTCATCAAAATCCTGGCCGGCGTGCATCGCGCCGATGCCGGGGACATCCGCCTGGGCGACCGCCCGGTTGATCCTGAAACCGACGCCCTCCCCATCGCCTTCATCCACCAAGACCTCGCCCTCGTCGATTGGATGAGTGTGGCCGAAAACGTGGCGCTCGCCGCAGGCTACCCCCGCCCGCGCGGCCTCATTCGCTGGAACGCCGTCGAGGCCCAGGCCCGTGCAGCACTCGACATCATCGGCTGTGCCATCGACCCGCACACCCGCATCGCCGATCTGTCCCGCACCGATCGCTCCATCGTCGCCATCGCCCGCGCGCTTGCCACCAAGGCCCGCGCCATCGTGCTGGATGAGCCCACCGCATCGCTCCCGGAAGCTGAAGTATCGCGCTTGTTCGACGTGCTGACGAAACTGCGCGCGCAAGGCGGCGGCATGGTCTACGTGTCGCACCGGCTCGACGAGATTTTCCGCATCGCAGACCGCGTCACCGTCATGCGCGATGGCCGCGCCGTCGCCACCCGCGCCATCGACGACACCACCCCCGCCGAACTCGTCGAACTCATCGTCGGCCATAGGCCTCGTGCCATCGCCGCCCGCACGCCCATCTCGGCAGACACCGTGCTGATGGACGTGAGGGGCCTCATCGCCGCCGACGCTGGCCCGGTCGATCTGCACCTCCGCCCCGGCGAAATCTTAGGCCTCGCAGGACTGCGCGGGGCCGGGCAGGAAGATGTCGGCCGCGCGCTGAGCGGCGTGCTGGTGCCCGAGCACGGAACCGTGACACTCAGCGGCAAGCCAGTCGATCTCTCCAGCCCCGCCACCGCAGTCGCCGCAGGCATCGCGTTCGTCTCCAGCCGCAGGCAGGAGGAAAGCCTCGCACTCAACCTCGCCATCCGCGAAAATCTGTTCATCAACCCCAGCATCGAGGGCCGCACCGCGCTCTCCGCCATCACGCAATCCCGCGAGACCGACCTCGCCATGGCCCGCCTGCGCGATGTCGGCGCCCGCCCCCTCGCAAGCGAGCCCGCCATTCACACCTTCTCCGGCGGCAATCAGCAAAAGGTCGTGATGGCCCGCTGGCTCGGCGGTTCCATGCGCGTGCTGGTGCTGGAGGAACCCACCATGGGCGTCGATGTCGGGGCCAAAGCCGACATCTATGCCCTGCTCGACCGCCACGCCGCCCAGGGCTTTGGCGTCATCGTTGTCTCCACCGACCTCGAAGAAGTGGCCAGCCTCTGCCACCGCGTGCTGATCTTCAACCAGGGCCGCATCAGCGCCGAACTCGCAGGCCCCACACTCACCATCCCCGGCCTCATTTCACATGTCGGCGGTTCATCACCCGACCAAGAGGTTGCCCCCCATGGCTGAAAACTCCGGCTTCAGCCTCGTCCGCCTCGTCGCCAACCAGGCGCTCATCCTGCTCACCATCGCGCTTATCGGCGTATTCTCGTTCATGATGCCGAACACGTTTCCCACGATGCTGACGATGCAATCCATCCTCAGCGACAAATCCATCGTGGCCTTCCTCGCCCTCGCCGAAATGACGGTCATCGCCGCCAACCAGTTCGATCTCTCCGTCGGCTTCATGGTGAGCCTCCTGCACTGCCTCGCCATCGGCCTGATGGTGAACCTGCATCTGCCCTGGCCGCTGGTGATCGCCATCGTGCTCGCCATCGGCCTTGCCATCGGCTTCCTGAACGGCGTGCTCGTCCGCTACGCCAAAATCGACAGCTTCATCGCAACGCTGGGCGTCGGCACCATCGCCTACGGTATTTCCGGCTGGTACACCGGTGGCGAGCAGATCATTGGTGACGTCCCGCACGGCTTCGTCCTGCTCGACCACACCCGCATACTCGGCGTGCCACTGCCCGCCCTGCTGGTGATCGCTTTGGCGTTCATCATGTGGATCATCTTCGAATTCCTGCCCGCCGGCCGCTTCCTCTACGTCATCGGTGCCAATGAGCGCACCGCCGAACTCACCGGCATCCGCGTCAACCGCTACGTCATCGCGGCCTTCATGGCATCCGGCCTGATCACCGCCTTCGCAGCCCTTCTCGTCGCCGCCCGCATTCAGGTCGGCCAATCCGGCGTCGGCCAGGAATACATGCTGCCCGCCTTCGTGGGCGCGTTGCTCGGCTCCACCACCGTCAAACCCGGCCGCGTGAACGTCTGGGGCACCGTCGTCGCCGTGCTCATCTTAGCCGTCGGCATCTCCGGCATCGAGCAACTCGGCGGCGCTTTCTATGTCGAGCCATTGTTCAACGGCGTCACCCTCGTGATCGCCGTCGGCATGGCCGGATACGCCGCCCGCCGCCGCCTGCGTGCCTCGCGCGTGTTGCGCAAGCCTGAACCAACCACAGAAGCCACCAGCAAGGTGGCCTGACCAAGGGAGAACAACCATGTCGCTAGTCCGCGCCGCACTTCTCGCCACCTGCATCTTCACCACAGCCGCAAACGCCCAGGATGTCACCGCCCAGGCCCGCGCTGACATCGCCGGCGCCACCGCCCCTGTCACCACGTGGGACGGCCCAACCACCGGCCCCAAAGCCGCCACCGGCAAAACCGTGATCTACATCTCCGCCGACCAGCGCAACGGCGGTGCCCTCGGCGTCTCCATCGGCGTCACCGAAGCCGCCGCCGCCATTGGCTGGACGGCCAAGATCATCGATGGCCAAGGCTCCGTCCCCTCGCAAACCGCCGCCATGGGCCAGGCCATCGCGCTGAAGCCAGACGGCATCATCCTCGGCACCGTCGATACCGTCGGCCAGCGCAGCACCATCGAGCGCGCGCTTGAACAGGGCATCAAGATCGTCGGCTGGCACACCGGCCCCAAGCCCGGCCCCATCGAGAGCCCCGCCGTGTTCGCGAACATCACCACCCCGCCCGAGGCCATAGCCCTCACCGCCGCCGACTACGCCATTGCGAAATCAGACGGCAAGGCGCAGGTCGCCATCATGCGCAACTCCGAAACACTCATCGGCCGCACCAAGGGCGACCTCATGCGCAGCCGCATCGAGGCCTGCACCGGCTGCAAGGTGCTGTCATTCGACGTGATCCAGATCTCGGAGACCTCCACCCGCGTCACGCCACTCACCTCCTCGCTGATGCAGCGCTTCAACGGCCAGCTCACCTGGATGCTCTCGATCAACGACCTTTATTTCGACTTCGCCGTCCCCGCCCTGCGCGCCGCAGGAGCCCCCGAGGCTGGCCCGCCGAACCTCATTTCCGGCGGTGATGGCTCCGTCTCTGCCTACGGCCGCATCCGCAGCGGCAGCTATCAGGTGGCCACCGTGCCAGAGCCGTTGAACCTGCAAGGCTGGATGGCAATCGACGAACTCAACCGCGCCTTCAACGCCCAGCCCTGGAGCGGCTACGTCACCAAGGTGCATCTGGTGACCAAAGACAACGTCGATCTCGACGGCGGCAAGAACAACCGCTTCGACCCGGAGAACGGCTATCGTGAGCACTACAAAGCCATCTGGGGCGTGAAGTGACGTCCCACTTCACCCTCCTCGGCCACACCGACCAAGGCGGACGCCCCGACGGCGTGCAGATCATGCTGCACGCCGGCCATGCCTATATCGGCCACATGTTCTCTGACGGCATCAGCGTCATCGACGTGCGCAACCCGCGCGCGCCGATGACGGTGGCCTTCCTGCCCTGCCCGCCCAACACCCGCGCCCACCACCTGCAAGTGGCGGACGGCCTGATGCTCGCGGTGAACTCCGCCAACATCTGGGCGATGCAAAACTACCAGAGCCAGCAAGACTATTTCACAGCCCCGCTCTCGGACAGCTTCACCAAACGCGAGCGCCGCTTCACCGCAGGTCTGCGCATCTACGACCTCGCCAACCCCGCATCCCCCCGCGAAATCGGCTTCTGCCCGGTCGAGGGCATCGGCCTGCACCGCATTTGGTGGACCGGCGGCCGCTACGCCTACGCCTCCTGCCATTTTGACGGCATGAGCGACCACGTGCTCGCCATCTTCGACATCATTGACCCAACCCGGCCCACCCTCGCCGGAACCTGGGCACTCCCCGGCATGTCCCAGGGCGAGACGCCCGCGTGGCAAAAGGGCAAACGCTGGGCGCTGCATCACATGATCGTGGCAGGCAGTCTCGGCTACGGCGCATGGCGTGACGGCGGAATGACCATTCACGACCTCACCGACCCCACCGCCCCCAAGCTGCTCGCCCACCGCCTGCTTTCGCCCCCCTTCGCCGGTGGATCGCACACGCCCCTCCCACTCCCCGGCCGCGGCCTTCTCGTGCTGGCCGACGAAGCCACCTCGAACAACTGCGCCAACGGTCTTGCCCACACCTGGATCTTTGACGTTCACGCCCCCGAAAACCCGGTCCCCTTCGCAACCCTCCCGCAACCCGACGAGACCGATTACTGCGCCATCGGTGGCAAATTCGGCCCGCACAATCTGCACGAAAACCGCCCCGGCACGTTCCAGTCCGAAACGCTGATCTTCGCCACCTGGCACAACGCCGGCGTGCGCGCCTTCGATCTCTCCAACCCGTTCCAGCCAAAACCCGCCGGAGCCTACGTCCCCGCCCCACCAGAACGCCTCGTCGATATCCGCCCCGGTGCCGTCCCCGTCACGCAATCCTGTGACGTGCTGGTCGATCCCAACGGCCTCGCCTACGTCACCGACACCAATGCCGGCCTTTCGATCCTGCAATACACCGCATGAACGAGGCTCCCGCCACCATCTCCAGCGCCGCCTACGCCAGCCTCCGCCGAGACATTCTGGGCGGAGCCCTCACCCCCGGCCAAAAGCTGAGGATCGAGGAAGCCTGTGCCCGCACCGGTGCCACCAGCACCCCCGTGCGTGAGGCGCTGAACCAACTCGTCATGGAGGGCTTCGTCGAACGCCGCGAACAACGTGGCTTCATCGTGGCCGAGGTCAGCGAGGCCGAACTGCAAGAACTCACCGACGCCCGCTGCTGGGTCGAGGAAACCGCCCTGCGCCAGGCCATCGCCCACCGCACCCAAGCGTGGGAGGACGCGATTGCCGTCGCGTTCCACCGCCTCGCCCGCATCAAACGCTCGATGGATGATGACGTGTTCACCAACAATCCCGAATGGGAGACGGCACACAACAACTTCCACCAGGCCCTCATCGCCACCTGCCCATCCCGCTTCATCACCGATTTCTGCCGCAGGCTCGCCGACCACGCCGCCCGCTATCGCCGCTTGGCCATGTCCACCGCCTTCCCGCGCCGCGACGTCACCGCCGAGCACCGTGCGCTGATGGAGGCCACGCTTGATGGCCGCACCGAAGATGCCGCAGCCGCCCTGGTTGCGCATTACCGCCTGACCGCGCAATTCGTGCGCGGCCCGATTTCAACAGAGGACACAACACCATGAAACTGATGAGCTATTCCTATCACGGCCACGACAGCTGGGGCGTTATTGAGGGCGACAGCGTCGTCGATCTCAAGGCCCGCGCCACCACATTGCGCGACGCGCTGACCACCGCCGGCGCACTCGACACCCCCAGCGCCTCACTCCCCCGGCACAAGCTGTCGGACGTGACCTACCTCCCGGTCATCCCAAACCCGGACAAGATCATATGCATCGGCCTCAACTACCTCACCCACATCCTCGAAGGCGGCAGGGATGTTCCCAAGCAGCCCACCATCTTCACCCGCTGGCCGAACAGCCAAGTTGGCCACAACCAGGCCATCATCCGCCCCAAGGCCTCCATCACGCTGGACTATGAAGCCGAGCTCGCCGTCATCATCGGCAAGCAGGGCCACCACGTCTCCGCCGATCACGCCATGGAGTATGTGGCTGGCTACAGCTGCTACAATGACGGCTCGGTCCGCGAATGGCAGCGCCACACCTCGCAGTTCACACCGGGCAAAAACTTCCTCAAAACCGGCGGATTCGGCCCCTACATGATCACCCCCGACGAAGCCGGTGACATCAGCCACGCCAGCCTCGTCTGCCGCCTCAACGGTGAGGAAATGCAGCGCGCCACACTCGACGATCTGGTATTCGGCATCCCCGCTTTGATCGCCTATTGCTCCACCTTCACCATTCTGGAGCCCGGTGACGTCATCATCACCGGCACCACCGGCGGCGTCGGCGCATACCGCACCCCGCCCGTCTGGATGAAGCCCGGCGACGTCGTCGAGATCGACATCCAGGGCGTCGGCCTCCTGCGCAACACCGTCGCCGACGAAGTCTAACAATCGCAGCCATGTAGGGTGCAGTGCGCTTTGGCACTGCACCACCGGGCACCGCTGACAGAGTAGAATCCGAGCCTGCCGCAAGCGCGTGCAAAGGCTCAGTTAAAGGGTGTCATTCAAGGCACTCACATGAACGAAGATTACATCCGTGGCATTGGCCACCAGTTGCTCGGCGCTGCGAAATCCGGCACCGGCAAAATTATCGGCGACGCCAAGCTCGTGGCCGATGGAACCGCC
The DNA here is from genome assembly GCA_903823665.1 of uncultured Rhodospirillales bacterium. Classification (GTDB taxonomy): domain Bacteria; phylum Pseudomonadota; class Alphaproteobacteria; order Acetobacterales; family Acetobacteraceae; genus CAIQQQ01. The sequence goes on from CAIJTR010000087.1 coordinate 9,264, forward strand.
GAACTCGCCGCAGGCCGCGCTGTCAGCGCCGCCGCCCGTGAAGGCGACACCATTGCGGGCATCGACGAGGACCGCATCGAAGGCGTCGGCCGGCAGCTAGGCGGTGCAGCAAAGGTCGGCCTCGGAACGATCATCGGTGACACCGAAATGCAAGCCGATGGAACCGCCGAACGCTCTGCTGGACAGTTGCAAAACGAAGAGGGCAGTGCCCGCGACGAATTGCGCGATGCCAGCCAGAAGTATGGCAAAAAACACAATTCTTAATCCCTTCAGGCACCCCCCAACGCCCTATATCGCCCAAGGAACCCCATGAGCCTTCTTCTGATCATTCTCCTCGTCTTCTTCCTGTTCGGCGGCGGCGGCTATTACGGCTACCGCTCCGGCTATTACGGCGGACGCAGCTTCGGCGGCGGCTTCGGCTTCATCCTGCTGCTGCTGGTGCTTTTCCTGATCTTCGGTGGGGGAATGTACCGTTAACACCGCAGACGACCACGCCACACCGGCCATGAGCACTGCCGCTGGCACTGCCGCTGGCACTGCCGCGCCCATGCCGAAAACGGATCAGGAAACCGCAGTCATGGTGCGCGAAAGCATCGTGCTGCGGTGGTTCCTACACGATCTGCCCTACATCGCCATGCTGCTATTGGCGCTCACCGGCGTCGTCTTTCGGCTGACCATCATCTACTGGGTCGTCCTACTGCCGGTCTACGCGGTGATCTCCGTCACCATGGGCTGGCGTCATGCCACCTCGCGGGAGGACCGGCTGGAACTCGTCTATCAGATCACCCTCACCTGGGCGGCATTGCTGCTCTCCATCTACCTGCTGTTCAACGGCGGCGTCACCGGCGTGATGACGGCGAATGCCACGTCGCTTTCCATGCTCACTTTGCTCGCCCTCGGCACCTTCATCGCTGGCGTTCAGGCCAAGGAATGGCGCATGTGCAGCGTCGGCGGATTGCTGTTCCTGGCCGTGCCAGGGCTCGGCTGGCTCGACCAATCGCCACTGCTGTTCTCCGCCGCCACCCTGCTGATCATCGCAGCGGGCGGCATCACCTGGTGGGTTTCACAGAAGTAAATCCGAGCATCAATCGTCCAGCAGGCTCGCCAACTTCATAGCCACACCCTTCGAGCCCTCAATCTTCAGCTTGCCCAGCGAATAGGCCAGCATCGGCGACAGCTTGCCCGCCATAAGCTTGCCCAGATCGGCACTGCTGAGCTGCAACGTGGCCGCAACCTCGGCCTCCCCATCATCCTGACTGATCTCAACCTTGCCGCCCGTCGCGTCCAGCAGGATCGACTCCCCGGTGTCCGCAAGCTGGAACCGCACGCGGTAGTTCAGCGCCCGCAGCGTCGTGGAACGGCTGCGTAGTGCTGCCATAAAACTCTCGATATCGTCCATGCTCATCCACTCCATTTCTACCGTATATGCGCTCGATAGCACGCAACGGGAAGCTTGTTGACGTTAACGTCATGTCGTGCTTGAAACTGTCACATAACCAAGAACAACGCCCATCAACGGGGCGCACAGCAAGGGAGACTTCGCCTGATGTCCAGCCGCCAATCCTGGCTTCTGTCCACCGCCCTGGTCGCAATCACAGCAATCAGCCAGATCCATCCTGTGATGGCAGCCGGATTCGGGCTGAAGGAGCAAAGTGCCGAGGCACAGGGCTCGTCCTACGCCGGTGCCGGCACCCGCGCCGATGATCCGTCCACCCTGTTCTACAACCCCGCCGGCATCACCCGCCTGCCCGGCTACCAGATCAGCGCCGGCATCAGCGCCATCATGCCGAACGGAACACTCGCGTCTGGCACCGCCACCACCGGCTCCTATCTCGGCGGCGCCTCACGCCAGGGAATCACCGGCAGCAATTCCGGCGTCGACGCTATATTGCCAACCCTCTACGCCACCGCCCAGATCACCGATAATCTGTTCGTGGGCCTTGGCATCACCTCGCCCTATGGCCTTGCCACCAAATACCCCACCAACTCCATCGCCCGCTATTACGCGCTGACGACCGACCTCAAAACGATCAACATCGGCCCTAGCATCGCCTACAAGATCAACGAGCAGATTTCGCTCGCCGCCGGCTTGAACATCGAAACCGCCGACGCCCATCTCTCCAACTCGGTGGATTTCGGTGCCATCGGCGCACTGAAGGGCCTCGCAAAGTTCGGCTTCGTGCCCGGCTCGGCCGATGGCATCGCAACCATCAAGGGCAGCGACACCGCGCTTGGCTGGAATGTCGGTGCCCTCTACGAGCCCATCCCCGGCACCCGCATCGGTGCCACCTACCGCTCGGCGATGTTCCACAATCTCAGCGGCACATTGACCTATAGCGGCGTGCCCACCCCGTTCGCCGCAGCCTTCCCGAACTCGTCCGCCACCGCCAAAGTGCCAGAGCCCAGCACCGCCACGCTCAGCCTCTCCCAGCAACTCGGCAAATTCACCGTGATGGCCGATGCCACCTACACCGGATGGTCGATCTTCCAAAACCTGCAGGCCTACACAGGCTCCACGCTTGCCAGCAACACAATCGAGAAATTCCGCGACACATTGTCGATCTCGCTCGGTGCAGATTACAAGATCAACGATCAATGGACGGTCCGCGCCGGCACCGCCTATGACCCAACACCCGTCCAGACCACCTATCGCACCCCCCGCATTGCTGACAACGACCGCATCTGGCTCTCGGTCGGTGCCACCTGGAACGCCACGGAGCATCTGGCCGTCTCCGGTGCCTACTCCCACCTCTTCGCCAACGACGCCAAGGTCAATCTCGTCGATGCCGGGCCGAACACGCCAAACTTCCTGAAGGGCAACCTGTCCGCCAACTACAACGTCTCGGTGGACATCGTGTCGGTCTCGGCACGCTACCGGTTCTGATCATGCAAACCACCACTCTGGTCGAGATGTTCGATACAGCAGCGGCTCGCTATGCGGACCGCCCATGCCTCGAATTTCTCGGCCGGAGCTGGCGCTATCGCGACGTCGCCCGCATGGTCGCGGGTTTCGCCGCAGGCCTGCAATCCATCGGCGTCCAACCCGGTGATCGCGTGGGCCTCTGCCTGCCCAACTCCGTCCACTACGTCGTCTCCTACTTCGCCATCCTGCGCGCCGGTGCCGTCGTGGTGAACTTCAACCCGCTCGCCGTGCAAAGCGAAATGGCCAATCAGGCGCGTGATGCCGGCGTGGGCGTGATGATCACGACCGATCTCGCCCCCATCCTCGAACGCACCTTGGCGCTGCGTGACGCAAAGGCCGCAGCCAAACTCGTCATCTGTCCCTTCGCAAGTGGCCTGCCCGTGCCGAAGCGCATCGCGTTCGCATTGTTCAAGCGCACCATGATCCAGCCCATTCCCAAGGGTGAGATCACATGGGGCCAACTCGTCTCACACGCGCCCGGCCGTGCCGCGACCGCCAAGCCGGATGATCTGGCGCTGCTCCAATACACGGGCGGCACAACGGGCGTGCCCAAGGGCGTGATGCTCACCCACGCCAACCTCACCGCCAACGCCGCCCAGGTCCGTGCCTGGTTCCCCGCCAGCCGCCCGGGCGAGGAACGCGTGCTCGCCGTGTTGCCGCTCTTTCACGTCTTCGCCATGACGGTCGCCATGAACGCCGCCATCGGCTGGGGGGCCGAAATCGTCCTGCTCCCCCGCTTCGAAATCACCCAACTCCTGCAAGCCCTGCACCGCCGCCGCCCCACCATCATCGCCGGCGTGCCAACGCTCTACAAAGCCATTCTCGACAAGGGTGCCACACCTGACGACCTCTCCTCCGTCCGAGCCTGCATCTCCGGCGGAGCCCCACTTCCACACGAGGTCCAGCGCGCCTTCGAGGAAGCCGCAGGCTGCAAGCTTGTCGAAGGCTACGGCCTCACCGAGGCCTCCCCCGTCTGCTTCTGCAACCCCGTCGCCGAAGTGGGCCGCCCTGGCACCATCGGTCTGCCACTGCCGGAGGTAGAGGCCGAAATCCGCAGCCTCCAAGATCCCGCCACCACCGAACCCCTCGGCACCGTAGGCGAACTCTGCGTCCGTGGCCCGAACGTGATGAAGGGCTACTGGAGGCGACCGGATGACACCGCCTCAGCCTTCACGCCCGATGGCTGGCTGCGCACCGGCGATGTCGGCATCATGGATGAGAACGGCTACGTCGAACTCGTAGACCGCATCAAAGACCTCATCATCTGTTCCGGCTTCAACGTCTACCCGCGCGCCATCGAAGAGGCCCTGTACACCCACCCCGACGTGGTCGCCGCCACCGCCATCGGCGAGCCTGATCCGTATCGCGGTGAAAGTGTGGCCGCCTTCGTCCAACTCCGCCCCGGCGCGCTTGCAACACCCGACGCACTGCGGCAATTTCTTCGAGACAAACTCTCACCCATCGAAATGCCGCGACGCATCGAATTGCGCGCGGAATTGCCACGCACCGCCGTCGGCAAGCTCTCCCGCAAGGAACTGCGCGCGGAATTGCTTGCCACACCAAGTGGCCACTGAAAAACGACAAAGGGCACGGAAACCGAGACTTCAATAGGGGGCCGCATGGATCAAGACATCGAACAGCGTCAGCTCTACTCGGTCAACCAACTGGCCGATGAACTGGGCATCACCGCCCGCGCCATCCGCTTTTACGAGCAAAGTGGCCTGATCACCCCGCGCCGCGCCGGTGCCAACCGCGTGCTCGACCGTAGGGATCGCGGCCGCCTCATGCTCATCCTGCGCGGCAAGCGCCTTGGCTTCACCCTCGCTGAAATCCGCGAATACCTTGATCTCTATGAAGGCGACCGCAGCCAATTCCGTCAGGTGCAAAAACTCCTCGACCTCACCCGCCAGCGGATGGCCGAACTGGAAAAACAACGCGCCGATCTCGAACAAACCATCGGCGAGCTACGCAGCATCGAACGTCAGGCCCGTGAGGCACTGGAAGCGGCCAGCAAAAACGAGCCGTCCTGAACCATTCCCGACTGAGGATACCACCATGCAAGACGTCGTCATCGCAGCCTACCGCCGCTCGCCCTTCACCTTCGCCCGCAAAGGCGACCTCGCCCGTGTGCGTCCAGACGATATGGCCGCCACCGTCATCCGCGCCTTGGTGGCAGAGTCCGGCATCAACCCCGCCGACATCGAAGACGTCATCGTGGGCTGCGCCTTCCCGGAGGGTGAGCAAGGCTTCAACGTTGCCCGCCTGATCAGCTTCCTCGCAGGCCTGCCCATCTCGGCCGCAGGCGTCACCGTCAACCGCTTCTGCGGCTCATCCATGCAATCCGTCCATCAGGCCGCCGGTGCCATCGCCATGGGTGCTGGGGACGCGTTCATCTGCGCCGGCATTGAAAGCATGAGCCGCGTCCCCCTCGGCGGCTTCAACCCAATGCCCAATCCCGGCCTGATCGAAATTCTACCAGCAGCCTACATCTCTATGGGTGACACAGCAGAGAACGTGGCCCGCCGCTACCAGATCTCGCGCTCGGCGCAGGAAGCCTTCGCCGTTACCAGCCACCAGAAAGCCGCAGCCGCACAGGCCGCAGGCAAGCTCGAAGCCGAGATCGTGGCCATCGGCCACGTCACCCAAGATGGCTGCATCCGGCCAGACACCAACGCCGAAGCGCTCGCCGGTCTGAAGCCCGCCTTCAGCGCCGATGGCACCGTCACCGCCGGCACCTCCAGCCCCCTCACCGATGGCGCCTCCGCTGTCCTCGTCTGCTCCGCGGACTACGCCCGCAGCCACGGCATGAAGCCGCTCGCCCGCGTGAAATCCATCGCCGTCTGCGGCTGCGGGCCCGAGGTGATGGGCATGGGCCCCGTCGGCTCCAGCCAGAAAGCCATGAAGCGCGCCGGCATCACGACAGCCGATCTCGACATCGTCGAAATCAACGAAGCCTTCGCCAGCCAAGCCCTCGCCTGCATGCGCGAACTCGGCATCCGCGAGGAAATCGCCAACATCGACGGCGGAGCCTTGGCCCTCGGCCACCCGCTCGGTGCCACTGGTGCGCGCATCCTCGGCAAAGCAGCGTCCCTGCTCGCCCGCGAGGGTGGAAGGCATGCCCTCGTCACCCAGTGCATCGGCGGCGGTCAGGGCATCGCCACCGTTCTGGAGGGCATCGCATGAGCGAAATTCGCAAAGCCGCCGTCATCGGTGCCGGCGTCATGGGTGCCGGCATCGCAGCCCAGATCGCCAATGCCGGCGTGCCCGTCGTGCTGCTCGATCTGGTGCCCGGATTCGCCGCCGCCGCCGTGGAGAAGCTGCTCAAAACCGAGCCCGCCGCCTTCATGCACAAACGCCACGCAAAGCTCGTCACCCCCGGCAATCTGGAAACCGATCTCGGCCTCGTTGCTGACTGTGACTGGATCATCGAGGCGATCATCGAACGCCCCGACGCCAAGCGCGCGCTCTACGAAAAGCTGCAGGCGCTGCGCAAGCCCGGCTCGGTGGTCTCCTCCAACACCTCCACCATCCCGCTTGACGACCTCATCACCGGCCTGCCACCCGAATTCGCCGCCGACTTCATGATCACCCATTTCTTCAACCCACCGCGCTACATGCGCCTGCTGGAAACCGTCGTAGGCCCCGCCACAAACGCTGAATCCGCAGCCCGCGTCACAGCCTTCGCCGATCATCGCCTCGGCAAAACCACCATCGCCTGCAAAGACACGCCGGGCTTCATCGCCAACCGCATCGGCACCCTCTGGCTCTCCGCCGGCGTCCGCCACGCAATCGACCTCGGCCTCACCGTCGAGGAAGCCGACGCCATTGCAGGTCGCCCGATGGGAGTGCCCAAAACCGGTATCTTCGGCCTCATCGACCTCGTCGGCCTCGACCTCATGCCCCTCGTCGCCGGCTCTCTCCTGCGCACGCTGCCGAAATCCGACGCCTATCACGCTCTGCACCGTGATGAGCCCCTCACCCAGCGCATGATCGCCGAGGGCCGCACCGGTCGCAAAGGCAAAGGCGGCTTCTACACCATGAAGCGCGACGGTGCCGCCCGCACCAAGCTCAGCATCGATCTCGCCACCGGCGATTATCGCCCGGAACAAAAGCCCCGCCTCGCCAGCCTCGATGAAGCCGGCCGCGAACTTTCCAAACTCGCCGACCACCCTGACCGCGGCGGCAAATACGCCCGCGCGTTGTTGCTCGACACCCTCAGCTACGCCGCCTCCCTGGTGCCAGAAATCGCCGACGACATCGAAGCCGTCGATGCCGCCATGCGCCTCGGCTACAACTGGAAAGACGGCCCCTTCGCCCTGATCGACCGCGTCGGCCCCGCCTGGCTCGCAGCCGCCCTGCGCGCCGATGGCCGTGAGGTTCCAAAGTTCCTTGATCTCGTCGGCCAGGGTAAATTCTACCGCACCGATAACGGCCAACTCCAAATCTTCGGCACCGACGGCCAATACCACAACGTGGTCCGCGCCCCAGGCGTGCTCCTCCTCGCCGACATCAAGCGCCGCTCCAAACCGCTCGCCAAAAACGGCTCCGCCAGCCTGTGGGACATTGGTGACGACGTCGCCTGCCTCGAATTCACTTCCAAAATGAATTCGCTCGACCCAGACATCATGGCGCTGATCAGCCGCGCCATCACCATGGGCAAAAAAGGCGCGTTCAAGGCCCTCGTCATCTACAATGAAGGCAGCCAATTCTCCGTCGGCGCCAATCTCGGCCTCGCCATTTTCGCCGCCAACATCGCCGCCTGGGGTGAAATCGAGAACCTTGTCGAAGCCGGCCAGAAAACCTACCGCGCCCTGCGAGACGCTCCCTTCCCCGTCGTCTCCGCCCCTTCCGGCATGGCGCTTGGCGGCGGCTGCGAAGTGCTGCTGCATTCGGACGCCGTGCAGGCCCACGCCGAAACCTACACAGGCCTCGTCGAAGTGGGCGTCGGCCTCATCCCCGGCTGGGGCGGCACCACCACGCTGCTCAAGCGCTGGGCCGCCAACAAAAAATTCCCACGCGGCCCAATGCCCGCCGTATCCAAAGCCTTCGAGATCATCTCTACCGCCCAGGTCAGCAAATCCGCCGCCGAGGCGCAGGACCTGCTGCTGCTCAAACCCACAGACGGCATCACCATGAACCGTGACCGCCTGCTGGCCGACGCCAAAGCAAAAGCCCTCTCGCTCGTCGAAGGCTACGCGCCGCCCGAGCCCGTCACGCTGAAACTGCCGGGTGCCGCAGGTCGCGCAGCACTCAAAATGGCCGTCGATGGTTTCGCCGCCACCGGCAAGGCCACACCGCACGATGTCGTGGTCTGCGAAGCCCTCGCCCAAATCCTCACCGGCGGCCCCGCCGACCCGATCGAGGACACGACAGAAGACAAACTCTACGCGCTGGAACGCAGCGTGTTCATGCAGCTCGTCCGCCACCCCGCAAGCCTCGCCCGTATCGAGCACATGCTTGAGTCCGGCAAGCCGCTGCGCAATTAAGGCACATATCATGGGCAACTACACCGCACCGCTCCGCGACATGCGTTTCGCACTCTACGAACTCGCCGATTTCAAAAAACTCGCGGGCATTCCCGCCTGCGCTGACCTCGCCCCAGAACTGGTGGACAGCGTGCTCGATGCCGCCGGCGAGTTTTGCGCCGAAGTCCTCTTCCCGATCAACCGCAGCGGCGACGAAGAAGGCTGCACCATCGAGAACGGCGTCGTCCGCACGCCCAAGGGCTTCCCCGAAGCCTACAAGCAATTCCGCGAAGGCGGCTGGACGGCGCTGCATTGCGATCCCGCCTTTGGTGGTCAGGGTCTTCCCAAAGTCGTCAGCCTGCTCTTCGAGGAAATGATCTGCTCGGCGAACATTTCCTTCGGCATGTATCCCGGCCTCTCCCACGGTGCCTACGCCGCCCTGCACAAGCACGGCACGGAGGAACTCAAAAATCGCTACCTACCGAAACTCGTCGATGGCACCTGGACCGGCACAATGTGCCTCACCGAGCCGCATTGCGGCACCGATCTCGGCCTCATCCGCACCCGCGCCGTGCCGGAGGCGGACGGCACCTACAAAATCACCGGCACCAAGATCTTCATCTCCGCCGGTGAACATGATCTGGCCGAGAACATCATCCACCTCGTCCTCGCCAAACTGCCAGACGCACCCGCAGGCACGCGCGGCATCAGCCTGTTCATCGTGCCGAAATTCCTTCCCACCGATGACGGCAGACCCGGCATGCGCAACGCCGCTGTCTGCGCCTCCATCGAACACAAAATGGGCATCAAGGCGTCGTCCACCTGCGTCATGAATTTCGACGGCGCGCAGGGCTGGCTCGTCGGCGAACCGCATCGTGGCCTCTCCGCCATGTTCACTATGATGAACGAGGCCCGCCTCTCCGTCGGCATCCAGGGCCTCGGTCTCGCCGAAATCAGCTACCAAAACGCCGTCGCCTACGCGAAGGACCGCAGGCAAGGCCGCGCGCTGAACGGGGCCACAGAGCCCGACCAGCCCGCCGACAGCATCCTCGTCCACCCCGATGTCCGCCGCATGCTGCTCACCATGCGCGCCTACATCGAAGGCTGCCGCGGCCTCGCGACCCTGGTCGCCCTCGAACAGGACATCAGCCAGGACCACCCAGACGCCGCCACAAGGCAAGAGGCCGATGATTTCGTGGCGCTGATGACCCCCATCATCAAGGCCTTCACCAGCGACATTGGCTGGGAAGCCACCTCAATCGGCATGCAGGTCCTCGGCGGCCACGGCTACGTGCGCGAATGGGGCATGGAGCAATACGTGCGCGACGCCAAAATCGCGCAGATCTACGAGGGCACCAACGGCGTCCAGGCGCTCGACCTCGTGGGCCGCAAGCTCCCCGCCCATGCCGGCCGCTACCTCCGCCGCTTTTTCCACCCAGTGCTGGCCTGGATCGAAGCCAACAGCGAGAACGAGGCGCTCTCCGAATTCGTCCTCCCACTGTCCAAGGCGTTCGGCCGCTTGCAGCAATGCACCGCCGAAATCGCTCGCGCCGGCATCGCCAACCCGTTCGAAGCCGGGGCCGCCGCCACCGACTATCTCCGCCTCTTCGGCCTCACGGCGCTGGCCTATGTCTGGGCGCGCAGTGCCGAAGTAGCCTTGCCCAAGGCGGAGCAAGACGAATTCTACCGCGCCAAGCTCGCCACCGCACGCTTCTACATGCAAAAGCTGCTGCCCCAGACAGGCGCTTTGGCCAGCACCATCATGGCCGGCGGCAGCACCCTGCGCGCATTCGAGGATGCAGCTTTCTAGGATCAACGACTGGTGCCACACTGCGCCCCATCATTGGGGAGCATCGTAAAAAATGGCCAACACAGGCAAAATCGCACTCGTCACCGGCGCCGGCAGCGGCGTCGGCCGGTCTGCGGCGCTGGCATTGGCCCAGGCTGGCTACACCGTCGTCATCGCCGGAAGAAGGCCGGAGGCACTGAGCGAAACGGTGGACATGGCGCACGACGCCGGCATATTCGCCGTGCCGACGGACGTGACCGACAAGGACAGCGTGGCCGCCCTGTTCGCCACCATCGCCCAGAAATACGGCCGTCTCGACGTACTGTTCAACAATGCCGGCGGCGGCACGCCCAGCACCAATTTCGGCGAGCTGACGCTGGAGCAATGGCAGGGCGTGGTGAACGTCAACCTCAACGGGGCCTTCATGGTCGCCCACGCCGCCTACCGCATGATGCGTGACCAAACCCCGCAAGGTGGCCGCATCATCAACAACGGCTCCATTTCGGCGCACACGCCGCGTCCTGGCTCAGCGCCCTACACCGCCACCAAGCACGCCATCACCGGCCTCACCAAATCCATCTCGCTCGATGGCCGCAAATACGACATCTCCTGCGGCCAGATCGACATCGGCAATGCTGCAACACCCATGACCGCGCGCATGGCCAAGGGCGTGCCGCAGGCCAATGGTGCCATGGAGGTCGAGCCCACCATGGGTGTGGACAATGTCGGTGCCACCATCGTGTTCATGGCGGGCCTGCCGCCGGACGCCAACGTGCAGTTCGTCACCGTCATGGCCACCAAAATGCCGTTCATCGGCCGGGGCTAAACACACGAAACAGGAGGTTCGCATGTCCGCCACATTGACACCGTTGATCCTGGATTTCCTGCAATGGGTGCAGGCAGGCCCGCATTCCTACGCGGAAACAATGGATCGCTGGCGAACCTCCTGCCCGCGCCTCACGGTGTGGGAAGACGCGATAGACGACGGCCTAGTGGCAATCCGTGACCGGAACGACGCCCTGCTTGTGGAGATCACCGATGCAGGCGAGGGCCTGCTCACTCAGTCGGGGCGGGCGCGTCTCTGAAATACGGCTCCACGGGACCGCTCACCTTCATGGTGAGCGGATTGCCCTTCCGGTCCACCGTGGTGCCAACCGAAAGCCGCACCCAGCCCTCGCTCACGCAATATTCCTCAACATTGGTCTTATCGACGCCCTTGAAACGAATCCCCACGCCGCGTTCCAGCAACGCCGCATCATAATAGGGGCTTTTCGGGTTGTTCGAGAGACGGTCAGGCAGCGTATCGGTCATGGCGAGGCCTTATGAGGTCAAAAGCTAGAAGTCGAGATTGATATAGTGCTCAGGCGGAGACATGCCCGGCACGCGATCACTCAGCAGGCTGCGAAAGCTTGGGCGAGACTTGATGCGGGCATACCATTCGCGCGTATGCTGGTTTTGGCTCCAGTCAATGTCCCCCAGAAAATCCAGCACAGACACATGCGCCGCCGCCGCGAGATCGGCCAATGACAGCTGATCACCCGCCAGAAACGTCCGGGTCTCGGCCAGCCAGCCAATATAACCCAGATGCTCCTTCAGATTGCCGTAGCTGCGCCGCAGGGCAGCCACGTCCGGGTGCCCCTGGCCAGAAAGCCGCTTGATGTATTTCTCATTGATCAGCCCGTTGGTCACGGCATCAGCAAACGGGCCATCAAACCAAGCCGTCAGCCTGCGCGCCTCAACACGCTGCGCCAGCGTCTGGCCCAGCAGCGAGCTATCGGGATAAGCCTCCTCAATATACTCGCAGATCACGCTCGAATCGGGCACCGCGAGGCCATTATCCTCAAGCAGCGTCGGCACGGTGCCGGCCGGATTGATCGAAAGATATTCCGGCCTGCGCTCCCAGGTCTTTTCAGTGCGCAGTTCAACCGGCAGCCGCTTCTCGCCCAGAACGAGGCGCACCTTGCGGCAAAACGGAGACAGCGTGAGATGATGGAGGAATCGCATGATGCGCTTATCGCATCCGCATCATCTCACGCCAAGCCTCGGTTGAAGCGGCTCAGGCCCGCTTCGCCTCCACGCCATCCGTCAGCGGTACCGGCAGATACTTCACGTATTCCTTCGGCACCACCTGCCAGAATTTGCCCAGCGTGATGTCCCAGTCATGCAGCAGCATGCGGGCATACCGGCTGTTCGTCTCCTCGGCATGGCGAGCCACCAGCGAACGCAACTCCTCCGCCCAATGCGGATGCGCCACGCGCTGCCACGTCACCGTGTCCGGATTCACCTTCAACGCGAACTTATTGTCCGGATCATAAATGAACGCCTGCCCGCCAGTGAAGCCCGCGCCGAAATTGTCGCCAATTCCGCCCAAAATCACCACGCGCCCGCCGGTCATATATTCACACCCGTTCGAGCCGCAGCCCTCCACCACCGCATCGGCCCCGGAATTGCGCACCGCAAACCGCTCACCCGCCTGCCCCGCCGCGAACAACTGCCCCGCGGTCGCGCCATAAAGGCACGTATTGCCAATGATCGTGTTGTTCTGGCTCACCAACGTGGACGACGGTGCCTGCCGTACCACAATCGTGGCACCCGAAAGCCCCTTGCCCACATAATCATTCGCATCGCCAAGCACTTCCAGCTTCACGCCCTGCACCGCAAACGCACCAAGCGACTGGCCCGCCGAGCCACGCAGACGCACAGTGAGGTGCCCAGGCTGCAACCCAAACATCCCATATTTGCGCACAATCTTGCTGGAAAGCTTGGTGCCGATGGCGCGATGCGTGTTGCGAATATTGTATTGCAACTGCATCTTTTCGCCGTGCAGGAACAGCGCATCCGCGTCGGCAATCATCTGCGCATCCAACGTCTCCGGCACCTCGTTGCGCCCCACCATCGTGCAGTAGCGCGCATGCGGCCCAGGGTCGGCCTGCACCAGCAACGGGTTCAGGTCGAGGTCATCCAGATATTCCGAACCACGAGACACCTGCTGCAACAAATCCGTGCGGCCAATGATCTCGTTCAGGCTCCGCGCCCCCAACTCCGCCAGAATATAGCGCACGTCCTCGGCGATGAAGCTGAACAGGTTGATCACCTTCTCAGGCGTCCCCTTGAACTTGTCACGCATCTTCTCGTCCTGTGAGCACACGCCCACCGGGCAGGTGTTCGAATGGCACTGCCGCACCATGATGCAGCCCATCGCCACCAGTGACGCGGTGCCGATGCCGAATTCCTCGGCCCCCAGCATCGCCGCAATCACCACGTCACGCCCGGTCTTGATGCCGCCATCAGTGCGTAGCCGAACCGTATGCCGCAGCCGGTTCAGCATCAGCACCTGATGCGCCTCCGAAAGCCCCATTTCCCACGGCATCCCCGCATACTTCACCGATGTCTGCGGGCTCGCACCCGTGCCGCCGGAATGGCCGGAGATCAGGATCGTGTCCGCCTTCGCCTTCGCCACACCGGCCGCAATCGTGCCGATGCCCGAGCGCGCCACCAGCTTCACACACACGGACGCATCCGGATTGATCTGCTTCAGATCATAGATCAGCTGCGCCAAATCCTCGATCGAGTAGATGTCGTGATGCGGCGGCGGGCTGATCAGCGTCACCCCAGGCGTCGAATGACGCAGCTTGGCAATCAGCGCCGTCACCTTGAAGCCCGGCAACTGCCCGCCCTCGCCGGGCTTTGCACCTTGGGCCACCTTGATCTCAATCTCGCGGCAGGCGTTCAAATACTCCGCCGTCACGCCGAAACGCCCAGACGAGATCTGCTTGATCGCCGAATTGGCATTGTCGCCGTTCGGTCGCGGATGCGCACGAGCCGGGTCCTCGCCACCCTCACCGCTATCGGAACGTGCGCCGATGCGGTTCATCGCAATCGATAGCGTCTCATGTGCCTCCGGGCTCAACGCGCCCAGCGAAATCCCCGGCGAAATCAGCCGCTTACGGATTTCGGTGATGCTCTCCACCTCCTCCACCGGAATGGCGCGGCGGCCATCCATGCGGAAATCCAACAGATCGCGCAGCGCCACTGGCGGGGCCTTTCGCACCAGATCGGTGTAGCGGCGATACATCTGGAAGCTGTCCGAGGCCACCGCCTCCTGCAGCATATGGATCGCGTTGCCATCGAACGCATGCGTCTCGCCCTTGGCGCGCAGCTTATACACGCCACCAATCGGAAGTGCTGCGAGATCATCACTCCACGCCGACTTGTGCAGCATCAGCACCTTGCGCGCGATGCCAAGCAACCCGATGCCAGAAATCCGGCTCTGCATGCCTGGGAAGAACTCCGCCACCAGCGCGCGCGAAAGCCCAATCGCCTCGAAATTGCAGCCGCCGCGATAGGACGAGATCACCGAGATGCCCATCTTGGACATCACCTTCAGCAGGCCCTTATCCACCGCCTTCTTGTAGTGCTGCACCGCCTCCTTCAGCGAAATCGCACCGAACAGCCCACGACGATGACGATCCGCAATGCCCTCCTGCGCCAGGAACGCGTTCACGGTTGTGGCCCCCACGCCGATTAGCACAGCAAAGTAATGCACATCCAAGCACTGCCCCGCGCGCACGTTCAGGCTGGTGAAGGTGCGAAGCGACGACTTCACCAGATGCGTGTGAACACCACCGGTCGCCAAAATCATCGGAATTCCGCAGCGATCCGCGCTCACATTCTCATCAGACAAAATGACATGCGTGGCCCCAGCGCGCACGCCTTCTTCAGCCTGCACACGAATCCGCTCCAGTGCCGCGCGCAGCCCGCTCTCGCCGTCCGCCACCGGGAAGGTGCAATCCACCTCACACGCAGCCGACCCCATCATGGCCCGCATCGCAGAGAACTCGGCATTGCTCAGCACCGGGCTTTCCAGCTGCAGCAGATTGCACTGGCCGCGATCCTCGTCGAGCACGTTGCCGAGATTGCCCAACCGCGTGCGCAGCGTCATCACCCGCGTCTCACGCAGAGAATCGATCGGCGGGTTGGTCACCTGGCTGAACGCCTGGCGGAAATAATGATGCAGGCCACGGAACTTGTCCGACAGCACGGCCAGTGGCGTGTCATCACCCATCGAGCCCACCGCCTCAGCACTGTCGGCCACCATCGGATGCAGGATCATCTCCAGATCCTCCATCGTGGTGCCCACAGCCAACTGACGACGCCGCAGCTCCTCGCCCGCATACATCACCGTCTCAGGCGCATCGGTCTTGACGATCTTGTCGATCTCAACAATCCCCGCCGCCCACTCGCCAAACGGCTGACGCGCGGCCAGCACGTCCTTCAACTCATCATCGGCGTAGAAACGTGCGGCGTTCAGATCAACGCCGATCGTCTGCCCAGGCCCCACGCGGCCCTTCTCGATGATATCGCTCTCATCCATCTTCACCATGCCGGTCTCAGAACCGACAACCAGCAAATCCTGCTTGGAAATCGAGTAGCGCAGCGGGCGCAGGCCGTTACGGTCGAGCCCCGCAATCACCCAGTTGCCGTCCGTCGCCGCAATCGCCGCCGGCCCGTCCCACGGCTCCATCACCGCGTTGCAATATTGGAACAGATCACGATGCGCCTTCGGCATCGTCGCATCCTGGCCAACACTCGCCGGGATCATCAGCGCCTTGGCCATCGGCGCGTCACGCCCTGCGTGCAGCAGAACCTCGAACACGTTGTCCAGCGTCGCCGTGTCCGACCCGCCCGCCTGAATCACCGGCTTCAGATCGTCCATATACGCATCAAGCGCCGGATCAGACAGCCGCGTCTCGTGGCTGCGCATCCAGTTGATATTGCCGGAAACCGTGTTGATCTCACCGTTATGCGCCAACGCACGGAATGGCTGCGCCAGCTTCCATGTCGGGAACGTGTTGGTCGAATAACGCTGATGATAGATCGCAAACCGCGAAATAAAGCGCGGGTCGAGCAGATCGGGGTAGAAATCCGTCAGGCTCGCCGCCAGGAACATGCCCTTGTAGATCAGCGACCGGCACGACAACGAGCAGAAATACAGCTCTGAAATCTGCGCCGCGATGGCCTGCTTCTCGATCCTGCGGCGAATGATGTAGAGATCCCGCTCAAACTCGGCTTCGCCCGTCTCACGCGGGTTCCAGATCATGATCTGCTCAATCTCCGGCCGCGTCGCATTGGCCTTCTCACCGATGCAGGCCACATTGATCGGCACCTGACGCCAGCCATAGGTGGCGTAGCCCATCGCCAGAATCTCAGTCTCGACAATCTGACGGCACCGCTCCTGCGCGCCCAGATCGGTCTTGGGCAGGAACACCTGACCAATGCCAATCGGCCCCGGCCGCAGCTTGTGGCCACCACGCTCCACCGCCTCAGCAAAGAAATCCTGCGGAATTTCGATATGGATGCCAGCACCGTCACCGGTCTTGCCATCCGCATCCACGGCCCCGCGATGCCACACCGCCTTCAACGCATTGATGCCGGCTTCCACCACATCACGACGCTTCTTGCCATCGAGCGCCGCCACCAAGCCCACGCCGCAATTGTCGTGTTCCATCGACGGATCATACGTGGCCGAGAGCAGTTTCGCGTTTTCGCGCCAGCTGGCCACGAAATCCTCGCCGCGCTCTGCCTGCATCTCGCCCATCATACTCTCCCGGTGAAAACCCTGGCCCGGCACCAAAACCGGGCCGGGCCAGCGAACAACTAAATTAGAACTTCAGGCCCTTCGCCCGAAGCTCATCGGCGTGCTTGGTCTTGGCGTCGTTGAACACCTTCTGCCCCCAGGCCTGGCTGATACGCACCGTCTCCTGGTTCAGCAGAGCCGCCTTCTTGAGGAAGTTCTGCCCAGCCGGGGTCAGATAGAAGGCGTGCAAGGCCTTCAGGTCCTCGGCGGTGAAGTTCATCGCCCATGGCAACGTCAGCTCATGCGCCAACTCTGGCACGGCAGCGTTGAAATCCGGCATCAACACCTCGTCCACAATCTTCGCCGCCTCATCGAGCGGCTTGCCACTGGCGTTGACGGTGGACTGGATCAGCTGGTTGCGCGTCACCTGCACCACATTGCGCGTCTGCAGCGGAATGTTGAGCAGGTCAGCCATCGCCTCGGCTTCCTTCAGCGCCGCCGGCGAGGGTGCCGGGGCCGCCGCCGGAGCCGCTGCCGGTGTCTGCGCAAGGGCTGGCACGCTGGCCGCGAGCAAAAACAACGAAGCTGCGATATGGGTCAGGCGAACAGACATGGGTATTACTCCGCCGCCACCGCCATGGTGGCGTTCTGACGTATATAAACGTCGATTTGCGCCGCCGCGTCACGTCCATCCTTGATCGCCCACACCACCAGCGACGCCCCGCGCACAATGTCACCGGCGGCGAACACGCCAGGAAAGCTGGTCATGAAAGTTTTGTGATCCACCGTCAGAGTGCCCCAACGCGAGACTTTCAAGTCCGGCGCACCAAACACCGTCGGCATATCCTCGGGGTCAAAGCCCAATGCCTTGATCACCAGATCGGCCGGCACATTGAAATGCCCACCCTCGATCGGCTCCACCGATTGCCGGCCCGACGCATCCGACAGACCCAGATGCATCCGCTGCACCCGCACCGCCGTCACATGGCTGTCACCCAGGAACGCCTCGGGGGCGGAGAGCCAGACGAACTCGACGCCCTCCTCCTCGGCATTCTTCACCTCGCGCATGGAGCCGGGCATGTTCGCCTTGTCGCGGCGATACAGACACTTCACCGATTTCGCGCCCTGCCGCACCGCCGTGCGCACGCAATCCATCGCGGTGTCACCGCCACCGATCACCACCACATTCTTGCCGGCGGCGTTCAGCGTGCCGTCCTCGAACGCAGGCACCGCATCGCCCAATCCAACCCTGTTGGACGCGGTCAGATAATCCAGCGCCGGTACAATGCCGGGCAATCCCGCACCCGGCCCGCCAATGTCGCGCGGCTTATAAACGCCGGTTGCAATCAGCACCGCGTCATGCTGGCCGCGCAACGCCTCAAAGCTCACCGCACCGCCAATGTCGGCGTTCAGATGAAACACAACGCCGCCTTCCTCCAGCAGCTTCCAGCGGCGGATCACGATCTCCTTCTCCAGCTTGAAGCCAGGAATGCCATAGATCATCAATCCGCCCACGCGGTCGTGCCGGTCATAGACATGCACCTGATAGCCCTGCTTGCGCAGCATCTCCGCGGCCGCCAGCCCGCCCGGCCCGGCCACGATGATCGCCTCCGACTGCTCGCGCTCAGGGCGAGGTTTCACCGGCTTTCCCCAGCCATTCTCGAACGCCGTGTCG
>CAIJTR010000088.1 GCA_903823665.1 uncultured Rhodospirillales bacterium
CATAGCCGGGGGCGTATTGCGGTGGCGGCGGAGCGTAGGCCTGCTGCGGATAGGGTTGTTGTGGGTAGGGCTGGGGAGCCGGCTGGCTGCTGCCGAACAGGCTGCCGAGCAGGCTGCGGCTTTGCGGCGGTGGCGGAGGGGCTGCCATTTGCGGCTGCGCGGGCTGACCCCAGGGCGACGGTGCCGCCTGCTGGGTCGGGGCCTGCATCTGCGCCGCCATCTGCTGCATTTGTGCCTGCAACTGCTTGATCTGGTTCTGCGCCGCCGCCACCGCGTGCTCCTGCACGAAGGCATATTGCGTGATGCGGTAGCGCGCCTCGGGGTAGCGTGTGAACAAATCGGCCAGCAGCGCATCGGCCTGTGGATCAACCGGCGGCATTGGGGCGGCACCCACCTGCGGCACTGACGAGGCAAATCCGCCGCCGGCTGCTGGAGGCCCCGCCACGCGGCCGACGAATTGGCTGATCAGATCGCGTTCCTCGTTCGTCATGCTCGCTCTCCCTCAGGGATGGTCACGCCGTGTGGTGACGCCGTAGATGTGGCGATTTTCATGGCTGGGTTCAAGCGGGCAGGCCAAGCCCAAGTCGCGGCACCTCGATCGCTGGGCAACGGTTCATCACGACTGTGATCCCGGCTGCGCGGGCCTCGGCGGCGGCTTGCTCGTGGATCACGCCGAGTTGCATCCAGATGGTTTTGGCCCCCAGCCGAATGGCGTCTGCCACCACGCCCGGCACCTGATCGGTGGCACGGAACACATCGACCATGTCGAGTGGCCCTGCCGCATCGAGATCGGCCACAACGCCAAGCCCCAGCACGCTTTGCCCGGCGATGCCGGGATTGACGAGGGTGAGCTCGTAGCCCCGCCGCTGTAGAAACCCGGCCACCTCGTAGGACGGACGATCCGGCTTGGCCGACGCGCCCACCACGGCGATGCGCCGGGTTTGAGCGAGAATGCGACGGATGTCGTCATCGTTCAGACCGTCGATATGCATGCTTGTTCCCCCGTCCTGACTGCGTCTTGTTGCGCTTGGTGGCAGTCACTATGGTGCGCCGCATCGCAAAAGCCGAGTGCGCGCATCGTATGACCGACTCCCAAAGCCCGCCGAGTTTCCAGGAACTGATCCTGCGCCTGCACGCCTTCTGGGCGAAGCAAGGCTGCGTCATCCTGCAGCCCTATGATGTGGAGATGGGGGCCGGCACCTTCCACCCCGCCACCACGCTGCGCGCGCTCGGGCCGAAGCCCTGGAAAGCAGCCTACGTGCAGCCCTCGCGCCGCCCGTCAGATGGCCGCTACGGCGAGAACCCGAACCGGTTGCAGCATTATTACCAGTATCAGGTGATCATGAAGCCCAGCCCGGCGGACGCGCAGGCGCTGCTGCTGGACAGCTACCGCGTCATCGGGCTGGACCCGAAGCTGCATGATTTTCGCTTCGTCGAAGATGACTGGGAGAGCCCGACGCTGGGGGCCTGGGGCCTTGGCTGGGAAGTGTGGTGCGATGGCATGGAAGTCGGCCAGTTCACCTATTTCCAACAGGTTGGGGGCATTGCCACGGTGCTGCCGAGCTTTGAGATGACCTACGGGCTCGAACGCCTGGCCATGTATGTGCAGAACGTGGAGCGGGTTTACGACCTCGACTTCAACGGCCAGGGTGTCAGCTACGGCGACGTGTTTCTGCGGGCTGAGAAGGAATATTCTCACCACAATTTCGAGCAAGCCAATGTCGAGCGTCTGGCGCGGCATTTCGAGGACGCGGAGCTGGAATGTGCGGCGTTGCTGGAACAGAAGCTGGCGCTGCCCGCCTATGACCAGTGCATCAAGGCCAGCCATCTGTTCAACCTGCTCGACGCCCGTGGCGTGATCTCGGTCACCGAGCGCGCGGGCTATATCGGCCGCGTGCGCGCCTTGGCAAAAGGCTGCTGCGAAGGATGGCTGGCAGGGGAAGCGGCGTGACGACCCACCTTACGGCACATCGCACCGACCACCTCCCCGCTTTGAAAGACTGAAATGCCCGCGTTTTTTCTGGAATTGTTCAGCGAGGAAATCCCGGCGCGCATGCAGGCGCGGGCGGCGGAGGATTTGGCGCGGCTGGTTGGCGAGGCTTTGGCCGCGTTGCAGCCATCCGGCGTTGAAACGTTCTATGGCCCTCGCCGCCTTGCGTTGTCGGCCGAGATCGCGGGCGGTGTTGCCGAGAGCCGGATCAGTGAGCGGGGGCCGCGCGCCTCGGCACCAGAGCAGGCGCTCGCTGGTTTTCTGCGCAAGCACAATGCCACAAAGGATATGTTGACCCAGGAGGGCGAGTTCTGGGTGCTCGACCGTGTGGTGCCCGGTGCTTCCGCCGCTGACTTAATCGCCGCCGCCATTCCGGCGCTGATCCGCAAGTTTCCGTGGCCGAAATCAATGCGGTGGGGCGGCACGTCGCGCCTGACCTGGGTTCGCCCGCTCCGCCGGATCACCTGCATTCTTGATGGAGCGGTGGTGCCGTTTGACCTGCGCGAAGGCGATGATGACGGCCATGGGCTGGTATCGTCGAACCAGAGCGAAGGCCATCGGTTCATGTCGCCGGGCGCTTTCACCGTCATGTCTGCCGAACAATGGCGCGCTGAACTTCGCCAGCGCCACGTCATCGTGGATGCTGCTGAACGCCGGAAAATGATCGAGGATGGAGTGAAGGCGCTCGCGGCCGAGCGTCAGTGCTCAATCGTCGATGACCCCGGTCTGCTCGATGAGGTGTCCGGTCTTGTGGAATGGCCGGTGCCGCTGCTCGGGCGGATTGATGATGCCTATATGGATTTGCCTGCCGAGGTGATGCAGGTGTCGATGCGGGTGAACCAGCGCTATTTCGCGCTGCGCAAGCCTGATGGCACGGCGGCACCCTATTTCGCCTTTGCCGCCAATATCGAGGCGACCGATGGTGGGGCCGCCATCATCGCCGGCAATGAGCGCGTGCTGCGGGCTCGCTTCTCGGATGCGCGGCATTTCTGGGATCTTGACCGCACCCGTACCCTGGAAAGCCGGGTTGAGGCGCTGGATGCCATCACCTTCCATGCCAAACTCGGTAGCCAGGGTGAGCGTGTGAAGCGGATTGTGGCGCTGGCCGGACACATCGCGCCGCATGTGGGCGCTGATATCCATCGCGCCCAGCGCGCCGCCTTGCTGGCCAAAGCAGACCTGACCACCGGCATGGTCGGTGAGTTCCCCGAGTTGCAGGGCGTGATCGGCGGCTACTATGCACGTCACGATGGCGAGGACGCCACGGTGGCAGCAGCCGTCACCGACCACTACGCGCCCAAGGGCCTCGGGGACGACGTGCCGACCGCTCCGGTCAGCATGGCTGTGGCGCTGGCGGACAAGCTCGATACGCTGGCGCAGTTCTTTGCCATCGGCGAAAAGCCCTCCGGCTCCGGCGACCCGTTCGCGCTGCGCCGCGCGGCGTTAGGCGTTATCCGGATTATCCGCGAGAACCGTCTGCGCCTGCATCTGGCTCCCGTTCTGGTGGCAGCGGGCCTGCCTGACGCGACCGAGTTGATGGAGTTCCTCGCCGAGCGTCTGCGCGTCCAGCTTCGCACCGAAGGTGCCCGCCACGACGTTCTCGCCGCCGTGCTGGCCCAGGGAATCGACGACGACTTCACACGGCTCCTCGCCCGGACCGACGCCATCACCACACTCCTAACCACCGAGGACGGCACCAACCTGCTCGCCGCCGCCAAGCGGGCTTCCAACATCCTCCGGATCGAGGAAAAGAAGGACGGGCCGCATGACGGCAACGTCGTTTCGGGTCTGTTGACAAAGCCAGAAGAAAAATCACTGGCCGAGTGCCTCGATGTCGTGGCACCTGCCGTGCGGGATGCGATTGTACACGAGGAGTTCGGCCAAGCCATGACCGCCCTGGCCTCGCTGCGGGCCCCGCTTGACGCGTTTTTTGCCGACGTCACGGTGAACGACGCCGACCCGGAGCTTCGGCTCAATCGCCTCCGTTTGCTTGCTCGCCTCCGTTCCACCATGAATCTGGTGGCAGACTTCTCCAAGATCGACGGCTAAGGGAATTACCATGTCCAAATGGGTTTACAGCTTCGGCGCCGGCCACAATGAAGGCCGCGCGGACATGCGCAATCTGCTCGGCGGCAAGGGGGCCAACCTTGCGGAGATGGCCTCCATCGGCCTGCCGGTTCCGCCGGGCTTCACCATCACCACGGAAGTCTGCACCGCCTACTACGAGAACAAAGAGAATTACCCGGCTGATCTGGTGCCCGCGGTGAACGCGGCACTTGGCCTCGTTGAGGTGGCCGTCGGCCTGAAGTTCGGCGATGCCGAAAAGCCGCTGCTCGTCTCCGTCCGCTCCGGTGCCCGCGTTTCCATGCCGGGCATGATGGACACGGTTTTGAACCTCGGCCTGAACGACGCCACGGTGGCCGGCCTCGCCCGCGCCTCCGGCGATGACCGCTTCGCCTGGGACAGCTATCGCCGCTTCATCCAGATGTATGGCTCGGTGGTGCTCGGTGTGGATCATCACCGCTTCGAGGAAATCATCGAATCGGCCAAGCATGACGCTGGTGTGGTGGAAGACACCGGCCTGTCTGCCACGCATTGGCAGCAGGTGGTCGAGGGCTACAAGGACATGGTGGCCGCCGAGACCGGCAAGCCGTTCCCGATGGACCCGCATGAGCAGCTTTGGGGTGCCATCACCGCCGTGTTCGGCAGCTGGATGAACCCGCGCGCCAACACCTATCGCCGTTTGCATGACATTCCGGCGACCTGGGGCACGGCTGTGAACGTGCAGGCGATGGTGTTCGGCAACATGGGCCTGGATTGCGCCACGGGCGTCTGCTTCACCCGCGACCCGTCCACTGGCGAGAACATGTTCTACGGCGAATATCTGGTGAACGCGCAGGGTGAGGACGTGGTGGCCGGCATTCGCACGCCGCAGCCAATGGCCAGTGAGCGCGCCAAGCCCGGTGAGACGCCGATGGAAGTGGCGATGCCCGCCGCTTATCAGGAGCTGATGGCCGTCCGCCAGACGCTGGAGCGGCATTACAAAGACATGCAGGACATCGAATTCACCGTCCAGCAGAACAAGCTCTACATGCTGCAAACGCGCAACGGGAAGCGCACCGCAGCAGCCTCGCTGCGCATCGCCGTCGAAATGGCCGAGGAAGGCCTGATCGACCGCAACGAGGCGATCAAGCGCGTCAATCCGGCCTCGCTCGACCAGCTTCTGCACCCCACGCTCGACCCCAAGGCCAAGCGCACCCTGATCGCAAAGGGCCTTCCGGCATCGCCCGGTGCTGCCTGTGGCGTGGTCGTGTTCTCCGCCGATGAGGCCGAGATGCGCGCTGCCAAGGGTGAGGCGGTGATTCTCGTTCGCATCGAAACCTCGCCGGAAGACATTCACGGCATGCACGCCGCCAAGGGCATTCTCACCACGCGCGGCGGCATGACCAGCCACGCCGCCGTGGTCGCTCGCGGTATGGGGCGCCCGTGCGTGTCCGGTGCCGGCAGCGTGAATGTGGACTACTCCGCGCAGACCTTGTTCGCCGGCGGCCATTTGGTGCGCGCTGGCGAGACCATCACGCTCGATGGTGCGACCGGCGAAGTCTTCCTCGGCACCGTGCCGATGGTGGAGCCGCAAATGGCCGGTGAGTTCGCAACGCTCATGGGCTGGGCCGATCAGGTGCGCAGGCTCAAGGTGCGCACCAACGCCGAAACCCCGCTCGATGCCGAGACGGCGCGCAAGTTTGGAGCCGAGGGCATTGGCCTGTGCCGCACCGAGCACATGTTCTTCGACCCGGCCCGTATCGGTGCCGTGCGCCAGATGATCATGGCCTCCGACGAAGCAGGCCGCCGCGCGGCTTTGGACAAGCTGCTGCCGTTCCAGCGCCAGGACTTCCTTGACCTGTTCCGCATCATGGCAGGCCTGCCGGTCACGATCCGTCTGCTCGACCCGCCGCTGCATGAGTTCCTGCCGCATGCGGAGGCCGAGCTGGCCGAAGTCGCGGTCGCCCTCGGCACCGATCTCGCAGCCATGCATCGCCGGATGGACGAACTGGCCGAGAGCAACCCGATGCTCGGCCATCGTGGTTGTCGCCTCGGCATCACCTACCCCGAGATCTACGAAATGCAGGCGCGCGCCATTTTCGAGGGGGCCATCGCGGTCGCCAAGGAACTCGGCTCGGCGCCGGTGCCTGAGATCATGATCCCGCTGGTGGGAATGAAGCGCGAGCTGGAGATCACCCGCGCACTGGTCGACAAAACGGCGGCCGCTGTGTTCGCCGAGACGGGCATGACCGTCGAATACACCGTCGGCACCATGATCGAGCTGCCGCGCGCTGCCATCACCGCCGACAAGATCGCCGAAGTGGCTGATTTCTTCAGCTTCGGCACCAACGATCTGACGCAGACCGTGTTCGGCCTGTCGCGTGACGATGCCGGCAAGTTCCTGCCGCATTACGTGGAAGCCGGGATTGTCGAGAAAGACCCATTCGTCTCGCTCGATCTTGAAGGTGTGGGTGCCATGATCGGCCTTGCCGCCGAGCGTGGCCGCAAGACCAAGAACGACCTCAAAATGGGCATCTGCGGTGAACATGGCGGTGATCCGACGTCGATCTCGTTCTGCGAGTCGATCGGTCTGGATTACGTCAGCTGCTCGCCTTACCGGGTGCCCGTCGCAAGGCTGGCGGCGGCACAGGCGGCTTTGGGTGTCGGCGTCGACCGGACGGCATGAGTCGGGAGATTATGAGTATGATGATCCAGAAAATCGGTGTGGCAGCCGTGGTGCTGATGTTCGTCAGCACGGCCGCGCACGCGCAAATGATCAGCCCGTTCGGCAAGAAAGGCCCGAAGATGGGCCGCGCCGACATCGAACTGATGGACAAGGCCGCCGAGCCGCTGTTCGAGGGCAGCGATTTCAAAATCGGCACCTCTGCCGATTGGTCAAACCCGTCCAGCGGCTGGTCGGGCAAGGTCACGACGATTGCTGAGACCAAAAAGAGTGGGCTTGGCTGCCGGACACTGGATTACGGCTTCAATCTGCCCAAGCGGACGGACACAAAGGTCTATCGGGTAAACTGGTGCAAGACGAAGGATGGGGTGTGGCGGCTGAGCCCGTAGCTCAAAGCCGCGCCGCTTAAGAAGACAACGCCGGCACGCCCCTGGGGGTTGTGCCGACGTTTTCGTTATTAGAGCAACGCCCGATCATATTGAACCGGTTCGGTTCA
>CAIJTR010000089.1 GCA_903823665.1 uncultured Rhodospirillales bacterium
GAACGGTTCAATCTGGTCGGGCGTTGCTCTAGAGCACGTTTCGACCAGATGGAATCATCTGGTCGAAAGTTCGTGCTCTAGAAACATCTGACTCTAGAGCAACTTAGCGCCGACCAGATTGCACCGGAACGGTTCAATCTGGTCGGGCGTTGCTCTAACCCAACCCCAGCGCGTTATGCGGTCAACGCCGGATAATCCACATACCCCTCCGCACCCGGCGCATAGAACGTGGCACCGTTCCAGGCATTCAGCTCCGCCTTCGAAGCAAAGCGCGCCGGAAGATCGGGATTGGCGATGAACAGCTTGCCATAGGCCACCGCATCGGCACTGCCCTCATCGAGCAGTGCTTGGCCAGAGACCAAATCAAGACCCTGATTGGCGATCAGCACGCCGCCAAATGCCGCCTTCAGTGCCGGTGCAAGGCGAGGCTCATCCTGCGATTCCCGCGTGCACAAAAACGCAATCCCGCGCCGCCCCAGCTCCGTCGCCACATAGCCGAATGTAGCCGCCGCGTCCGAATCAGCACAGCTCTGCCCATCACCGCGCGGCGAGAGATGCATACCCACGCGCCCTTTTGACCACACGGTCAGCACGGCATCGACCACCTCCAGCATCAGCCGCGCGCGGTTCTCAAGCGAGCCACCATAGGCATCGGTGCGGTGATTGCTGCTCGACGCCAGGAACTGCTCCAGCAGATAGCCATTGGCACCATGCAGCTCCACGCCGTCAAACCCGGCCTTTTTGGCGTTCTCGGCACCCTTGCGATACGCCTCAACGATGCCCGGTATTTCGGCCGCCTCCAGCGCGCGCGGCGTCTCATACGGCTTTTCCGGGCGGATCAGGCTCACATGTCCGGCCGCCGCAATCGCAGACGGGGCCACCGGCAACGCACCATCCAGATACGACGAGTCAGACAACCGGCCGACATGCCAAAGCTGAGACAGGATCGTCCCACCCGCCTTGTGGACGGCCTCTGTGATCAGCCGCCAGCCTTCAGTCTGCTCGTCGGACCAAATGCCCGGCGTGCGCGGATAGCCCACGCCCATGGCGGTGACTGACGTGGCCTCGGAGATGATCAGCCCCGCGGTCGCGCGTTGGGCGTAATATTGCGCCATCAGCGCATTGGGCACACGCCCCGGCCCGCTGGCCCGCGTGCGCGTCAGCGGTGCCATAAAAATGCGGTTCTTGAGCGTCAGCTCACCAATGGTCACAGGGTCGAACAACGAGGTCATGCGAGTTCTTTCTTCAAGAGGAGAGATTTGATGGCTCTGCCCAGCGGCCAAGCTGGAAGTGGCAAGCGGCTGAAAGCGATCGTCAAAGAGCACAGAGTTGAATCAACCTAAGCCCTCCCCCACCGCCTTGCACCCCCGCCATTTGCCCCATACAGAACACAGGTCAGCAACGAGGTGGATCGGCCATGACCAGCGGCGAGATGACCATGGGCGTGCCTCTGGAGGACATCGCCCACATCATCCAGGTGGCGCTCACACCCGTCTTTCTGCTGAGCGGCATTGGCTCCCTGCTCAACGTCATCAACGCCCGTCTCGGACGCGTGGCCGATCGGGCCGACGCACTCGCCGACCAGATGGGCAAAAGCTCAGGGGCTGAAGCGCAAGCCCTTTACAGCCGCCTGCTCCGACTGCGCCGACGCGTCCGCGCCCTCGACATCTCACGCGGCTGCGGCGCACTCGCCGGAATATGCGTCTGCGCCGCCACATTCTCGCTTTTCATGGGGGCCATGCACAGCAATGCCGTCGGCGTGGCCTTCGTCCTGTTCGGAGCCGCCGTGCTTGGCACAATGGCCTGCCTCGCGGCGTTCTTTGCCGAGGTTCTGCTGTCATGGAACAGCGAACTCATCCGCCCCGAGCAGGACGAGTGAACCCACAGAAAACCCGTCATTGCGAGCCCCCACTCGGGGGCGTGGCAATCCAGGGCTCCAAGGCGCACCGGTCGCCCTCTGGTTTGCCACGTCGCCAGCGCTTTAAGTCTTCTCCACATTCCAAAACACCGGTGCCGGCCCCCGCAGCAACCCCTTGATGTTGCTCCGATACCCGGTCGCCGGAATATACTGCCCCAGCGGGATCAGCGGCACGAACGCCATGGCCTCACGCTGAAACTCCTCGGCAATCTTATGACGTTCGGCGGCGTCGGAGCTGTCAATCCAATCCGCCCGCAGCTGCTCCAGCCTGGTATTCTCCGGCCAGCCAAAGAACGCCGATTTGCCGTTCGTCCGCAGCCCCGTCGCCAGCACCGGATTGCCGTAATCCGCAGCCGGCAAGCCGGACGGGAACAGCGACCAGCCGCCCTTTTCCAACGGCTCGCGGCTGGTGCGCCGCTGCGTGAGAGTGCCCCAATCCATCGTCTGCATGTCGATGTTCAGCCCCACAGTGCGAAACGCCGCATCCGCCACCTGGCACATCAGCGTGTAGGCCGCCTGATCGGTCGGGTTCATCAGCACGATCCGCTCGCCGCCATAGCCGCCTTCCTTGAGCATGGCGCGAATGGCGTCGGGCTGCATCCGCGCGCCCACCGCCTCCATGCCCGCCTCGCTGGCACTCTCCGTCCCCGGCATGAAAAAGCCCACCGGCGCGCGAAAGCCGGAGCGATCCTCGCCCATCACCGCCGTCATCATGTCCACCTGATCCACGCACGCCATCAGAGCGCGGCGCACCGCCACGTTCGTCGTCGGCCCCGTGACGAAATTCGGCCGCAGCATCGGGTAGATGCCGTGCGTGTCGAGACGGTCGATCACCACCCCCGGCGAACGCTTCAGCTGCGCCAACAAATCGGGCTGCGGCACCTCCACCCAATCGACCTCACCGGTCTGCAAAGCACTCGCTGCCGTGGCAGGGTCAGGAATGACGCGCCATTCCACACGGTCCACCTTCACGTGATAGCCGCCATAGCCGTAATCCACCGGCTCCGGCCGCGGCACGTATTTGTCATTCTTGGCACACACCACGCGGGAGCCCGCCACGAACTCATCGGCCACCCAGCGAAACGGCCCGCTGCCCACCGTCTCCGTCAGCAGCTTGTAAGGGTCCTGTTTCGCCAACCGCTCCGGCATCATCGCGCAGGAAGGCTGCGTCTTGGCCAGCGCGTTCGGCAGGAACGAGAAGGGCCGCTTCAGCCGCCACACAATGGTTTTGTCGTCCTTCGCCTCCAGCGCATCCAGGATCTGCTTGATCGACGCCCCCACCGGGTCGCGCACCATCCAGCGCTGCAACGACGCCACACAATCGCGCGCCAGCACCGGTGTTCCGTCATGGAACATCTGCCCGGCCCGCAGCGTCATCGTCCAGCGCTTGCCGTCATCCTCCACCACATGGCCGTCCACCATATGCGGATGCACCGCCAGTGTTTTGTCGCGGGTGTAGAGCGACTCATACATCATCAAGCACAGCGTCCGCGTCGCCTGTGCCGTATCCGCCACCGGATCGGTGCTCGGCGGATTGGTCGTCGGCACGAAGATCAGCGTCTTGCTTTTGCCGCCAATCGACGGCTGCGCCAGCGAGCCCCTGGACGCGATCAACCCAGCGCCTACCCCGGCAATGAATCCACGACGTTTCATGGCGAGCGTCCCCAAACGTTGATTGCTCCAGCGTCCAGCGCCGGTTGAATGAGAAAGTCGTCGCCAAACGCGCTGCATGCAAGAGGGGGATTGGTGCCCCGCCCCTATAACTTTCCTCTAAGGTCGCCGCCTGCCCCGCATCGCTTTCCTATGCCGACATGCCGATCCTCCCGTCGTCACTGCAATGGAGGCATTTGGTGTCTTTCGCCCGCAACGCCCAGCTGCTCATAACCCCGCCACCTCCGCCGAACGCAGGCACCACGGCCTTGCTCAATGCCTGCGGACCGGTCGATGGAGCGCACGCCATTGTCGTGGGCCACCACACCATCGATATTCTCTGTGGTCTGCTCGCGCGCGGTTGCGGTGCCGCTCTCGAACGCCGGCTCGACAGCTCGCTGTCCGCCGAGCCCGCCGAACTCGTCGTCATGCCCTGCGCGGACACGCTCGAAGCGGCCGGCACCGCCATCGCCATCGCCCGCCGCAGCCTGCTGCCCTGCGGACGCCTGGTCATGCTCGACCCGGAGGGCAACACGGCATCCGCCATCGTCCAAATGCTGCAGGCCGCCGGCTTCTCAGCCATCAAAACCCGCATCCTTCCTCAAGGCACGCTGTTGAGTGCCGATTGGCCAATGTTCGGCATCACACGGGGCATCCATCATGCGTGACGTCACCGCCCAGAACCCGCTGCACAGCCTGCACGGCTCCATCACCGCCATCGCCACCCCATTCCGCGACGGCCGCGTGGACGAAGCCGCAACGGCCCAACTCGTGGAACGCCAGATCACCCGCGGCACCGCAGCCATCGTCGTCTGCGGCAGCACCGGAGAAGCGTCCGCACTTTCACTCGCCGAACACGCCCGCACCGTCCGCGTGGTCGCCAGCGTCACCGCCTCCCGCGTGCCTGTCATCGCCGGCTGCACCGCCCAGGCCACCGAAACCGCCTCGCAACTCGCCGTCGCCAGCGCTCGCGCGGGGGCCGACGCGCTGCTGCTGGCACCGCCGCCGTACGTGAAACCAACCCAGTCCGGCGTCATCGCCCACACCAGCGCAGTGGCGCGCGCCGCCGACCTGCCGGTGATCCTGTACGACGTGCCAAGCCGCACCGGCGTTGCCATCGCCGACACCACAGTGGCCGACCTCCACGCCCGAGGCTGCATCTTCGCGCTAAAAGACGCCACCGGCGACCTCGCCCGCGTGCCACGCCTGCGCGCCATGTGCGGGCCAGATTTCCTGCAATTCACTGGTGAAGACGCCGTGGCCGCAGGCTACCGCGCCATGGGCGGCCACGGCTGCATCTCGGTCACCGCCAACATCGCCCCAGCCCTCTGCGCCGCCATGCACCGTGCATGGGAACTGTCCGATCACGCCCGCCTTGGCGAACTGCGCGACCTACTCGCCCCGCTGCACACTGCCCTGTTCAGCGAAAGCAATCCAATCCCGCTGAAAGCAGCCCTAGCCCAACTTCAGATCACCACCGACATCGTCCGATTACCGCTGACACCCGCAACCGAACCCACCCGCCGGATGCTGGCCGAAGCCCTGGCCGCAATTATGCCCGCAGAGGAACGCCAAGCCCGGCCACGCGTCGCACCCGCCCTCCGATTGGCCTCAGCATGAGAGACCAAGCCGTGCGCATCGCCAGTGCCATCATGATCGCCACCGCCATCTTTACCGGTGCCGCCATCGTGCGCGGCATCACATGGTCACTCGGCCACAACGACCGGTTCGCCAGCCACGCGGCTCAGGCGTTGCCGGAAAGATAATCCATTGCTGCCTGCGTGCCGCCCGCCTCGTGTGGCACGCCCGCCGCCCGTAGCCCCATCTCCACCCCGCCAATCGTCCCGATCAGCTGCAGGTCAGAGAACTCGCCGAGGTGCCCGATGCGGAACACCCGGTCCTTCAACTGCCCAAGCCCGTTGCCCAGGCTCATGTTGAACTTCTCCAGAATGGTCGCCCGCAGCCCGTCCGCCGAATGCCCCTCCGGCACCCGCACCGCCGTCAGCACCGAGGAATACGCCTTGGGATCAGCGCACTGCACCTCCAGCCCCCAGCGCCGCACCGCCCGCCGGGTCGCCTCCGCGTGCCGGTCATGCCGCGCAAAAATCGGTTCCAACCCCTCCGCCAGCATCATGTCCAGCGCCGTGTCCAGCGCATACAGCAGGTTCGTGGCCGGCGTGGACGGGAAATACCCCGTCTCATTCGAGACCAGCATCGGCCCCCAATCCCAATAACTCCGATGCGTCGTGATCTTCTTGCTCGCCGCCAACGCCTTCGGACTGATCGCGTTGAACGACAACCCCGGCGGCAGCATCATCCCCTTCTGCGAGCCGGAGACGGTCACATCCACACCCCACTCCTCATGCCGGTAATCAAGGCTGCCGAGCCCCGAGATCGTGTCCACCAGCAGCAGCGCCGGATGCCCCACCGCATCCATCGCGGCCCGCACGGCGGCAATATCGCTGAAACAGCCAGTGGACGTCTCGTTATGCACCACCGCCACCGCCTTGATGCGATGCGACTTGTCCGCCGCCAGCGCCTCGCCAATCGCCGCCACATCGGCACCACGCCGCCAATCCGTCTCGATGAACTCAGGCTTCAACCCCAGCCGCTCCGCCATCTCACGCCACAGATGCGCAAACCAGCCGGTGCGGCACATCAGCACCGCATCGCCCGGCTGCAACGTGTTCACCAACGCCGCTTCCCACGCCCCGGTGCCGGACGCCGGAAACACCATCACAGGCGCGCTCGTCTTGAACACCCGCTTCAGATTGGCCAGCACCTTCAGCCCCAGAATGCCGAAATCCGGCCCGCGATGATCCATCGTCGGATTGTCCATCGCCCGCAGCACCCGGTCCGGGACGTTCGAAGGCCCCGGAATCTGCAAAAAATGACGGCCAGCATTCGGGCGCGTGGTGAAATAGGCCATGTTCTCTCGTCTCCCCGGGGCACTCACATTCCCTGATCGCACTTCTTTGCCCAGGGGACAAATCCACCGAAGCTGCCATATTCATCGGCAGGAGGCCCATTGATGAACGTCGTTGCCGATATCGCCCACTCTGCCGTAGCCCAGCGCCTGCGCCGTGAAATCCGTGGCAGCGTCAAATTCAGCCCCGCCGACCGGGGCCGCTACGCCACCGACGCCTCCATCTACCAGATGATGCCCATCGGCGTGATCGTCCCCGAGCGAATCGAAGACGTCGCCGCCGCCATGGCCATCGCCCGCGAAGCCGGCATCCCCGTCCTCCCGCGCGGCGGCGGCACCAGCCAATGCGGCCAAACCGTCAACCACGCGCTCGTCATCGACTGCACCAAACATCTGCGCCGCGTCATCAACATCGACGCCGACGCCCGCAGAGCCATTGTCGAGCCCGGCATCGTGCTCGGCCACCTCAACGCCGCCCTCAAACCGCACGGCTTGTTCTTCCCCGTCGATCCCTCCACCCACAGCCGCTGCACCATTGGCGGCATGACGGCGAACAATTCCTGCGGCTCGAAATCCATCCGCTACGGGCTGATGGCCGACAACGTGGCCGCCATCTCCGCCATCCTCGCCGACGGATCGCAACACCGCTTCGGCCCCGGCTCCAACGAACCGCACGAGCTCATCGCCCGCCTGCGCGCCCTCGGCGAACGCGAGGCCGCCGAGATCGCCGCCCGCTTCCCCAAGCAGCTCCGCCGCGTCGGCGGCTACAACCTCGAAGCCCTCACCGGCGACAACCTCGCCCGCCTGCTCGTGGGCTCCGAGGGCACGCTGGCCTTCTCCGCCGCTATCGAGCTCGTGCTGCACCCCATCAAGCCGCGCAAAATGCTCGGCATCTGCCAATTCCCCAGCTTCCGCGAGGCCATGGCCGCAAGCCAGCACCTCGTCACCCTCGACCCCGAGGCCGTCGAACTGGTGGACCGCACCATGATCGATCTCGGTCGCCAAATCCCCATCTACCGCGCCACCATCGACCGCATGGTCAAAGGCGAGCCGGACAGCCTGCTCATCGTCGAATTCCACGGCCACGAAGACGCGCCGCTGCTGGCCAAACTCGCCGAGCTGGACATGATGATGGCCGATCTCGGCTATCCCAATGCCGTCGTCCAGGCCACCGACGCAGGCTTCCAGGCGCAAATCGCCGAGGTCCGCGAAGCGGGCCTTAACATCATGATGTCCATGAAAGGCGACGGCAAACCCGTCTCCTTCATCGAGGACTGCGCCGTCCCGCTCGAAGACCTCGCTGCCTACACCGAGCGGCTGAACGACGTGTTCGCCCGCCACAACACCCGCGGCACCTGGTACGCCCACGCCTCCGTCGGCTGCCTGCATGTCCGCCCTGTGCTGAATATGAAAGACCCCGCCGACGTCGCCACCATGCGCGCCGTCGCCGAGGAATGCTTCGCCCTCGTGCGCGAATACAAAGGCAGCCATTCCGGCGAGCACGGCGACGGCATCGTCCGCTCCGAATTCCACGAAAGCATGTTCGGCTCCCGTATCGTCCGCGCGTTCGAAGCGGTGAAGGACATCTTCGACCCGGCTGGCATGCTCAATCCCAACCGCATCACACGTCCCCCACGCATGGATGACCGCTCGCTGTTCCGCTACCCGCCCGGCTACAGCGCCCAGCCCTTCACCCCGGTGCTGGATTGGTCCGCCCACCCCACCGGGCTCTTGGGGGCAGTCGAGATGTGCAACAACAACGGCACCTGCCGCAGCTTCGACGCTGGCGTGATGTGCCCGAGCTACCGTGCCACCCGCGACGAAGATCATCTCACACGAGGCCGCGCCAACACACTCCGCCTCACCCTCTCCGGCCAGATCGGAACGCAAGGCCTCGCTGACCCTATCCTCGCCGACAGCATGAAACTCTGCGTCTCCTGCAAAGCCTGTAGGCGCGAATGCCCCACCGGCGTGGACATGGCGCGCATGAAAATCGAAGTGCTCGCCGCCGGAGCCAAAGCCCGCGGCCTCTCACTGCGCGACCGCCTCGTCGCCGAACTCCCCCGCTACGCCCCCTGGGCCAGCCGCGTGCCCGCCCTCGCCAATTTGCGCAACCGCTCCAAGCTCCTGCGCCAACTCGGCGAACGCGTGGGGTTCGCCGCCTCCCGCCCGCTCCCCGAATTCCGAGGTGACGCCTTCCGTGACAGCGAGGCCGACGCCCCGCCCGCCACACGCGACGTCTTCCTGCTCGCCCAGCCCCTTCCCCTTCTCCGTCCTGCAGATGAGCGCTGTTGGCTTATCAGTCTGCTTATGGGCCTACTCGAGTCCCTCTACCAACTCGCGAATACTGTGCCCGTCGACAACAATCGTGTGGAACCCGAATGCCTTGAAACGGTCAGCGTAAACGTCAGTGTGGTGCGCGTACATGGTCTCCTGGGACTGTCC
>CAIJTR010000090.1 GCA_903823665.1 uncultured Rhodospirillales bacterium
CAAAGTCAGTTAAGAACTTCTTGCTATTTTATGACTGGAAAATGTGTTTTTTTACTGCCCAATAAAAGTGTTTTCACAAAAGTATTCTGTCCAGTAAGTACATACCGTTTGACTGCAAGTTGCAAAATAACAACAGATAAATTTCATGCGCCGTCCATGCACTGACAGAGGCACACACACACACACACACACACTTGCACACATCTTGCTGCCGCTCAGGCTCAGCCCAGCGCAGGTGTACAGCAGGTGTAAAGAAGGGGTATTGATTCGCGCTGAGGGAGCCCCTTTGGCACCTCGGGCGGGGCTGGGCAATGAAGCCGCCGCGGCACCGCCCACCTTGAACCCTCGGTCTAGCCTGGCATTCTATTATGGTTGCTCATCCGTGTTGGGGGAGGGTGAGGGACGGAGGTCATAACTAGACGGGTATTTTGAAGGGTAAGACAATGTGAGCAGCTGCCTCAGCGGCCAATGAGAAGTGGTGTATGCTTGGGGCCTTGAAGGGCTCAAGTGACTGAGCTGCTTTACAGCTGGTGAAGAGTTGGGGGTAGGGTGGCGAACCAAGGTGGGGTATGCGGGCGAGGGTTTCGCGGGTGCCGGTGAGGGCGACGCCCTCCTTGGCCTCGACGAGTTGGTGCAGGCCTTGTTCCCATTTGCGATCGGCCATGACGCGGCCGGTGTATTCATCGACGATCTGCACCTCGCCATTGGCAATGATGTAGTGCTTGTCTCGCTCGAACAGATAAAGCGCTGTGAGGGCCTGTGTTACGAGCTGCAGGCGGGCGTGGCGGGCGCGGAACAGGCCGTCGAAGCCTTCGCTTTGCTCCGCCACCGCGTGCTGGCCGCTGGGGGAGAGCAGCACGGTGCGGTTGGTTTCATCGATGAGGAAGTGCTCGCGGGGGGTGAGGCTGATGGCGATGGACAGCGCCCGGCTGGTCATTTCCACCAGACCCTGCGGCTCACGATCGGCGGAGATGATGAGTGGGGTGCGGGCTTCGTCGATCAGCACGCTGTCGGCTTCGTCGATGATGGCGACGTGCAGGCCACGCAGCAGCAGTCCCTGGGGTGCGGCCCCGAACAGAGAGGCGACCTTGTGACGCGCGTCGCCACGAGAGGCTGCGGTGGCGATGCGGTCCTTTAGATAGTCGAAGGTAAGTTCCTTGTTGGTGACGTATGTGACGTCGCACGCATAGGCGGCGCGGCGTTCGGCGAGTTGCATGCCTTCTTGAATGAGACCGACGGACAGGCCGAGTGCGGCGTAGACCGGCCTCAGGCGTTCGGCGTCACGGGCGGCGAGATAGTCGTTGACGGTGATGACGTGGACGGGACGGCCGCCGAGTGCGGCAGCAGCGGCGGGTAGGACGGCGGTGATGGTCTTGCCTTCGCCGGTGGCCATCTCGACGATTTGGCGGCGGGACAATGCCAGGCCGCCGTTGAGCTGGACGGTGTGGTAGCGCAGGCCAAGCTGTCGCTCCACCGCGAGATGGACGAGGGCAAAGACGTGTGGGCGCAGCGCATCCGCCTCACGCAGCAGACGGGGGCGGAGCATGGCCGCTTCGGCGAGCAAGCCTGCGTCACTGAGATGGGTGAAGGACGCTGCGAGTTGGCGAACCCTGTTCGCGTGGCTGCGCCCGCGCAGTCTGCCGGACAGCTGGGCATCGAGCACTCCCCATGCGGAGAGGGCGGCCAGATCGAACGCGCCGGATGCCGCATTCAGCCGCTCGGCGTAGGGGGCGACAGCGTGACGGGCCATTGCATTTCCTTGCCATTTTAGGGGGTGGCGGTCTAGCTTTTATGGCATGAAAACAACTCTCACGCTGTTATTTGTGTTTGCTGCATTGCCGGCCTGGGCGGAGGATTACGCCTGCCTGATCGAGCCGATGCAGACGCTGAAATTGGCGGCCTCCGTCACGGGTGTGGTGGAGAGTGTGAAGGTGGACCGAGGTGACCGGGTGACCAAGGGTCAGCTTCTGGCGCAGCTTGATTCAGCGGTGGAGGCGGCGAACCTGCAAATTGCCCAGCTGCGTTCGACGAATGATACCGAGATTGCTTCCGGGCAGGCCAAGGTTGAATTTCTGAGCCGAAAAGCGTCACGCAACGAGAAGCTGCGCAACAGCACTGATTTTGTCAGCCAGACGCAGCTTGAGGAAACGGCATCTGACGCGAAGGTGGCCGTGGCGCAACTGCATCAGGCACAGCTGAATTTTGGGCAAGCCAAGCTTGAGGCGGCGCGTGCCGAAGGGCAGTTGAAGCAGCGGCAGATTTTAAGCCCGGTGGACGGCGTGGTGACCGAGCGCACGTTGGGGCAGGGCGAATATCTGAACGACCAGGCCCATATCTTGACGCTGGCACAGATGAACCCGCTGCGGATTGAGGCGTTTTTGCCGATTTCCGTCTATGGCCACATCAAAATTGGCGACATGGCGGATATTTTGCCGGAAGACCCGGTGGGCGGGCTGTATCAGGCGAAGGTGACTGTGGTGGACCGGGTGTTCGACGCCGCCAGCAGTACCATCGGCGTGCGACTGGAATTGCCGAACCCGGATTTGGCGTTGCCGGCGGGCATTCATTGCCACGTCCGGTTTAGGCCTGCGTCTTAAAACGCGCGCCTCGTTTGCGGCTCACTCGTTGCGCCATTGTGCTGTGTCGCCCCAGGGCTGTCCCTTTTTGTGGCAGGCGGTGGCGTTGGCATTGCGGTAGGCGTTGTTAATGAGGGTTCGGCGTTCCATCTCGCGGCAGGTGGTTCCATCGGGCTTTTGGGTTTCGCCGGCCCCCCAGATGACGCCGCGATTGCCGGTTTCGGCATTCTCCCACAGGCGTTGGGTGCCGGGCTGGGCCTGTAGCACCTGCAGAAGGGCGGTGCTGGCGCGCTGATTGTCGGCAAGGAATGCGCTCTCAGACGCATAACCGAGTTGTGCTGCCTCCCGAGACAGAGCTTGGCCCTCATGCGGCAGTCGCCCCG
Organism: uncultured Rhodospirillales bacterium; assembly: GCA_903823665.1. Lineage (GTDB taxonomy): Bacteria > Pseudomonadota > Alphaproteobacteria > Acetobacterales > Acetobacteraceae > CAIQQQ01. Next base: position 2,960 of record CAIJTR010000090.1, read on the forward strand.
TCGTGTTGGGCGGGGTGAGTTCACTTACCCCAACGCCGACCAAAACGCCGATAATCAGCGAGAGCACGAACAAAACTGTGACCATGCTCGGGCCGTCGCTGAGATCTGTGTTCGCTGTGTCTGCGTGACGGGCGGCGAGGCGGGCCATAGCTGGGCACTCCTTTGGATACTCTGGGACGACCTCAGTTCACCGCAAAAGAATAAAAATTCGCTTAATGCTGATGTTGCTGGCGCATGCACGTGGGATGCATCAATGTGCAAAACGGCCACGACCTCTTATTGAGTTGGTGGTATAAGACTCGGTGGCTGGTGCACACTGGCCGATCGCCGCGATTTTCTGCCAGAGGTGACCCGTTTTGAGTCCGATCCCATATTCGACCGACGACCTCGGCCGCCATTTTGACGCGCCCATGATGCGTCGTGGCCGGAGCATCATTTTGCTGGGTCATGTCGAGGTGACGCTTGAGGGCAAGATGATTACCGGGTCGGTGGATTATCAGGGCACGCATCATGCCGCGAGCCTGACGCCGGCCGTTGAGAATGGCGAGGTGGCGTTCTCCAGCCGTTGCACGTGCCGCCAGCCGGGCTGTGCGCATCGCGTGGCGATTGGCCTCATGGCGCTGGAGAAGTTCCCGAAGCTGCGACGCCAGACGAAGGCACCGGTGGCGGTGGTGGCGAAACCTGTGACGGGTTTGCCGCCCAAGCGACTGACATTGCAGGTGGCGGAGGCATCACCGCCCAATGCGTTCATTGTCCAGACCATGCTCAAGGGCGGTGCTGGCAAGGGCGTTGAGATGGCGACACCTTACGAGGTGACGCAGTACGGCAACATTATGCAGGCCGACCGTGATCTGGCGCAGATGCTCGGCGGTGGGCATGAGCAGCGGACGAATATCGGGCAGAGAGCGGCGGCGGCCGTGCTTGAGGCGCTGGCGCAATCGGGCAAGGCGTTCTGGCAGCCGACGGGCAAGCGGCTGAAGCTGGGTGATGAGCGGATTTCTGAGCCGGATGTGAGGCTCGACCTGCCAGAGCACTCAGCCGAGATCGAGACCAGCATTGGGCGCTATTATATTGATGCGGTGACGGGCTCAGTGGGCCGCGTGCGTCCGCGTTTGCAGCCAGGCAATGCCGGCACGCGCAGGCGAAGCAGCCAGCGCGGCGGTGGGCGGCGTTCGGTGCCGGCATTGGCCACGATCAGCGAGCCGGTGGCACCGGAGCGGATTTTCACGCCAGTGCTGCGCCTCAGCCGGATCACCACGCCGGATGATTTCGGCAGGCTGCAACTGCTCGACGTGTTGATGGTCGAGTTTGACTATGACGGCGTGATGATGAGCCCGGATGATGAACGCCAGGTGGTGACGGGGCTGGGTTACGCGCGTGACCAGACCGGCGAGAACGAGATGCTGGAGATGCTGAAGGCGGATAATTTCGTGCAGATGCGCAGCGGCGAGAGCGGTGCGTCTCGCGGCAAGCGGGTGCTGACGTTCCTGGGGCGCGATGCGCCGGAGCTGTGGCAGGGCTTTATCAGTCAGCGCATGCCGGCGCTGGAGCGTGAGGGCTGGCGGCACGAGATTGCTGAGGATTTCGGCCCGCGTGTGGTGGAGCATGTGGGCCTGTTTGACATGCAGGTGGAAGATTCGAAGTCTGGTGGGTTCGCGCTGGATTTCGGCATCGAGATCGACGGCATCCGGCGTCCGCTGCTGCCTATCCTCACGCGCCTGCTGGAGCGTGGCGGCATGGAGGCCGCACAGGTGATCGATGGTGAGGTGATCACCAGCCTTGATGACGGGCGCATTGTGAAGCTGCCGGCGGAGCGGATTGGGCGCTTGCTTGCGATCATGGGCGACCTGATCGAGGCGGCGGGCGAGCGTGAGGATGACACGCTGGTGTTGCCGATGGCCGAAGCGCCGCAGGTGCTGGAGTTGGAGGATCTGCTCCAGGCGCGCTGGAAGAATGCAGCTTCGATCGAGGCGACGATTGAGCGGTTCCGGGGTGAGGCGGAGATTGCGCCGAGCAGGGTTCCGGAGAGTTTCAAGGCGAGCCTGCGGCCGTATCAGCAGCACGGCGTGGATTGGCTGCAGCATTTGCGCTCACATGACATGGCGGGGTTCCTCGCCGATGACATGGGCCTGGGCAAAACCGCGCAGACCATTGCGCATATTTTGATCGAACATGAGGAAGGGCGTCTGGATCGCCCGGCGTTGATTGTGGTGCCGACGAGCCTTGTGTCGAACTGGACGAACGAGTTGGCGAAGTTTGCGCCGACGTTGTCGATTGCGATTCTGCATGGGTTGGATCGGCATGAACGGCGGGCGCAGCTGGGCTCGTATAACGTGGTGATCACCACCTATACCGTGCTGGCGCGCGACATTGCCGAGATGATCGAGATTCCTTGGCACATTGTGGTCCTCGATGAGGCACAGGCTGTGAAGAGCCCGGATGCGAAGGCGACGCGGGCGGTGTGTCAGCTGGATTCGCGGCACCGGATTTGTCTGTCGGGCACGCCGATTGAGAACAATCTGGAGGAGCTGTGGTCGCAGTTCGCGTTCCTGATGCCGGGGCTGTTGGGCGACCGGCGCAGCTTTGCCAAGCGGTTCCGCACGCCGATTGAGAAGAAGGGCGACCCGGTGCGCCGGCTGCAGCTGGTGCGGCGGATCAAGCCGTTCATCCTGCGGCGCACGAAATCGGAAGTGGCGACGGAGCTGCCGCCGAAGCACACGATTTTGCGGCGCATCACGTTGGCCCCGCAGCAGCGCGAGCTGTACGAGACCATCAGGGCCACGCTGTATGAGCGGGTGCGGGAGCAGATTGCTGTTCATTCGTTGGCAAAAAGCCGGATTGTGGTGCTCGACGCGCTGCTGAAACTGCGGCAGGCGTGCTGTGATCCGCGTCTGGTGAAGCTGCCGTCCGCGCGGGAGGTGGATTGTTCGAGCAAGCTTGATGATCTGCTGGAGATGATGGGTGAGATGCTGGCGGAGGGGCGGCGGATTTTGCTGTTCTCGCAGTTCACCTCGATGCTCGATCTGATCAAGCCGCGCTTGAAAGAGGTGGGGATCACGTTTGTGGAGCTGCGCGGCGACACGCGGGATCGGGCGGAGCCGGTGCGGAGTTTTGAGGCAGGCGAAGTGCCGGTGTTCCTGATCAGCCTCAAGGCGGGTGGGCGTGGTTTGAACCTGACCTCGGCGGACACCGTGATCCATTACGATCCGTGGTGGAACCCGGCGGTGGAGGATCAGGCGTCGGATCGTGCGCATCGTATTGGGCAGACGAAATCGGTGTTTGTTTACAAGATGATCGCAGCCGATACGGTGGAGGAGCGCATTCTGGAATTGCAGGAGCGCAAGGCGGCTTTGGCCAAGATCGCGTTCAGCGAGGAGGACGAGATTCCGGGTCTGGAGTTCGACGAGATCGAGTATCTGTTCGGGTCGCGGCCGGAGGCGATTGCGGCGTAATTACCGCACCCTGACGCTGGCGTGGGTGGCGGTGCCTTCGGCGTCTAGGATGGTGAGTTTGTAGAAGCCGGGGGCTGGGGGGTGCCAGGAGGCTTCCCGGCGCGCTGGGTCGGTTTGGAGCTTGGTGCCGTCTACCAGAAAGACGAGTGGTCGTTTGCCGCCCATTGCTCTGAGGGTGATTGGGCCGTCGGCGCTGAGGGTGGAGGCCGGGGGCGGGAACAACATTCTCAATGCGTCCGGCTTCGGCGTGGCCGGGGTGCCGCGCAGGCTGACCGGTTCGGGTGGCGCGGGCGGCAGGGGCTCTGCTGGGAGCAGGGCGAAGAGTTTTTCGAGCAATGGGAGTGCCAGGCTGCGGCCGGTGGCGGCGGGGAGTGGGGTGCCGTCTGGTCTGCCGACCCAGACGCCGGCTGTGTGCGTGGCGTTGAAGCCCATCGCCCAAGCGTCGCGTCCGCCCCAGCTGGTGCCGGTTTTCCAGGCGATGCCGTCTGGTCCGAAATCGGGGAAGGGCTGGGTGAGGATGCCAGCGATGGTGCGGGCGGCGCGTTGGGAGACGAGCGGGTGCGGGGTGGCTGTTGTGTCCGCGATGAGGTGGAGGGGCGTGACGCTGCCGTCGGTGGCGAGGCCTTCGTAGAGGGAGGCTAAGTCTCTGAGCGTTATTCCGGCTCCGCCCAGGGCGAGGGGGAGTGAGGGGTCGGCTTGGCCGATGGCGCGGCGGGGCATGTGGAGTGCGATGCCGCTGGCGGTGACGCGGTCGAGGAATTGGGCGGGGCCGAGTTGGGCGAGGAGTGCCACGGCGGGCAGATTGAGCGAGCGGCGCAGGGCTTCGGCCATGGTGACGGGGCCATTGAAGCTGCGGTCGAAATTCTCTGGGGCGTAGTTGCCGAAGCGGCGGGGCAGGTCGTCCAGCCGCGTTTGCGGGCCTGCGTTCCCGGCTTCGAAGGCCATGGCATAGATGAAGGGTTTGAGGGCGGAGCCGGGGGAGCGTATGGCTCGGGTGAGGTCCAGTGCGTCGCCTCGGCCTTCGCCGGAACCTGTGCCGCTGGTGAGGGCTTCGATCTGGCGGGTGCGGTTGCGGGCGATGATGAGGGCGACGGAGGCGTGGTCGGGCAGGGTTGCGATCTGCTCGCGGGCAATGGCTTCGAGTGCGGATTGGAGGTTGAGATCGAGTGTGGTGGTGATGCGGCCATCGAGCGGCGGGAGTTGCAGGCGGGCGTGGCGGGGCATGGGCTGGCGGTGATTGGGGATGTCACCACCGTCTGCTTGCAGGATGCGGTCGCGGAGGGCGTGGGCCCGGTCGGCGTGGCGGTCTGGGCGGAGGGCTTCGGGGCGGCGCGGGATGGCGACGAGGAGGGCTGCTTCAGCGGCGCTCAGCGCGCGGGGGGATTTGCCGAACCAGGCGAGGGAGGCTGCGCGCACGCCCTCCAGATTGCCGCCATACGGGGCGAGGGTAAGCCACATGCTGAGGATTTCGGGCTTGCTGTAGCGCGCTTCGAGTTGGAGGGCGCGCGCGATCTCGATGAGTTTGGATCGGACGGTGCGTGGGCGTGGCTCCAGCAGGCGGGCGGTTTGCATCGTCAATGTCGAGCCGCCGGAGACGATGTGGCCGGCGCGGAGGTCTTGGACGGCGGCGCGGGCGAGGGCTGCTGGGTTCACGCCGGGGTGGTGCCAGAAGTGGCGGTCTTCGGTGGCGATCAGCCGGGCGAGGAAGGCGGGATCGACATCGGATGTGGTGGTGCGCAGACGCCAGACGCCGCCCGGGGCGGGGGAGACGGCGAGGAGGGCTCCGTTGCGGTCGAGCGCTTCGCCGCTGGTGATGGCGAGGCGGGCGAGGTTGGGTGGGAAGGCTCGGTCCAGGGCGAAGGTGAGGGCGGCTGCGCAGATCAATGCGAGCGCGATGATGCGAGCCGTCGCCCTGGATTGCCACGCCGCCAAGTGGCGGCTCGCAATGACGGGGTTATGGTCCAAGCGGTGCCACTGAGATGCGGCCCTCGGTTTGGCGGGCGAAGATGGCGGGGCGGTACATGTCGGTGATCTCGGCCCCGGGCAGTGCGAATTTGCCGGGGGTGATGGCGCGCAGGCGGATGGCGAGGCGCAGGTCGGTCTGTTTGTCGTTGGTGTCGATGATGGCGGCGAAGCGGTCGTCGGCGGCGGGTTCGGCGGTGGCGACGTTCAGCTTGCCGAGCCAGGACATGCCGGGGACGGCACCGTCATTCTCGGCGGAGGGCTGGATGCGGCCGGCGATTTCCCACCCGGCGGGCAGGCCTTGCAGCAGGAGGGCGCTGTGGGATTGGCCATCCTCGATTTTGGCTTCGAGCAGCAGCACGAAGACGTCGTTCTGTTTGAGGGTGTCGAGATTGAGCGGCGTGCCGTCGAGGTTGAGGAATTTGCGGCTGATGCGCATTCCGGCGCGGGCGGCGGGCAGCGGCTGCAGCGGGATGCCGGTGATGGAGACGGATTGCCAGACCGGCTGGCTGCCCTGGTTGCGCAGGCTGATGGGGCCTGTGATGGCAAAGCTGCGGGCCCCGCCGGTGCGGGCGGCATCGGTCACGTTCCCCTTGGTGACGCTGACGTTGGCAGGCGCTGCTTTGTTGGTGAGGACGGCAGCGGCGGCTGCGGCCCAGGCTTCTTCCTGGGTGTTGCTGTTCGCTGCGGTGTAGTTCGCACCGGGCAACTTGGCGATGAGCTTGGTGAGCTCGTTCGGCAGGACGCTGCTTTCCTTCAGCAGCACGGCCATGGCGAACTGGTCGCGGACTTCGGTGCCGTGATCGACGATCCACCACGGGCGATTGGGGGCGAGCAGGGCGGCACCGAAGGCTGCTTCGGCGCGGGCTTTGTCGTGGGCGAGGGCGAGGGCGGCCCCGAGTTGGGCGCGGGAGAGCGGGGTTGGCATCTCCTCGATGCTTTCCATCAGCACGCGGGCGGCACCGGGCAGGCCCTTTCCGGCGGCGGCGAGCACGTAGAGGCGGTAGGCCTGGGTGGCCAGTGCCGTGGCGTCCGTGTCGGAGTTTTGGGCGGCTTCGTTGAGGAATTTCAGGGCGTCGGCCATCGCCTGTTCCGGCACCACGGCCCCGGCGGCGCGGGCGCGCAGCAGGAAGTCGGTGGCATAGGCGGAGAGCCAGGGCTCGGCGTCGCCATTGCCGGACCAGAGGCCGAAGCCGCCGTCGTAGCGCTGACGGTCGAGCACGAGGGAGACGAATTGCTGGAGCCGTCCGGCGCGGTCGGGGCCTGCGAGTGCGCCATCGGGCAGCATGGCGAGTGGGAGGCCACGGCTGCTGGCTTGTTCCAGGCAGGCCCAGGGGTAATCCGCCAGGGCCTGCACGATTGCGCTCACGTCATAGCGGACGGGGGAGCCCACGCTGGCCTGGGCATGCCAGGAGTTGAAGGCAAAGCGGTCGATGGCGGGCGTGACGGTGATCTCAGCCCCTGGCTCGATGCTGCCTGCAGTGACGATGGTTTGGGCGGCGCGGGAGGGGCGGATTGTGATGTTGCTCTCGCGGGCGACGTGGAAGCCGTTGGGGCCGGTGACGTCCAGCTTCACCGTGCCAGTGCCTATGCCGTTGGCGTGCAGGATCGTGGCGGGCAGGGCGCGGGCTCCGGCGGCGAGGTTGGCTTTCAGTTGGGTTGGGCCGGTGATGGCGAGTGGGCCGGTGGCGGAGAGTGTGGCGGTGACGTCTCCGGTGGGGAGATCGACGTTTTGCAGCAGGACGGCGAGGCGGGCGTCGTCATCCGGGGCGAGGAAGCGCGGCAGCAGGGCTTCGGCGACGAGCGGGTCACGCACGATCATGTCGGTGTGCGCGGCACCGATGCGGCTGCCTTGCCACGCCATCGCCATGAGGCGGACGGAGCCCGCGAAATCCGGGATGTCGAGCGGGACGGAGACGGTGCCGTCTGCGCCGGTCTGCACGGGTGGGATGAACAGCGAGACGATGCGTTGAGGAATGTCTGGCAATGCGAAGCCGCCGTCATCGCCGCCTTGACGCAAGGCTGTGGCGTCTCCTTCGGCGGGTGGGATCAGGCGGCCCCAATCGTCACGCAGGTCGATGCCGAGACGACGGCGGCCGAGGAAATGCGGGGCGGCATCCGGTGAGACAAAGCGGGTGAGGCTGAGAATGCCCTCATCGACGGCGGCGAGGCTGATCCAGGTTCCGGCGGGCGCGTGAAGAACGACGCGCTGGGTCTGGCGGGGTGTGATCTGGGCGGGGGCTTTGATGGTGAGGTCGAGCTTGCGGGCGGCTGGATCGACGCCGACCCAGGTGAGGCCGATGGCGCGGGCTGGGCGGGTGCCTGCGGTTTCGTTGCCACGGAAGACGTGAACGGTGACGTAGGCTCCTGGCCCCCAGTCCGCGGAGACGGGGACGTCCACGTCCGTGCCGCCAGCAGCGACTTCGATATTGCGCAGGGAATGCACGCGGTCAGACAGAACCAGCAGGGTGGCGTGGCCGGCGAAGGGCGAGGCGATGTGGACGCGGGCGTTCTCACCGGCGGGGATGGTTTTGCGATCGGTGGAGACGTCCACGCGATCCGGCACGTCGGGGCTGTCGGTGCTGGTCCAGCCGGAGCGGAAGCGCAGTGTGGTGACGGCGAGGCCGGAGGCTTCGGAGACTTCCAGGCGGTAGCGGCCGAAGGGCAGCTTGCGGGTGAAGACGGCGGGTTTGTCGGCTGGGATGGTGAGGGTGGTGGTTTCCAGCGGTTCGTCTTTCCAGACGGTTTCGTAGCGGGCGAGGCTGCCGTGCAGGACGATGCGCCAGTTCGGTGTCTCACGCACGAGGCGGAGTTTGGCGGCCATAGCGATGCGGGTGCCGGTGGGGTTGACGGCGGCGATCTCGAATGCGGCTTCGCTGTCGGCGTCAATCGCGCGGTCCGCGAACAGTGGCTTGATGCCGATGAGGTTGGTGGCGGGGCGGACGGGGAGTTCGAGGGCGGCGTGGCTGGCACGACCTGCGGGGTCGTTGATGGCGACGTCGATCTCGGCCTTCAGCGCCTGCGTGGTGTCGGGGGCGGTGGCGAGGCGAATGGGGATTGCGGTGTGGCCCTGGGCGTCCGTCTCCGGGATTTCGATGGGAGTTGCATCGGGGGCGAATTGTTCGTCCTCGACACCGATCTGGTGGCCGGCGAGGGCGGCGAATGGCTGCTTGTCGATAACGAGGCGCAGGTTCGCGCGGCCGGTGAGTTCGCCGGCCGGGGCACCGTAGAGGAAGCGCGCGGCGACGGGGATTTCGATAGTCTGGCCGGGGATGATGGCGGCAGGCGGGTTGGTGATCTCGACGGCCATGCGCTCCGGCACGAAGGCATCGACGCGGAAGCTGGTGCTGCCGATGACGGGGCCTTGCGGGTCGGCGCGCAGTTCGGCGGTCCACATGCCGGTGGGGGCGGTGGGGGAGAGTTTGACGGCCTCGTGGATGGCGGCGTCACCGGTGCGGGGCGGGACGGTTTGCTGGAACACCTGGCCGTTCGGACGGCGGATGGTGAGCTGGGCGGGCAGATCGTCCGGAAGGCCTGCGGCGTCTCGGATCAGGGCCATGATGTGAACGGTCTCGCCGGGGCGGTAGATGCCGCGATCAGGCCAGAGATAGCTGTCGATGGGGCCGGGGTGGGGCTGGCCTTCAACGCCACGGTCGGACAGGTCGAAAGCTGCGACGTTGAGGTCCAGCGCAGCGAAGTCTTGGCCCCCCTCTGGCTTGACGCCGTCCAGCTTGGCGAAGGCGTGGATGGCGGCGGGTGAGAGTGGGCCTTCACCACGCAGCAAGGGCGCCGGGAAGCGGGCGGTGCCGTCATCCCCGGTTTCGGCTTCTGCCAGGATGTCGTTGTTGCGGGCGAGCAGGCGCAGCGTGACGTTGGGGCGCACGCGGGCGGTGCCGTAGTCACGGATTTGGACGGTGAGGCCATCGGTGCCGCGCCAGATGCTGGGGGCCAGGTCGGTGCGTTGGATGAGCTGCGTGGCGGTGGCTTCGGCCTGGGTGCCATCACCGGGCGAGGCCATCAGGACGTAAAGGCCGGGGGCGGTGGTGGAGAGTGCATCTGGCAGCGGGAGTGCGGTTCGGGTTGTGGCGTTGGGGGCGTAGCCGGGGATGTCCGCCTTTCCGGTCCAGACGACGCTGCCGATTTCCTCGGCGAGATTTTCGGCGCGCCACGCCTCGATGGCGTCACCCAGGCGATTGCGGCGGAGCAGTTCGGCCACGCTGCGTTCGGACAGGCGGATGAGTTTCAGCGAGACGGCGGAGAGATTGACGCTGGACAGCGTGATGGCGGGATTTTGGCCGCGGGGCAGGACGAACAGGCGGGTGTCGAAGCCGAGATTGGGCGCGCGGTTGGCCATCGCCACGTCCAGCGTCGTGGCTTCGTGCAGGGTGAGGTTCTGGGTGGCGGGCAGGCCTGCGCGGAGTGCGATCTGCGTGGTGTGGCCGGAGGGCAGGCCGGAGATGCAGAGCTGGTCGCCCTCACGGGTGACGGAGAGGTCGGGCACGGCCGGCTTGGCGGTGACCCAGTCGCCAGGGATGAAATCGGGGCGCTTGCTGGGTGGGACGGTGAAGCTGATGCAAGCGCGGGGGCGGGCGGCGTCGGGCTCGGTGTCGAACTTGGCGATGAGCATGCCGGCGGCTTTGGAGGCGGCTTCGAGCTGGGCCTGGATGGTTTTGTCGTCTGGGGCCAGTTCGGCTGCTTCACGCAGGACGGCGATCTGCTGGGCGGGACGGTTGAGGGTGGCCAGCGCCTCGGCCATCAGCTGCAGGGCGGGCGGGCCGTCTGTGGCGTGGTCGCCCCGGCTCCAGCTTTGCCATGCGGCGAACAGGGCCTTCTGTGCGTCTGCCGGGGTGCGGCGGAGTTGGGCGGTGGCGAGGTCGCGCCACATCTCCGGCGTGTTGGCCCCCATGCCGATGCGGGATTCAAGCGCGGTGACGGCGGCCGGCCAGTCCTTGGCGGTGATGGCCTTCGCGGCTTTGTCGCTGGCGGCGGCGCGGGCCTGTTCGCTGGCACCGGTTGGGTATTTGCGGGTGAGTGATTGGGCGTAGGTGGAGCTGGAACCGGACAGGCCGGGCAGATCCAGCTCGGCATGGGCGGGGGCTCCGGCGAACAGGAGCGATGCGATGATTGCCAAGACCCGCCAAACCCGCATCGCGCATCTCCCCTGCTTTGCAAGCAGGTTAGCGCAGAATGGGGCGCGGTTTAAGTTACGCTTGCGTGCTTTGGAAGTTTTCGACGTCCGCGCCGAGGGCTTCGAGCATGGGGTCGGTGATGCCCAATTCGCGCAGGCCGTCACGGGTGTTGAACAGGTAGTCAGCCGCGGTGCCGAGCGGGCCGCGAGCGGTGGCGATGCGGCGGACAAGCTCGCCTTCCGGCAGTGGGCCGCAATAGGACGGGCCTGCGGGATTGATGGTGAAGGCGATGGCGTGGCCGAGGGCCGCACCGTCGGGCGTTTCGACCTCGACCCAGCGGGGAATATAGCCGTCGGCCACCATTTCACGTCGCCAGAGGATTTCGAGTTCGCCGGGGATATGTTCCTCGGCGATGCGCAGGATGGCCCCGATGCAGTGGCCGCCTTGTTTGAGGCCGAGCAGCATGCCGGGAGTTTCGGCGTTGCCGCGACCGCCTTTGGTGGCGAGGCAGAACGAGCGGTGCCAGCCGAGGGCGCGGGCGAGATGGCGGCCGGCGATGTGCATGGCCGGGTTCCAGATCAGCGAGCCGTAAGCGAAGACCCAGAGGCCGGAGCCGTGCTCGGGCCGGTCAGCGAGGATGGCGTTGAGATTGGCGGTGCGCTCCTCATCACTGAGAAGGCGCACGTCGGGGTTGTTGCGTTTCAGGTATTCGGCAAGGCCCCCGCCGGCCAGATAGTCTCGGGTGAGCCCAAACGGGCCATCTGGCGGCGAGGAATTTGTCATACGCGCATTGTAACAGATTTAGCCGACGTTGTGCTTCATGAGATCGCGGATCTCGGTTAGCAGCACTTCGGATGTGGTGGGGGCCGGCGGCGGAGCGGGCTCCTCGGCCTTTTTGCGCATCAGCTTGCTCAGCGCCTTGACCATCCAGAACACGGCAAAACCGATGATGAGGAAGTTGATGACGGTGTTGAGAAACAGGCCGACGTTGAGCGTGACGGCACCAGCAG
>CAIJTR010000091.1 GCA_903823665.1 uncultured Rhodospirillales bacterium
ATTGAATGAAATTCCGGCCGGGAGCCTGGATCATTTCTGGGGCGATGTGGCTGTTGTTGTGGCGGAGGAGGCGGCCGGCGGTGTGCGCGACGTTGTTGCACGGCAGACCGGAGCGAGAGTGAAGTGACAGGACTTCATGACGTTGCTATGACGCATCCGTGATCCCCGGGCTGCGCGCCCATTCCACGACCAGCCCGGACCCCGCCCTATGAAGATCGTTGCCTGCAACAGCAATCGTCCGCTGGCTGAAGCCATTGCAGCGACACTCAACCTGCCGCTCACGCGCGCCTCGGTAAGACGGTTCGCCGACATGGAGATCTTCGTGGAAATCCACGAAAACATCCGCGGTGAGGATGTGTTTGTGGTGCAAAGCACGTCGTATCCGGCCAACGATCACCTGATGGAGTTGCTGATCACCTGCGATGCGTTGCGCCGGGCCTCCGCGCGCCGCATCACGGCGGTGCTTCCGTATTTTGGCTATGCACGGCAGGACCGCAAAACCGGCGGACGCACGCCGATTTCAGCCAAGCTGGTGGCAAATCTTATCACCGAGGCCGGTGCCAACCGGGTGCTGACGATGGATCTCCATGCTGGCCAGATCCAGGGCTTTTTCGACATTCCGGTGGACGATCTGTTCTCCGCACCGCTGTTCACCCTCGACATTCAGCAGAATTATGCCGGGCGCGACGTTATGATCGTCTCGCCTGATGTGGGCGGCGTGCTGCGGGCGCGCATGATTGCAACGCGGCTGAACTGTGATCTGGCCATCATCGACAAGCGGCGTGAACGCGCAGGTGTGTCGGAAGTGATGAACGTAATCGGCGATGTCGCTGGGCGGCATTGTATTCTGGTGGACGATATCGTCGATTCCGGCGGCACGCTATGCAACGCGGCGGCAGCTTTGATTGCCAATGGTGCCGGATCAGTCAGCGTCTACATCACCCACGGCGTTCTCTCGGGCAAAGCGGTTGAGCGTATCGCCGCATCGCCGATCGAGATGATGACGATCACCGACAGCATCATGGCAACCGATGCGGTCAATCATTCAAAGAACATCCGGCAGTTGACGATCGCTCCGCTGCTTGCCGAGGCGATGCGACGGATCAACGACGAAAGTTCGGTGAGTTCGCTTTTCGATTGAAGAAGGGTCATGCCATGAAGCTGTTCTACTCGCCGAACGCCTGCTCTCTTGGCATTCATGTGGTGTTGGAGGAGATCGGCAAGCCGTTCGAGCTTGCGCTGTCCAGCGCCCGCGATGGCTCGCTCTACAAGCCCGAATACACGACCATGAACCCGAAATCGAAGGTGCCGACGCTGATCCGCGATGACGGCTCGGTGCTGACGGAATACCCGGCCATCTCGATGTATCTCGGCCGCATCAATCCGCAGGCGAACCTGATTCCCGCCGATCTTGAAGGCGAGATTCGGATGTTGGAGGCGATCGACTACATCACTTCCACCATTCACATGCAGGGCTTCACCCGTATCTCCCGCCCGGAACGTTTTGGTACCGACATCGAGGCGGTGAAGGAGGCCGGGCGTGAGGTTTACCGCAAGGGCATGAAGGTGATGGATGCCCAGTTGGACGGCCGTGAATGGCTCACTGGGCCGTATTCGCTGGCTGATGCCGCCTTACTGTATATTGAGAACTGGTCGCTGCGTGACGATAAGGTTTCGCTGCCCGCCAACTGCGCGGCGCATTATGCCCGCATGAAGCAGCGCCCAGCCGTGCAGCGCGCTTTCGCCGCCGAGGGCCTGCCGCTTTGAGCGAGAAGCTGGCGGCCACCCCATTCTGGTTCCTGCGCCACGGCGAGACCGACTGGAATGCCCAGTATCTCAGCCAGGGCAATGTCGATATCCCGTTGAACGCAAAGGGTGTGGCGCAGGCTGAGGCTGCCGCACAGCGCCTGCGCAATCGCGGTATTGCCAGCATCGTCGCCTCACCGCTCTCCCGCGCACGCGATACGGCGGATGCGGTGGCCGCTGTGCTGGGGCGTGAGGTTATGCTCGACGAGGGACTGCGTGAGGTTTCTTTCGGCGTCATGGAAGGGCAGGTGATGTCCACTTGGTTTGACGACTGGGTTGCGGGCCGTTTCACGCCGGAGGGGGCGGAGACGTTCCTCTCCCTGCGTGCGCGGGCGGTGTCGGCGATCAATCGCGCGCTGGCGAAACCTGCCCCGGTGCTCGTGGTGGCACATGGTGCCCTGTTCCGCGCCTTGCGGGCCGAGATGGGACTGGAGCCCAATATTCGCACGCCGAATGCCACCCCTTATTGGTGTGAGCCTGCAACGCCTGCATGGAGCCTTGTTGAAGCCAGTTGAGCACCGAAGTGTCGGCCGGGCTGCGGCTGGGCATTTTGATACAATAATGATTGCGTGCACGTGTTGCTTTTAGATGCCTTGATAATACGAAAAAGGCCGCATCCCCTTGGGATACGGCCTTTTTTTATTTTACCCAGGCCCGGTTATTATGCAGCCTTGGCTTTACGGCCACGCTTTCCCGGTGCGGCTTCGGCCTCGGCAGAAGGCTTCCGGCCCAGGCCAATGCTCTTGGCAAGTTCAGAACGCTTCGCAGCATAGTCTGGGGCGACCATCGGATAATCAGACGGCAGGCCCCAACGCTCACGATACTGGTCCGGCGTCATGTTGTACGACGTTGCCAGATGGCGCTTCAGCATTTTCAGCTTCTTGCCGTCTTCCAGACACACGATATGGTCGGCGAACACCGACTTTTTCACCGGAACGGCAGGCACCAGCTTTTCGACGGGCACTTCTTCCTCGCCGATGTTGGCAAGGGCTTTGTGCACGGTTTGGATAAGAGACGGCAGAGCAGTCGCATCTACCGTGTTATTCGAAACATGCGCAGAGACGATCTTTGCTGTCAGGGAGAGAAGATCCGCGTCGTTGTGATTGTCAGTCATGGCATCCGTCAATGTTGCATACCGCTATACTATAAGGGCAATTAACGGTGAAACATAGCCTAAATCGTGCGTCAATCCTCTGATTGGCATAAATCATCACGTCTTGCCCCGATTCGTGTAAGAAAAGCGGCTGACCAGTTGCGAGATGTGCAGTCTGAATGGTCAATGCAATTTTGATTGTGCGACAGATTGAGGCTTCTCAGCGATAGCCATTTGGGTGACGTTGTCGCCATTCAAAGGCTGTTGCGACGATGGCATCGAGGCTTTCAAATCGAGGCTTCCAGCCAATTTCCTGTGCAATTCTGCTGGCATCGGCCACTAAAAATGCTGGGTCACCGGCCCGGCGTTCTGCCAGACGTGGGATTACAACAAGCCCGCTTACCCTTGTCACTGATTCTATTACTTCCCGCACAGAATAGCCGCGCCCGATTCCGACATTATAGCGAAGGCTGCCCTCATCGAGACGCGCCAACACACCCATATGTGCGCGAGCGAGGTCGCTGACATGGACGTAGTCGCGCACGCAAGTACCATCTGCCGTTGGATAATCTGTACCAAACAGCGCCAGTTCATCCCGGCGGCCGAGTGCAGTGTCGATGACCAAGGGGATGAGATGCGTCTCAGGCGTGTGATCCTCGCCGAAGCGGCCCTGCGGATCTGAACCTGCGGCGTTGAAATAGCGCAGGCAGGCATAGCGCAGCCCGTGCACCTGATCGGCCCAGTGCAGCATGCGCTCAACCATATATTTGGCCTCGCCATAAGCGGAGCCCGGCTGAACCGGCGTGTTCTCACCGATGGAGCGGTGGCCCGAGACGCTGAACAGATTGGCGGTCGATGAAAACACGAAACGTGGCACGTTGTGGCGGATGGCAGCGGCGATCAGCCTGCCCCCGTTGCCCCCGTTGACGGTGAGATAGCGCATGGGGTCGCGCATGCTCTCACCGACCAGGGACAGATCCGCCAAATGGAAAATAGCATCGAAGGGCCCAAGCTTGAACACCGCATCCAGAGCCTCTTCATCGGCCAGATCTCCCTGGACGAGGCGGGCATCCTTGATGACCGCCGCGCGGTGGCCACTTTGCAGATTGTCGAACACCACGCATTCATGCCCGGCCTCGGCGAGTTCAGCGACAAGATGGCTGCCGATGAAGCCAGCACCGCCGGCCACCAGATAACGATGGGACATAAATTGCGACATTTCTCGGCTTGCCGACCGCCCCGGAGTTTGGGGGCGGCCTCCAGCATCGGGGCTGTCATAAACCCAAAGAAGCCCTCACGCCCAGGGCCGACGTGGTGCCGACCCTGGTGATCACCTAGTTGGGAACGCCGGCCAGCCGCAGCCCCTCGGCGTAATGCGAGATGTGTTCCTGAAGGGTGAGCGGCGTGTTGGCCACGAAGCCCGACACGGTGAATTGTGGTTGTTGCACCAGGAGCCGCGTGCGAACCATCGCTGCTTCCTCTCGTAGACCCAGATGACCGAGTGCCGCGAGGTGGGCCTTGCTGCCGCTGCTGAACCCTCCGTGCAGTTCACTCACCTCCCGCCCCGTTTGTACAGCTGCCTCATAGTCGTGCTGCAGCAGGTGGATGGTGGTTTGCACCGTGTTGAAGAGGAACGCATGAGGGTCTCGCGGGGCGAGCCGTAGCGCACGATTGATCTGGCTGCGTGCCTCAGCGAGTTCGCCTAAGTAGAGATGGGCTGCCGCGGAGAGCCCCCAGGCCATGGCGAGGCTCGGGTTGAGCGCTAGCGCGCGCTCATGCAGGGCCAGCGCCTCACGCGGGCAGTGTTGCAACAGGGCACGCACATGGCCCGCGATGCTGAATGCACGAGCATCCAAGGGATCGAGAGCGGTGGCGCGTTCGGCCAGTCGTGCGGCTTCTACAATGGCGGCCTTGGTGTCCACCGCCCAGCCCTGCCACAAGGTGAACAATTGCCAGTAGGCAGCCCAGCTGTGGGAAGGGCTGTGGTCTGGATCGAGCTGCATCGCTTCGTGCAGCAGATTGCCCGCCTGCACCGTGGCAGACTGGTCCACCCTGGCGAGCAGCGGGATCGCGCGCAACGTCAGTTCGTGTGCGTTGGGTTCTGCACTGGGATGAGCCGAGGCACGCGCCGCCTCCAGATTGATGATTTCCGGCTCCAGCTGCGCCGATAGCTCGGCTGCGATCTCATCTTGCAGCGTCAGCAGATCCTGCACGGTGCGGTCAAACCGTCGTTGCCAGACGAGCTGGTTGCCGGCCCGCAGGTCAAGCAGCCGCATCGAAATCCGCAGGCGCATCGATTCTCGCTGAATACTGCCATCGAGCAGGTAATCAACGTTGAATGCCCGTCGGATTGCGGGTTCATCACGTGTTTGCGCAGCCAGCCTGCCCAGTGCGGTCGAGGAAATCAGAGAGATTGCGCGGCTGCGTGATAAGGCGGCAGTGATCTCTTCGGCCAGCCCGGCGGCGAAATGTGCCCTTGATTCATCAATGCCTGTCATTTGCAGCGGCATGACACCCACACGCGCCAGCGCACGCGATGTGGTTGGCTGTGTGGCCTCTGTGCGACGTGGTTCGTCAGCCACCTCAACCGGCGGCTCATTCCTGTTCTCGGACTTGCGAAAATCTGTCGGTGTGGAGGGCGAGGGGCCGCGGCTGTGCTGGCGTAGGTCGCGAACCAGGTCGCTTCGTGTTCCCCCCGCGTTGCTTGTCGTCAGGTGAGGCAATCTGGCATTGCCACCGCCAGCGCGGATTTCGGCGGCAAGGCGTTGGGTTTCGTCTGACGGCAATACATCAATCAGGTCGGCGAGCACGGAACGGCACCGTTCATACGCCTGCAGCGCCATGCCTCGCTCACCGCGCGCGGTGTAGGCGCGCATCAAGGCCCGCCATGCGCCTTCGTGGGCGCGGTCGATGGAAAGCAATTGCTGGGCGGCGGGGATGGTGAGCTCCGGGTCGGCCTGATCGCGCAACATCAGTTCGGCCAGGATACGTGCCCGGTCACGCAGCCGCTCGCGCTCTGTCGCCAGCCAATTGTCGAAGGTCGGGTCAATCCCGTCCAGATCTTCCAGCAGATCGCCATCGAGCAGGCAAAGTGCCGCAGGTTTGCTTGGGGTGGCGCGCAGCACCTCCTCAACATCGATCCAGATCGTGCCTGGTCGCAGCATCATGTGATCGCGCGTCACAGACAGAATTTGCTCCCCGACACTGCCGAGGCTGTCGAGCAGACGGTGGATTTCCTGGCGCAGCGAGGCGCGAGCCTGTTCCTCCGGTCTGCGGCTCCACATCATTTCAGCCAGACGGCCGCGCAGAACAGGGCGGGGGGCGGAAAGGGCGAGCACCGCCAGAAGCGCGCGGGTTTTTCGGCCACTCGGCAAAATATTGGTGGCGTTGACCGACCATGCCTCCATCTGGCCGATCAGTCGCAACCGAACCATCACAGGATTGCCCGCCGCCGATTGTGAAGGTGGCACCATGACCGGCGTCATGGACCTGCGCGTATTAACATTCATATGACGATCTCCACTCAAGCGGATTACGCTGGCGAGACGGTCAGCACACCTCCGTAAAACCCCCTAGGGGCGGCCGATGTCGCCAAAAACGCCTTCAGCCAGCGTTAAATCGCAGCTTCAGCGAAGATTTTCGTGATATCGCCGTTCCAGACATCGTTAAAACGCTCGACCCAGTATTCTGCCTGAGTGCGGCCACCGTGAACGATTTCGTGCAGGTTCGTGAGATAGATGCTCTCGTCCTGGCCCTCGGAATTAACGCGGGCACGGGCGCGTAGTCCCTGTATTGCGATATCGACCATGTCACGCGCGATATCTCGCACCGTGCCACGGCCCAGTTTGGCGTCCAGTGCCTGACGGGCCACCGCGGGGCGCAGCGCCTCGTACTCGCTCCACTCGTGCCGACGGACCAACTCACCCGCAGCGGCGACTGCGGCGTCATCATAAAGCAGGCCCACCCACAATGCTGACTGCGCCAGCATCATTTCTGGCGTGCCTGCGTCGGCTCCTCGCATTTCGAGGAATTTCTTCACCCGTACATCGGTGAACACAGTGGTGATGTGGTCGGCAAAATCGCCCATGGTGGCCTGGCCGACCTCGGTGTTGCTTAGATTGCCTGCCATAAATCCACGGAATGATTGTCCGGCCAGATCAATCATTTCGCCGTTGCGCATGACGAAATACATCGGCACGTCCAGCACCCATTCGACGTAGCGCTCGAAGCCAAAATCCTCGGCGAACATCATGGCGGGCATGCCGCTGCGTTGGTTGTCGGTGTCGGTCCAAACATTGGCGCGGTTGCTGAGCAGCCCGTTCAGCTTGCCCTCATAGAACGGCGAGTTGGCGAAAAGTGCTGTGGCCACCGGCTGCAGGGCAAGGCTTACCTTGAGCTTCGCCGCCATATCGGCCTCAGAGCTGTAGTCGAGATTGACCTGCACGGTGCAGGTGCGCGTCATCATGTCCAGGCCCATCGAGCCCACAAGCGGCATATAGCGGCGCATGATGGCGTAGCGGCTTTTCGGCATCCACGGCATTTGCGCGCGTGTGTGCGTTGGATGAAATCCGAGCGGTGCGAAGCCCAGCCCGAGCGGTTCGGCCACCCGCCGTACGTCGTCAAAATGCGAGGAAAACTCAGCTTTGGTCTGGTGCAGATCGGCCAGCATCCCGCCCGAAAGCTCCAACTGCCCGGCCGGTTCCAACGAAACCGAGGCACTGCCTTTTTTCAGTCCGATCGGGTTGCCGTGATCGAGAATGTGCTCCCAGCCATCCTCGGCAATGCCTTCCAGAATGGCGCGAATGCCGCTGTTGTCGTAGGTGGGCGAGGTGAAATCAGACCGCCGGAATCCGAATTTCTCGTGCTCGGTGCCAATGGTGAACCGGCTTGCGGGCTTGCACCCGGTGGCGAGATAATCAGCCAGCTGACGCACCGAGGTGATCGGTGTGGCGTCGGCCTCTCCGGGATTGGACATTTGAATTCCGTGAATTGTCTGAACGTGTGTGGAATGTCTATCGGCTCTCGCACGCCTGCACCAGAGCCAGACCCGCAATCACCGCTGTCTCGGCCCGAAGGATCAACGGCCCCAGACTGATCGGTTTAACAAACGAGAGCCTGCGCATCGCGTCAAGCTCGGTTTGTGTGAAACCGCCTTCCGGCCCCACCAGCAGCGCTGCCGGATTGGGCCGGAATTCCGGTCGTTTGGCGTCCGCACGCTCAATGGCGGCGAATAACAGCCGGTCATGTGGCCAGGCCCCGAGCAGGTCGAATAACCGCACCGGCTCGTCGATCAAGGGCACACAGAGACGCTCGCATTGCTCGGCCGCCTCCCGCGCGGTGGCATGGAATCGGTCCAGATTGACGCGCCCTGCCTGGGTGCGGTCCGTGAAAACCGGGCGGATATGTGTGACACCCAACTCGGTTGCCTTTTCGATCACGAAGGTTGTCGTGTCCCGCTTCAGCGGCGCAAAAATCAGCGTCATCGAGGGCAGAGCGAGCTGCGGGCGGAGCTTGTCGCGTAGCGCGAACACCGCACGGTCACGCTTGATCGCGGTTATTTCCGCGTTAAATTCACCGTCAACACCGTTGAAAAGCACCACAATATCGCCGACACCGCGACGCATCACATTCGCGAGATAATGCGCCTGCTCCGGTGTCGCCTGGATATTTAGGTCGGATGCGAGGGCTTGCGTGGTAAAAAGGCGGATTGACCCGGTCATGTGCCTGCGCTGATTGAGTGTTATGAACACCTACACCGATATCGCCGCCAATGGATGGGTGGCAAAACTTCCCGCATCGTGGCGGCCCTATGTGCTGCTGGCTCGGCTGGACCGGCCGATCGGCGCGTGGCTGCTATTTCTGCCGGGGCTGTGGTCTATTTTGTTGGCACAGGCCCCGTGGCCGAAAACGGCGTGGCTGATCACGTTGTTTTTCGTCGGCAGCTTCCTGATGCGCAGCGCGGGATGTGTCGTCAATGACATGTGGGACCGCGATCTGGATCGTCAGGTGACGCGCACCGCTGGTCGTCCGCTTGCTTCCGGTGCGCTGAGAATGCGTCAGGCAGCGTGGTTTCTGGTCGTGCTATTGATCGTGAGCCTGGTGATTTTGCTGCAACTTTCCCGCACGGCGCAGCTTTTGGGCGTCGGCTCACTCCTGCTGGTAGCACTTTATCCGCTGGCCAAGCGGGTGACGTGGTTTCCACAGCTCATGCTCGGCTTCACCTTCGGCTGGGGCGCTCCAATGGGATATGCCGCGGGCACCGGCCATCTCGATGCCAGCGCCTACTGGCTCTATGCGGCGGCGATCTTCTGGATTTTAGGCTACGACACGATTTACGCGCATCAGGACCGTGAGGACGACGCGCTGGTTGGTATCAAGTCCACCGCCCGGCTGTTCGCAGGCTATTCGCGATGGTTCTTGCTCGCCTGCTACGCCATCACCACGCTCCTGCTCATGATCGCATTCTGGAAGGCCGGGCTGAACGCGCTGGCGATCACCTGGCTCATAATGGGCGCGCCACTGGTTCTCTACACTCAGGCACAGGCGATGGATATTGATGACCCAGCATTGTGTCTTCGCCTGTTCCGGTCCAATCGCGAATTCGGGCTGATGATCGCAGTGCTCATCGTGCTGGGCCGCATTTGACAGATCCGGCCGACTTCATCCGGTCCAGCACAACAATCTCTCATCACGTGCTGGTGCCGGAAATCTCGCTCCACGTGGCCACTGAAATCACGCCGATCTGGCAGGCCACCGAGGCGTGGCTGGCGGAAACTGGCACCGAGCCGCCATTCTGGGCGTTCGCCTGGCCGGGCAGCGTGGCGATGGCTCGCCATATTCTCGACAACCCTGAAATCGTGCGCGGCAAACGCGTGCTGGATTTCGCAGCCGGCGGCGGGCTTGCGGCCATTGCCTGCGCTCATGCCGGGGCTGCATTGGTTGATGCGAGTGAGATCGACCCGCTGGCTCATGCCGCCATCGCGCTGAATGCTGGGCTAAACAACGCGGTCGTCAACGTGCTGGCGGATGTGGTGGGCGAGCCGTGCCGGTGGGATATGATCCTGTGCGGTGACGTGTGTTACGAGGCCCCGATGACCGGCCATATTCTGCCCTGGCTGCGGACGATGGCCGCCACCGCCGAGGTCTGGGTCGCGGATCCCGGCCGCGCCTATCTCCCACGTGCCGGCATGACCGCGCTGTGGAAGCGCTCGGTTCCAACCACGATGGAGTTGGAGGATCACGCGGAACGGGTCGTGACGCTGTGGCATCTGGCAAGCGCGCAAGAAGCGGAGTGTGGCACCACTCCGGCGGCTCCATAAACGGGCACAGACAGGAGAATCGTCATGCCCCAGTTTCAGTGCATCGCCATCGACACCGCCACCGCCGAGCGTTTTCGCGCCACCGGGAAGGATGACAACGGCAACACGCTGCGCCGCATGGCCGCAACCGCAGAAGGTGGCTTTCCGTGCCGTCATTGCCTGCGCCTTGGCGAGCCCGGCGAAATGATGCTGCTCGGTTCCTATAATCTGCCCCGCCCGCGCGGCATCTACTGGACACCGAGCCCAATCTTCGTCCACGAGCGCGCCTGCGAGCGGTTCGCCGCCAAAAACGAAATTGCACCGACGGTGGTGGCCAACGGCCTCGTCTCGCTCCGGTCCTATGATGCGGCAGATCAGTGCATTTATGATCTCGGCCATGTCGGCAACGGCCACGAGATCGACGCCCAACTCGCCCGGGCGCTGGACGATGAGCGAACGGCCTTCATCAACATCCACACTGCCCGCCCCGGCTGCATGCTGACGCGCGTGGAGAAAGTGGCGGCGTAATTTAACCAGCCATTTCCGCGACCATATCCGCAAGTGCGATGGCCGATGTCAGGCCGGGGCTCTCAATGCCGAACAGATTGAACAGTCCGCTCACCCCATGCGTGGTGGGCGGCTGGACCACGAAATCCCAGGCCGGATCGCCCTTTGCCGAGAGTTTCGGTCGCACGCCCGCATAGCCCGGCTGCAACGCGCCGTCCTTCAGTGCGGGCCAATAACGTCGTACCGCATCATAGAAGCTGTCGGCGCGCGTCGGATCGACGGTGTAGTCGATGCTGTCGATCCACTCGACATCCGGCCCAAACCGTGCTTGATCACCCAGGTCGATGGTCAAATGCACGCCAAGACCGCCGGCCACCGGCACCGGATAGATCAGCCGGGAGAACGGCGAGCGGCCTGCGAGGGTGAAGTAGCAGCCGCGCGCATAATATTGCCGGGGCACAAGCTGGCTTGGCATTCCCACGATCGACCGGGCCAACTCGGTGGCATGCAGGCCCGCACTGTTGATCAGCGTCCGGCAGCGCAGCGACATCGGATCGCTGCCGCCCACCTCAATCTCTACATCGTCTTCAATGGCGCGGCCTGAAACGATGGGGCTGTGGAAGACGAACATCGCGCCATGCGCTTCCGCCTCGGCTTGCAGAGCGACCATATAGCTGTGGCTGTCCACGATCCCCGTCTCGGGCGAGAGCAATGCCGAGGTGCAGGCGAGATTGGGCTCCAGCGCCCGTGCCTCGGCAGCGTTGAGCACGCGCATGCCCTCCACACCGTTGGCTTCCGCCCGCCCCTGAATGCCCGCGAGCTTTTCGTCTTCCTCCGCAGAGGTGGCCACGATCAGCTTGCCGGATTTGCGGTAGGGCACGTGGCGTTCATCACAAAACGTATAAAGCTGGCGACGCCCAGCCACGCACAGCCGGGCCATCAGACTGTCCTTCGGGTAATAAATCCCAGCATGGACGACTTCGCTGTTGCGCGACGACGTTTCGGTGCCGATGCCCTCGGCGGCATCGAGCACAATCACCTCACGCCCGGCCAGCGCCAACGCGCGCGCGACCGCAATGCCGACCACACCGGCCCCCGCTACCACAACGTCTACTGATTCCATTGCCTCTTCCCTCCCAGCCAAGCTTCGGCATACTCCCACCGTAAGCCCCTGGAGGACAGCCCAAGATGCAGCGTCGTTCTTTTCTCGCCGCTTCTGCGACAACCCTGGGCGCTGCCCTCGGGGCACCCTCGATCGGTCGTGCGCAAGGCAGCCGGGTGCTGCGATTCGTCCCGGACGCTGATCTAGCGCTGCTCGATCCAACATGGGTTACGGCCTATCAAACGCGCGATCATGCCTTCATGGTGTATGACACGCTGTTCGGCCAGGACCAGAATTACACGCCGCAGCCGCAGATGCTGGAGGGCTACAGTGTCGAGAATGATGGACTGCTGTGGAAGCTGGTGCTGCGCCCCGGCCTGAAATTTCATGATGGCGAGCCGGTTCTCGCACGAGATGCGGCGGCCTCGATTCGGCGCTGGATGAAGCGTGACGTGTATGGCCAAGCCCTGGCTGCGGCGACGGACGAGATCACTGCGCCGGATGACCGCACGCTCTTTGTGCATCTGAAGACCAAATTCCCGCTGCTGGCGGATGCGCTGAGCAAGACCTCGCCGATGATCTGCGCCGTGATGCCGGCGCGCATCGCAGAGGCTGACCCGACAAAGCCCATTACTGACCCGGTCGGCAGCGGTCCGTTCGTTTATGTGGCCGATGAGCGCATCGCCGGTGCCCGCGTCGTCTATAAGAAATTCGAGGGCTACGTGCCGCGAAACGAGCCAGCCGAGCGCACGGCGGGCGGCAAGGTGGCGCGGTTTGACCGCATCGAGTGGACCATTCTGCAAGATCCGGCCACGGCGTCGGCGGCGTTGCAGCGCGGTGAAGTCGATTGGTGGTACACCCCACAGGCTGATCTGCTGCCACTGCTGAAGTCGGCGCGCGGCGTGGCGCTGCGCACAGTCGTGCCAACCGGCACGATCGCCACAATGCGCTTCAACCAGACGCAGCCACCGTTCAACAACCCCGCTTTGCGCCGGGCCCTGCTCGGGGCGATCACGCAAAGCGACTATATGACCGCGGTAAACGGCGAGGATCACAGCCGGTGGAATGACGGCGTCGGCTATTTCTGCCCAGGCACGCCGATGGCGAGCGACGCGGGCATGGCGGCTTTGACCGGCCCACGCGATCTGGACCGCGTCAAGCGTGACATCGCCGCCAGCGGCTACAAGGGCGAGACGGTATTGCTCATGGCCCCGCAGGATATTGCCAGCGTGAAGGCGCTGGCCGCCGTCACCGCCGACATTCTGGCTCGCGTCGGGCTCAATTTGGAGGTGGCGAGCATGGATTGGGCCAGTTCGATCCAGCGCCGCTTCAAGCAGGGCCTGCCGTCTGAGGGCGGGTGGAGCATCTTCCAAACGTCATGGGCCGGGACGGATCACATCAATCCCGCCGGTAACGTGTTCATGCGCGGCAACGGCCACGATGCTGCACCGGGATGGCCGGAGAGCCCCCGGATTGAGGCGCTGCGCACCCAATGGCTGCAGACCGAGGGGCTGGAGGCGCAGAAGAAGATCGCCGTCGACCTTCAGCTGCAAGCATTCCAGGATGTGCCCTATATCCCGCTGGGCCAAACCATCACGCCCACGGCGCACCGGGCGGACTTGACCGGGATGCTTGATGGCCTGCCTATATTCTGGAACATCCGGCGGGCGTAGGCGGCTTTGCTCAACCACCGGAGATCAAGATGACAATCGGCGCATTTGCCAAATGGAAGCTAGAGCCCGGCGCAGAAACGCCGCCGCTGCACGGCGATGGTGCCACGTTGCGTCAGGTTCAGGTCGCCGCTGGTCGCATCGCCACCCGGCACAGCCACACGCATGAGCAATTCCTCATTGTCACTGCAGGCTCCGGCGCACTTCAAAGCGAAGCCGGTAAGGTCACGTTGGCTCCGGGCGTTGTCGTCCATCTGCCGGCGAACGCATGGCACAGTGCGCATTTCGCCACCGACACGGTTCTGATTGAAGTGAATTTGTCAGAACCAGATGCCTAGGGTGTGATACCCCCGCGACCTCGTTGACACCGCGTGGTATCCCCACGTTTGATGACACGCCACAACGCCGTGACAGGATGATGATCATGCAGTTTCGCGCCGCCCTCGCTGCTCTTACCATCTGGGCAGGCCTCGCCGCCCCCGCCTTGGCGAAGGACGACCTCGTCATCGGTGTGGCGCAGTTTCCGCCTAGCCTCAATCCGAATATCGATCCCACGGTGATCAAAAGCTACGTGTTGGACTTCGCCACACGGCCGATTACCGCCTATGACAAGGACTGGAAGCTCAGCTGCTTGCTCTGCACCACGCTTCCCACCATTGAGAATGGCGGTGCCAAATTTGAGGAACTGCCGGACGGCAAGAAGGGCATGGCGGTGACGTTCACCCTCAAGCCTGACCTCAAATGGTCCGATGGCACGCCGGTTACCACGAAGGACCTCGTGTTCACCTGGAAGCTCGGCTCCGATCCGAAGTCGGGCTTCAGCAACAACGATCCGTGGGACCGCGCCAAGAAGATTGACGTGATCGATGACCACACGGCAGTGCTTCATCTCGACCGCGTCTATGTCGCATACAATGTGTGGGACCAGTTGCTCCCGGCGCATATCGAGGCCGCGGCTGCGGAGGGGAAAGAGGCTGGCGATTATCTGAAAGCCACTGCCTATAACCGCGCGCCGACCACGCTTGGGCTATATGACGGGCCGTTCATGGTCACCAAATATGAGTCGGGTGCGCAGGTGGTGCTGGAGCAGAATCCGCACTGGGCGGGAACAAAGCCGTATTTCAAACGCATCATCATCAAGACGATTGAGAACACGGCGGCGCTGAACGCCAATTTGCTGTCCGGTGACATCGATATGGCCCCCGGTGATGCACCTGCTCTTTCCATCGATCAGGTGATTGCATTGCAAAAGCAAGCACCGGACAAGTTTGAATACATCTACAAGCCGAGCCTGACATACGAGCACATCGATCTGAAAATCGAGAACCCGCTGCTGCAAGACATTCGCGTCCGTCAGGCGCTGCTCTACGCCATCGATCGTGAGACGCTGGTTAAAAAGCTGTTCGAGGGCAAGCAGCCGGTGGCGGCAACCTGGGTCAACCCACTTGATGGCAACTATACCAAAGACACCGCCACCTACCCGTATGATCCCGCCAAGGCCAAGGCGCTGCTCGCAGAGGCCGGGTTCAAGCCGGGGGCTGACGGCATCTGCCGCAACGCCGCTGGTGATAAGCTTTCATTCGAATACGCCACCACCGCCGGACTCAAACTGCGTGAGTTGACGCAGCAGGTGCTGCAAAGCCAATGGAAGGCCGCGTGTGTTGAAACGGTGATCAAGAACGAGCCCGCTCGCACCTTGTTCGGTGAGACCACCAAGAAGCGCACCTATACCGGTATGGTAATGTATGCGTGGTCAAGTGCGGTGAACGAGAGCCCGCGCAAGACACTCTTCAGCAATCAAACCCCGAGTGCTGCAAACAATTATGGTGGTGCCAACTATATCGGGATGGCTGATCCAAAGCTTGATGCCGATATCGCTGCCTCTGAGCAGGAGTTGGACCCTGCAAAGGCGAAGCCGATCTGGGCGGAAATGCAGAAAATTTACGCCGATCAGGTTCGCGTGTTGCCGCTATTCTTCCGGGCGGAACCATACGTTCTGCCGAAGTGGCTGAAGGGCTTCACGCCCACAGGTCATGGCGATTACAGCCCGCTTTGGTCGGAAAACTGGCGCGCTGAATGATACGATCCAAAGCGCTGGTTTTGCTGTCCCTGATGCTTGTTGCATCGGGGGCAGCATGGGCGCGCGACACGCTGGTGATCGGGTTGTCCTCGTTCCCCAGCAACATGCATCCGTCCATCAATCCTGAGGCGGTGAAATCCTATATTGAGGGTTTCGCACTGCGGCCGATGACGGCGTTTGATGTCACTTGGACCAACACCTGCCTTTACTGCACGGAACTGCCAACGCTCGAAAACGGCCTCGTGCGGATCGAGGAGCGAGCTGCCGGCGTGCCCGGTATGGCCGTGACGGTCAAATTCAAACCCGGTCTGAAATGGGGGGACGGCGAGCCGGTTACTGCCCGCGATCTCGCCTTCACCGCAAAGGTGGGGGCCGACCCGAATTCCGGCTTCGCCAATACCCGCACCTGGGGGCGTGTTGAAGCGGTTGAGGTGGTCGATGAACTCACCGCCGTGATGCATCTCGACGAGGTCAGCACGCTCTATGATCGCATCGGCGATTTGCTGCCCGAACATATCGAGGGGCCGATCTACGAGGCGGCCAAAGACCCTGGCGATTATATCAATCACAGCGTCTACAACCGCGCACCCACAACGCCGGGGCTTTGGAACGGCCCTTTCCTGGTCAGCGACTTTGTGTCGGGTTCAACCATCACGCTGAAACCCAATCCCTATTGGCCGGGAACCAAACCGGGCTTTCAGCGCATCGTGTTCCGCACCATCGACAACACCGCCGCCCTTTTGGCCAATTTGCAGTCGGGCGATGTTGATATGACACCGGGTGAAGGCATGGGCCTCAGCGTTGATCAGTCGCTCGCTTTGATCAAGAACGAGCCGGACCGGTTTCGCTACATCTTCAAGCCCGCGCTGACCTACGATCACATTGACATCCAACTCGACAATCCGATCCTGGCCGACGTTCGGGTGCGCCGAGCTCTGTTGCACGCCATTGATCGTAAGACGATGGACGATCGGTTGTTCGCGGGGAAATTTCCCATTGCCAACAGCTTCGTGAGCCCGCTTGAACACAGCTATACCGATGATGTCGCGCATTATGACTACGATCCGGGCCGTGCCCGCGCGTTGTTGGCTGAAGCGGGCTGGAAGCCAGGGCCGGATGGTATTTGCCGGAATGCGGCCGGTGCCAAGCTTTCCATTGAGTTTCGTGTGACCGTCGGCGTCAAGCTGCGCGAGTTGATGCAGCAGGTCATTCAAAGTCAGTGGAAGGCATCGTGCATCGACAGCACAACGCACAACGAAACGCCGCGCAATCTGTTTGGTGAAACGCTGAAGAAACGCAGCTTTGAGGGCGTTGTGCTGTATTCATGGCTGTTTCCGGTGGAAAGCACGCCGCGCCAGATCTTAGGCAGTGATCAGGTGCCAAATGCGGACAATAATTACTCCGGTACCAACTACATGAATTGGCACAGTGCGGTGGCGGATGAAGCGATCAACACCATCGAGACGGAGCTTGATGCCGATAAGCGAAAACAGGCCTGGATCGCCATTCAACAGGCTTATGCCGATGAGTTGCCTGTGTTGCCCTTGTTCTTTCGTGTCGAAGTGCACTCCGTTCCGAAATGGCTGAAGGGATACAATCCCACCGGCCATAATGATTATGCGGTCTATTGGGCAGAAAACTGGCGGGCGTCCGAATGACGGCATTGCTGGAGGTGACAGATCTCAGCGTGCAGTTTGGCAAGCGCGGGGTCGTGGCAGGCATTGGCTATAGCGTGCAGGCGGGCCGTACCCTAGGCGTTGTGGGAGAGAGTGGCTGCGGCAAATCCATGACGGCGCTTTCTCTGATGGGGCTGGTGCCGAAGCCGGGCCGTGTCACCGGCTCGATCAAGCTGCGCGGGCGGGAGTTGCTTGGCCAATCAACATCGGATTGGCAGTCCATGCGTGGGCGCGATGTGGCGATGGTGTTCCAGGAGCCGATGACGGCGCTCAATCCTGTTATGCTGGTGGGGCAGCAAATTGCCGAAGTTCTTGTGCTGCACAAAAACTTTAGCTGGGACGCGGCGAGTGCCGAAGCGGTGCGATTGCTTGACGCAGTCGGCATCGCCTCGCCCAAGGCCCGTGCTCTGAACTATCCGCATCAAATGTCCGGCGGCATGCGCCAGCGCGCGATGATCGCGATGGCGCTGGCCTGTGAGCCTGCGCTGTTGGTGGCCGACGAGCCGACCACGGCGCTCGACGTTACTATCCAGGCGCAAATCCTTGATTTGATGCTCGATCTGCAGGAGCGCAGCGGCACCGCCATTCAGTTCATCAGCCACAACCTCGCGGTGATCAGCGAGATCGCCCACGAGATTATCGTGATGTACGCAGGCAAGGTTGTGGAACAGGCAAGTTCGGACGATCTGTTCGCAAGGCCGCTGCACCCCTACACGCGCGGGCTTATCGCCACACTGCCGGACCCGGATCATCGGGTCGATCGCCTGCCGGTGATCCCAGGTGGCGTTCCCAATCTCGACCATGTGCGGGGATGCCGCTTCGCCGATCGCTGCCCGTTGGCCGACGCAGGTTGCCGCGTGAGCGAGCCACCATCGCTGGAGCACGCGCCTGGCCATTTCGCCGCGTGTTTCAAAATATCATGACCGAGCTTCTAAACATCGAGAATATCAGCGTGCATTTCCCAAGCCCCGGTGGTCGGGTGGTGCGCGCGGTGCAGGACGTGTCGCTGAGCATTGCAGAGGGTGAGACGCTCGCACTCGTCGGCGAAAGCGGCAGCGGCAAGAGCACGCTCGGCTATACCGTGGCTGGCTTACAACCCCCCACTTCGGGCACCTTGCGCTTCGAAGGCGTGCCGTTGACGTCGCGCACTTGGCCCGCCGCACGTCGCAAAATTCAGATCGTGTTTCAGGACCCGTTCGGCGCGCTCGACCCGCGAATGCCGATCTCCTCGACCATTGCGGAACCTTTGCTGATCCAGCGTATCGGCACGTCCGCCTCCCGCATGGCGCGGGCTGAGGAACTGGTGCAGCAGGTCGGCCTCCCGCGTGACGCGCTCAACCGCTATCCGCACGAGTTCTCCGGCGGCCAGCGCCAGCGTATCGCCATTGCCCGCGCGCTGTCGCCGAACCCACGCCTGATCGTGGCGGACGAGCCGCTCTCGGCGCTGGATGTGTCGATCCAGAGTCAGGTGCTCAATCTGATGAAGGAGGTGCAGGAGAAACTCGGCCTGTCCTACCTGTTCATCAGCCATGATCTGGCCGTGGTGAACCATCTGGTAGACCGCGTGGCGGTGCTTTATCTCGGTCGCTTGGTAGAGGTAGGCCCGCGTGAGGCGCTGTTCGGCAAACCGGCGCATCCCTACACCGAGGCGCTGCTTGCCTCCGTGCCGCGCATTGGTCGCAAGCGGGCGCGCAATGCCGGAGCGATCAAGGGTGAAATGCCAAGCCCGCTGAACCCGCCAACAGGTTGCGTGTTCCATACACGCTGCCCGCGCGCGCAGCCGATGTGCTCTGAGGTTGTGCCGGTGCTCGAAGCGGTGGCGGGGCAGGGTGCCCACCAAGCCGCCTGTCATTTCAAGGAGTGAGCGGAATGCGCCGTTTCATCCTGCAACGCATCGGTCAGGCAGCCCTCGTGCTGCTGGTGATGAGCTTTGTCATCTACAGCCTCATCGGCCTGATGCCCGGCGATCCGCTGGACGTGATGATCGCGTCCAACCCTGGTGCGACGCCCGAAGTGGTGGCCCGCCTGCGTGCGATCTATGGCCTCGATCAACCGCTCATGTATCGATACGGCCATTGGCTGCTCGCGGCCGTTCAAGGCGATCTCGGCTTCTCCCGCACGCACTCGCAACCGGTGCTGGAGGTGCTGGCCCCGGCATTGTGGGTAACCTGCAAGCTGATGCTGGCAAGCTTCGTGATCTCTGTGAGCTTGTCACTGATTTTGGGGATTTCAGCGGCGCTGCGGCCCGGCGGGATCGTTGACGGCATCATCAACCTTGGGGCCTTTGCCGGCATTTCCGTGCCGGTGTTTTGGCTCGCCCTGATGATGATTCTGGTCTTTGCCGTAAAGCTGCACTTGCTGCCGGCGAGCGGCATCGCCAACATTGACGATGGAGGCTTCGTTGATCACCTCCGCCACCTCATCATGCCAGTGGCCACACTCGCACTGGCCAACACCGGCGGCTTCACCCGTTTTGTGCGCGCCAGCATGATTGAGACGTTGCGCATGGATCATATCCGCACTGCCCGTGCCAAGGGCAATGCGGAGGGCCGTGTGGTGCTGGTCCACGCACTGCGCAACGCGATGATCCCCGTCGTCACTGTCATGGCCTTGAGCTTTGGCACCTTGTTCAGCGGCGCGTTGCTGACCGAGACGATGTTTGCTCAGCCCGGCATGGGCAAGATGATCTATGACTCGATCCTATCGAACGACTTCAACCTCGCCCTCTCCGGCCTGCTGTTCGCAACCTTGGTGACGCTGCTAAGCAATCTGGCCGCCGACCTCGCCTATGGCTGGCTCGACCCGAGGATGTCGCGATGAGCGCCACTATGATGAAAACAGAGGCTGCCATTGGCGTGTGGCGGCTGCGCTGGCGGCGTTTCCGCAAGCATCGCACCGGCATGATCAGCCTTGTCATACTCGCAGCACTGATCTTGTTCGTGCTGGCGGCTTACCCGATGCAATGGCTGCTCGGCATCGATCCGAATGCGGCGGATTTGTTCAGCCGTTTTGATCCGCCGAGCCCTGGTCATTATCTCGGCATGGATGAAGCCGGGCGAGACGTGTTGGTGCGGCTGATGATCGGCGGGCAGATTTCGCTGCTCGTGGGCATTCTCGCCACCTTGATCGGCGGCATGGTCGGCGTCGCCATCGGCATCTCCGCGGGCTATTTCGGCGGAAAGGTGGATAACGCACTGATGCGTTTCACCGATGGCATGATCGCACTGCCGCTGCTGCCGCTGCTGATCGTGCTGGGGGCCATCGACCTCACCAAACTCGGCTTCAGCCAGGATTTCGCCCGCTCCGGTGCCGCCGGATTTTGGCGCATCGTGGTGATCATCTCGATTGTGGACTGGACGGCCATCGCCCGCCTCGTGCGTGCTGCCACTTTGCAGATACGTGAACGCGATTACGTGCGCGCCGCTCGTGCTGCTGGGGCGAGTGCTTGGTACATGATGGCGACGCACATCCTGCCCAACATCGCCACCCCTATCATCGTCTCGTTCACGCTGACGGTGGGCCGGGTGATTTTGTCCGAATCTGTGCTCAGCTTCCTGGGCTTCGGCATCGTGCCACCCACGCCAAGCTGGGGAAACATGCTGAACAATGCGCAGGAATTGGTGACGACGGCACCAGCGCTTGCGGTCTATCCTGGCCTTTTGATCTTCATCACCGTCATCGCCGTGAACTTCCTCGGCGACGGTCTGCAACACGCGTTTGATCCGCGTTCGGAGCGTTAAATATGCCGCGCGAGATACGGTTCAATGCGTTCGACATGAACACCGTCGGCCACATCCAGCACGGCATGTGGCGGCACCCGCGAGACCAGTCGCATCGCCACACTGAACTTGCGTATTGGACGGCTCTGGCCAAAACGCTGGAACGCGGCTTGTTCGACGGGCTGTTCCTGGCCGATGTACTCGGCGTCTATGACGTGCTCGGCGGCGGGCCTGAAGCCGCCATCCGCAATGCGGTGCAAATCCCGCTCGCCGATCCGCTGATGCTGATCCCGGCGATGGCGGCGGTGACGGAGCATCTGGGCTTTGGCGTGACGTCGGCCACCACCTATGAGCCGCCCTTCATCTTCGCGCGGCGCATGTCCACGCTCGATGCGCTGACCGGGGGGCGGATGGGCTGGAACATCGTCACCGGCTATCTCGACTCGGCCGCCCGCGCCGTAGGGCTGACAACGCAGATTCCGCATGATCAGCGCTATGACTGGGCGGATGATTATCTCGATACTGTCTACCGGCTTTGGGAAGGCAGCTGGGCGGAGGATGCCCTTGTGCGGGACCGCGAGGCTGGGATTTTCACCGACCCCACCAAGGTTCGCCGCGTGCAGGGGGTGGGGCAATACGCCATCAACGCCATGCACCTCTGCGCGCCCACGCCGCAGCGGACGCCGGTTCTGTATCAGGCGGGGACTTCGACGCGCGGGCGGCAATTCGCCTCCACCCATGCCGAGTGCGTGTTTGTCAACGGCACCAGCAAGAAGCAGGTGGCAGAGTTGGTGGCCGACCTACGCGCCCATGCCAAGCATCCGCTGAAGATTTTCGTGGGAGCCACCATCGTCACCGGCCGGACAGATGCGGAGGCGGCAGAGAAACTGGCGGATTATCGCAGTTACGCGAGTGCCGAGGGCGCATTGGCGCATTTCTCCGCCTCCACCGGCATGGATTTCGCCAAGTTCGACATGGACGAGCCGATCCAGCATCAGACCACGCAGGGCAATCAATCCAACGTCGAGGCGATCACCACGCGCTCGGCCTCCACCTGGACGAAGCGCAAGCTGATCGACAGTTTCGTGCTCGGCAGCCGCCAGCAGCCGATTGTCGGCGGCCCGCAGAAAGTGTGTGACGCGCTTCAGGCCTGGGTCGATGAGGCGGATGTGGATGGCTTCAACCTTTCGCGCACTGTCACGCCAGAGTGTGTTGAGGACATCGTGGAGCACATCGTGCCGGAGCTGCAGGCGCGCGGTGCCTACAAAACCGCTTATCGCAGCGGCACGTTGCGCGACAAATTGTTCGGCCACCCCCGCCTTCCCGACACACATCGCGGTGCTGCCGCACGCTTCGGAGACACGCCATGAAAGCCTGCGTCATTCACGCCCCGCATGATCTGCGCATCGATGAGATCGAGGCGCAGCCGATGGGCGCGCATGAGGTGACGGTGCGCATCGGCGCTGGCGGCATCTGTGGTTCCGACCTGCACTACTTCCACGCCGGCGGCTTCGGCACAGTGCGCATCAAGCAGCCAATGGTGCTGGGCCATGAGATCGCCGGCGTCGTGGCTAGCATCGGCAGCGCGGTTTCGCAGGTGAGCGTGGGCGACACGGTCGCGGTCAACCCGAGCTTCGCGTGTGGTGTGTGCCAATACTGCCTCGCGGGGCAGCCGCATCAATGCCTTGACATGCGCTTCCTCGGCAGCGCGATGCGCTTCCCGCATGTGCAGGGCGGGTTCCGCGAGGCGCTGGTGTGCCATGAGTCACAGGCCGTCAAAACCTCGATGCCGGTCGAGCGCGCCGCCTTTGCCGAGCCGCTCTCGGTGTGTCTGCACGCGGTGAAGCAAGCCGGTCCGATGTTGGGCGCTCGCGTGCTCGTCACTGGTGCCGGGCCCATCGGCGCGTTGTGCGCCATGGCCGCGCGTCATGCCGGGGCGCGCGAGATCGTGGCGACGGATCTGCTCGACGCCCCGCTCGCCATCATGCGCAAGGTGGGTGCCGACCGGACGATCAACATGCGCGAGGACGCGGCGGCCATCGAACCCTACAGTGCCAACAAGGGATATTTCGACGTGGTGTTCGAATGCTCCGGCGCTGGACCGGCGCTGGCAGCTGCGTTCGGTGCGGCGCGTCCGGGTGCGGTGGTCGTGCAGGTGGGGCTCGGCGGTGACGTGGTGCTGCCGATGAACATGCTGGTGGCCAAGGAAATCAACCTGCGCGGCACCTTCCGCTTCCATGAGGAATTCAACTGGGCCGTGCGCTTCCTTGAAACCGGCGCACTCGACGTCTCGCCGCTGCTCACCGAAATCATCCCGCTGGCCGAGGCGCAGCGTGCGTTCGAACTGGCGAGCAACCGAGCGGCGGCGATGAAGGTTCAGCTGGCGTTCTGATCCTCGCCCGCTCGCTTGTACGGGCTGAACTCCATCAGCGCCTCCATCTCGCTGATTTTGTCCGCCCGTTCCTGCTGGAGGAATGATCCGACGGCGTCGCGCAGGCCCGTATGCCTGATCCAATGCGCGGAATAGGTGGGCGTTGGCAGGTAGCCGCGCTGGATTTTGTGCTCGCCTTGCGCACCCGCCTCCACGCGGGCGAGCCCATGCTCAATGGCGAAATCGATGGCGCGATAATAGCAAAGTTCGAAGTGCAGAAACGGATAGTCGCCATCACAGCCCCAGTTGCGGCCATACAGCGTGTCTGCCCCCATCAAATTCAACGCCCCTGCCACCGGCTTCCCGCCTTCCAACGCGAGCATCAGCACCACACGATCCCCAAGATGCTTGCCGAGCAGGGGAAAGAACGTGTCGGTAAGGTAGGCGCTGCCCCATTTGCGATCCACCGTGGAGGAGTAGAACCGGTAGAACGCACGCCAATGGGCGGCCGTGATGTCCCCGCCGCGCAATGCCACGTATTCGAGCCCACAGGCATTGGCATCACGCCGTTCGCGCTTCAGCGATTTGCGTTTGCGGGAGGACAGCGCGCCCAGGAAATCATCAAACGTCGCATAGCCGTGATTGTCCCAATGGAACTGCATGCCCATCCGCTGCAGCCACCCGGCCTCGCCCAGCGCCGTCCACTCCGCCTCGGTGCAGAAAGTGGCGTGCACGGATGACAGATTGAGCTGCTCGCAGGCCTGAGCCAACGCGTCGGCCATCGCTTCCGTGGTGACACCCGCCCGTGTCAAAAGCCTTGGCCCCGGCACTGGGCTGAACGGCGAGGCGACCTGCAATTTCGGATAATACCGCCCGCCCGCGCGCTCGAACGCATTGGCCCAGCCATGGTCGAACACATACTCGCCGTAGCTGTGCGACTTCGCATACATCGGCGCACAGCCAACCAGCAGACCCTCGGCATTGCGCAACGCCGCGTGTTGCGGAAGCCAGCCGGTGCGTGGGCCTGCCGATCCACTCAATTCAACCGCCAACAGAAATGCGTGGCTGACGAAGGGGTTGCCCGCACCAGCGCAGGCATCCCATTCCTCGGGCGTGATTTCAGCAATGGAGCGATGCAGGCTGAGCGTAAGTTCGGTCATAGTCCCAACAATTGGGGTTCAAACCGCATCAGGCAATCCTGAACATTCCCTCAACCTCAACAGCGGCGTTCAACGGCAGCGACGGCACGCCAATGGTGCTGCGCGCATGGCGCCCGGCATCGTCGAACACAGCAACAGACATGTCCGAAGCACCGTTCATCACCTGAGCGTGGCTGGTGAACTCCGCCGTGGCCGCGATGAAGCCACCCAGGCGCACCACCTGCTGCACCCGGTCCAGATCACCCCCGCACGCCACCTTCAACTGGGCGAGCAGGTTGATGAAACACAGCTGTGCCGCCTGCACGCCGACATCCATAGGCACCGCGTCACCCAGCTTGCCAGTATAGGCCACCTTGCCGTCACGCGCCGGAATCTGGCCGGAGATCACCACCAAATCACCGGTAATAACAAAGGGCACGTAGTTGGCAACCGGTGCCATCGGGGTGGGCAACGTGATGCCAAGCTCAGCCAGGCGGGTTTCGATACGGCCCATGTTCAGCCTCCGTTATTTCGCAACCAAACGCAGCGAGCGGCGCTTCGTGGCGGCTTCCTGTGGCAATTCGAGCGGCAGCAGCGGCGAACGATCCCGCACCCCATCGCCCACCGTGTCATGCGCCTCGTCGGACGCTTCCGGCAAATCATAGTTCGGCATGTAATTGGCGGCGAGGTTGCGGAACACATAATCGAGCAGCGATGTCGCGTGCGTTACGGCAGGATCACCCTCCACCGCACCGGCCGGCCCGAAGCGGGTGAAGGTGAATGCCTCGACGAAATCGGCCAGCTTCACACCGTTCTGCAAGCCCAGGCTCACGGCGATGGCGAAATTGTCCATCAGGCCACGAAATGCCGCACTTTCCTTGTGCAGGCCGATGAAGATCTCACCCAGTGAGCCATCCTCATACTCGCCGGTCTGCAGGAAAATCTTATGGCCACCAACAATTGCGCGCTGCGTGGTGCCATGCCTGCGGGCGGGCAAACGGCGGCGCGAGTCCTGAGCCGGGGCCGCTTCCGGCCGCGCCGGCATCACGGTGATGTAGGCAGCCACCGCGTCATGCATCGCCGCATGGGCCGCCGAGCCGGGCAGGGCGAAGGGGGACCGACCGGCCAGTGTCGCCGCCAGTGCTGCCTCCGCCGTCATGCCATTTGCCGCCAGCGTCGCGCGCGCGGTAGCGGTCAATGTGCCGGAGTCGGTCAGCGGGGAGAATGCCGGAGCAATGCCGCAAGTTTCCACGCCCAACAACGCCTCAGCCAGACACGGTGCGGAAATCGCCGTGGTTGCCGCGTGCCGCATTGGGTGATTGGCAGCGAGCATCACAGGCGTGCCACGCAGTTTCGTCGCGGGTGGGACCGGCAGCACATCGGCCTCGGCCAGCGCACCAAAACGCTCAGCCAGACCGGAAGAAGCGCGATCAGCCTCAGCGCGCAGCACGCAGGCCAGATGGGCACCGACATCCCGCGCAGCCTCGCTGTCATAATCCAGCCCCATCCGCGCCAGCAGCCCGGCAAGGTCGCTCATTCCAACAGCAAGCGTGGGCGAGGACGGCGACAGCAGCGCCATTGCGGTGGCGGCAATCCAGGCGGCGCGCCCAAACGCCTCGCTGTCAAACCCGTCCTCGGCATCGTGAAACGCCGCAAGGTTCAGCACGAAGCCCGGCGTTTTGAAGCCACCGCCACGCCAGACCTGATCGGTGGCCGTGCCACGGCGCGAGAGTAAAAGTGCGTGGAGTTCGTTCTCCATCGGCATGTCCATCCCAGCACGACGGGCGCGCTGCGCAATCGGGGCGATCCAGCCAGTGGCGGCATCCAGCAGAGTGACCGGGCCGTCACCCGGTGTCAGAGCCGCAAGCGCCGCGGCCGCGCGGTCATCCCACGAGGCCGGGAGAACCACGCGACGTGGCGCGCTGTCAGGGTCGGCGGCGGCGTCCGCCTTGCGGGTGCGAAGTCCATGCCAGGCGGGGATCTTTGTCATGCCCCTAACCTATCGCGCCCCACACGACTCGGGAAGCGTATTTGGTGGTCAAACCGACGCCAGACCACAAAATCCTGTGGAGAACCTCGCAAACCCTTGCAACACCTGCACAGGCGGTGGACCAGCGCCGCAGCCTCGCGTATATGTCTGCGCATGGACATTGGCACCAAGATATTCACCTGGCTGCATGGTCGCCCCGTCGGTTCCGACGCTGCGGGTAACCGCTATTTTACCGAGAAACGGCAGCGCGCCACCGGTCGCACCAAGCGCTGGGTGGTCTATGCGGGCGAACCCGAAGCCACCGCCGTGCCGCCCGAATGGCATTCCTGGCTGCACTATACCACCGATGAGCCGCTGCCGGACACGGGCCGCAAGCCCTGGCAGAAGCCGCATCTGCCGAACGCCACCGGCACAGCGTCGAGCTATCGTCCGCAGGGGCATGACTATAGCGGAGGCACACGGGTGGCCGCCAGCGGTGATTACGAAGCCTGGACGCCGGGGAGCTGAGCATGGCGAGCCGCAACGTGTCGGAGTTGGTGGCAGGTGCCGTGGTATTGCTGGGTGCGGTGGGCTTCCTGGGCTATGCTGTGGCCAGCACTGGCAGGACCAGCACAACTGGCTATACGCTGAGCGCGCGTTTCGAGCGGATTGACGGCCTCGGCCCTGGTTCAGACGTGCGGATCGCCGGCGTGAAGGTCGGGCGGATCAGCACGGCGACCATCGATCCAAAAACCTACCAGGCAACGCTGGCCTTCACCGTTCAACCCGACATTTTTCTGCCGACCGACAGTTCGGCGGAAATCACGTCTGACGGTTTGCTTGGCGGCAAGGTGTTGCAGCTTGTGCCAGGCGGGTCTGACAAAATGCTGGCCGATGGCGGTCGCATCACCATCACCCAGTCGGCTGCCAGCCTGGAAGACCTTCTTGGCAAGTTCATCTTCAACGTGGGCGACCTGTCGTCGAACGTAAAGGCGTCGCTGAAGGAGAATCAGGCTGCGCCAAAGCCCGACACCACCACGCCGAAAGCGAATGCTCCGACTGGTTCGGGCGTGTTGCCACCGCTGAAATGATCGCCGCGCCAGAGCTTTGGCCGCAGCCAGACGGTAGCGCCATCTCGTGTCGTGAAAAGCTGCGGATGTTGAAAGAAAACCACGCCGAACTGGCGCAGATGCTGACGGACAGCTTCGAGGATGCCGTGCTGATGGGTGTTGATGCTGCGGCCATGCGGCAAATCCTCATCGAGATGGTGCAGTCGCTGCATTCTCCTATCAAGACCTCGCGGTGATGCGCATAGGGTTGGTGGCATTGCTATTGATAGCTGCCCCTGCTTGCGCGCAAACGTCGGCACCCATCTTCATTCCCGCAACCCCTGCCGCTCCGGCCGGTCCTCCACCGCCGCCCGAGACCTGGCTGCCGCGCGAGGGGGTGGAACTTGCGGCCCTGGATAAAATCACCGCCCGCGTGGCCCCGCTCACTGGGCGGACCGGCCAGCCTATGCGTTTCGGCACACTTACGATCACGGTGCGCAAATGTATCGTCCGCGGGCCAGACCAGCCTACCGATCAGGCGGCATTTATCGATATTACCGATGTGCGTGATGCCAGTTACAACTTTCACGGCTGGATGCTGCTTTCAGCCCCAGGCGTGTCGATGCTGGAACACCCGGTTTATGACATCCGCCTGACCGGGTGCCGCGCATGATCATGTTGCCGGACAACGCGGCACTTTTTCTCGACCTTGACGGCACGCTGATCGATATCGCCCCTACGCCGGACAGTGTGGTGGTGCCTCCCGATCTGCCACCCGTGTTGCACGGCCTTCGCGCGCGGCTGTCTGATGCGTTGGCGATCGTCACCGGGCGGCCCATTTCCCAGGTCGATGCCCTGTTGCCGGGCGTGGCCTATGCGATCGCGGGCGAGCATGGCGGGGCGATCCGGATTGCTCCCGGTGCCGTCATCACCCGCGCCGAAGTCCCGGAAGTGCCGGTTGCGTGGCTCGCCGAGGCCGAAGCGCTCGTGGCGGCGCATCCCGGCAGCATTCTGGAGCGCAAGTCCCGCAGCTTCGTGCTGCATTACCGCCTT
This sequence comes from uncultured Rhodospirillales bacterium, assembly GCA_903823665.1. Classification (GTDB taxonomy): domain Bacteria; phylum Pseudomonadota; class Alphaproteobacteria; order Acetobacterales; family Acetobacteraceae; genus CAIQQQ01. The sequence goes on from CAIJTR010000091.1 coordinate 28,533, forward strand.
GCCCCACCAGCCGGCCCGATTTTCAAGCAGGCACTGGACGACATGCTCGATGCCTCCAGCCATCACGTCGTCGGTGCGTCTCACATGGCGTGGGAGGTCAAACCCACCGGGATCGACAAAGGCCGTGCGGTCGATGTGCTGATGGCTTTGGCCCCGTTTGCAGGCCGCGTGCCGGTTTTCATCGGCGATGACGTCACTGACGAGGACGGCATGCGAGCCGCCCGCGCACATGGCGGAATGGGCCTGCGTGTGCAGACCCATTTCACCGATGCGGCCGGGGTGCGGCGGTGGCTTGCGTCGTTATGAGGCGAACTTGATACCCAGGCTGCTGCCGCTGCCATAAACATTGGCCGAGGTGTTGGACACGTGCTCTCCACTTTCGGAGAACCCCACCACAACAGTGCCGCGATCCGTGCCGCCATTCAGCTTCGACACCCATGACGACAGTCCGGTCGCATCCGGGGCGCGGTGCAGGGTGTTCGTGTAGAGTGCTGTGACAAAGTCATTGTTGTTGAGCGACCCGTATTTCGCCTGGAATTCGGCACTGTTGACGAACCCGTTGGCCACCTGGGTCAGGTTGTCCTGGCCGCCTTCAATGGCGACTTTCCAAGAGGTCAACCCCGGCGCATCCGGCAGGCGTCCGAAGGCAGTGTCATAAAGCCGGGCAACCTGTGCTGCCACCGGGTCTGTCACCCAAATGCCGCTGGCGCTGGCGAGCGCCGTGTTGGACAGGTTCTCGTTGCTCTCTGAGAAGTTAGTCAGCACCGTAGCCCTGCTTTGTGCGCCGCTGGACAGCTTGTCTACCCAGAACGAGCTGCCGCTGGCATCCGGCGCGCGGCCCAGCACGTTTTGGTAAAGCTGGGTGACGAAAGCGGAGTTGGCGCCGGTGGCGGCAGGATAGCGGCTGGTGAACTCCGCCGATCCGATGAAGGACTGCGCAAGCCCGGTCAGCGAGGCACCGCCATCCAAAGTGGTCGTCCAGTAGGAGAGGCCGGATTGATCGGGCGCGCGGCCGAGTGCCGCTTGATAAAGCCGCTCCACCTTTGCCGCGTCATCGGTAGTACTGAACGCCAGCCGTCCATCGGCGAAATTCACCGTCTGCACGTTGGTCATTGTGTCTGTGCCGTCGGCGCGAACAACGCTGATCGTCGTGAGCCCGGCGGTCACCTTGGCCTGATTGTAGCCGCACGCCTCAACGGCCACGTTATTGGCACCAGTGGCGTTGATCACGTTGGATCCAGAGCCTGCGATGAACGTGTCGCCCGAACCGTAACCCACGAGCGTGTCGTTGCCGGGCGAGCCGATCAGCGTGTCACCACCGGTCAAGGTCTTTGCCAATAAGCCGGGCAGATCGGCGCTGGTCAGGGTCTGCGCATAGCTGGCTCCGGCAATGTTGATGCCGGTCAATGTCACCGTGGTCACACCATTGGCCACCTGGGCGTAGCCGTTGATGGTGCCGCCGGTCAAAACACTATTGTTATAGGTGAGGTTGTTGCCGAAATAGATGTTGGAGTTGGCACCACCCGTGACTGCCACCTCACTGGACGTTTCGAGGGTGATCGCACCACCATAGCTTTGAAGAGCCGTCATGTTGGTTGCGATGTTGAAGGTAATCTTCGCCATGGAACCTATGATCCCGCTTTTGGGGTTGTCCAAAAAAAATTTGCAATAATCTAGTTATTGCAATTAATCTTGTATTAGCATTTTAACATCAAATTGTCTATGCTTTCATGCCTTATTGGTATGTCGTAAAAATGTAAAATTTTATAATTGTTAGATTTATTTTGTGATGCTTTGTCAGCTATATAATTTCCAATGGGCAATTACATTGACAAAACACGCGTTTGAGGACGTGTTGCTTCCCAAGCGAACCGATCCAGTTGCAGTGCGAACTCAGGA
>CAIJTR010000092.1 GCA_903823665.1 uncultured Rhodospirillales bacterium
CCCTCGACGACGTCGAGCTCGGTCTGGATGCCCTTGGCTTCCTCAACCGTGATGACGCCCTCGTTGCCGACCTTCTGCATCGCTTCGGCGATCATCTTGCCGATCTCGGACTCGCCGTTGGCGGAGATGGTGCCAACCTGCGCGGTCTCGGCGGGCGAGGTGATCTTCTTGGACTTCTTCTTCAGTTCCTCGACGACATGCACGACGGCCTTGTCGATGCCGCGCTTGAGGTCCATCGGGTTCATGCCGGCGGCGACGAGCTTGGCACCTTCACGAACGATCGCCTGGGCGAGAACGGTCGCGGTGGTTGTGCCGTCACCGGCGAGGTCGTTGGTCTTGGAGGCCACTTCGCGCACCATCTGGGCGCCCATGTTCTCGAACTTGTCGGCGAGTTCGATTTCCTTCGCGACGGTCACGCCATCCTTGGTGATGCGCGGGGCGCCGAAGGACTTGTCGATCACGACGTTGCGGCCCTTGGGGCCGAGGGTCACCTTCACGGCGTCGGCGAGGATATCGACGCCGCGGAGCATGCGGGCGCGGGCGTCAGAGCCGAAGCGAACTTCTTTGGCTGCCATGTGTGTATTCCTTGGATAGGTTGGAGATCAGGGGGCGTAGGCGGCCTTTATCAGGCGGCAACGATGCCCATGATGTCAGATTCTTTCATGATCAGCAGGTCCTGCCCGTCGATCTTGACTTCGGTGCCCGACCACTTGCCGAAGATCACGCGGTCACCGGCCTTGACGTCGAGCTCGACGATGGCGCCCTGCTCGTTGCGGCTGCCGGGGCCCACGGCGATGACTTCGCCTTCCATCGGCTTTTCCTTGGCGGTGTCCGGAATGATGATGCCGCCGGCGGTCTTCTCTTCGGCTTCGATGCGCTTGACGACGACGCGGTCGTGCAGAGGACGAAACTTCATTTGGATTGCTCCTCGATGGTGTTGCCGCGTGGTGGAGACCTGCTCGAAAGCCAGGGATCCGGGCCGCGCGACTGTTCTGGCACTCTCGGGGCGAGTCTTTGTTAGCACTCCACCCGTGAGAGTGCCAGTGATCTAGAAGTGTGCGGCTTCGATGTCAAGTATCGGCAGCACTCGCAATGGTCGAGTGCCAACACTCTGGAATCACTCGATTTTTATTGGGTTGTTCATATTTGCGTGGCAGTCTGATGACAGTCGGCGAAGAGACCGGCCGCGAGAGGGACACAGCACGCACGGCCAGATCAACCAGGGGTTCCACAACGCCGGAGACCGGACAGATGCACACCGACACGAAGCTTTCGCGCCAATTGATGGGCTACCGCCTGACCACGGCGGAGATCCTGTATCATCTGCCGGATCACCCGGCGGTGTTGCAAAGCTTCGTGTGGCAGGACCTCGACATCGCGCCGAAATTCCCCGTGCTGCAGTCCTTCCTCGATTTCTGGGCCCGCGAGATCGAAGGCCGGCTGCATTCCGTGCGCGTCGGCGCCACCACCCTGATCTCGCCGGGCGAACTGCGTCACGTGGATCACCAGCTTCGGCTGCACTGACGGCGCGGCTTGCGCATTGCGGTATGGCGCGCGATCTCTTCGGGTGTTCTCCGGTTCGAGCGGCCGGGACCTCCAGATACGGGACACGCCGCGATGCAGCGCCTTTTTCAGCAGAACCGCGTCTGGGCCACATCCCGCGAGCTTGAGGAGCCGGGCTATTTCCGCCGGCTCGCGAGCCTGCAGGAGCCGAAATATTTCTGGATCGGCTGTTCGGACAGCCGCGTGCCGGCCAATGTGATCGCAGGGCTTGAGCCCGGGGAGGTTTTCGTGCACCGCAACGTGGCCAACCTGGTCAATCCGGGCGATCTCAACTGCCTGTCCGTGCTGCAGTTCGCCGTGGATATCCTCAAGGTCAAGAACGTCATCGTGTGCGGCCATTATGGCTGCGCGGGCGTGAAGGCAGCGCTGGACTCGCGTCGGCATGGGCTGATCGACCATTGGGTGCATCCGATCCGCGATCTGGCGCGTGACAACGCCCGCATCCTGCAATGCCTGCCAGGACCCGAGGAGCGCGAGGACCGGCTGTGCGAGCTCAGCGTGATCGACAATGTCCGCAAGGTGGCGGACACGCCGATCATGCAGGACGCCTGGGCGCGCGGCGCCGATGTGGCGGTGCATGGGTGTGTGTATGGCCTTGCCGACGGCCTGCTGCGTGACATGAACTGCACGATCAACGGCCAGGCGGGTGGCCAGGGCCGTGACGTTGGCGACACCCAACGGGGGTGAGACGAGGACGGACCTGACGGCTCATGCGCCATTGCCCCCTGGCCTCCGATGACTTGGGGTCTATATACCCGTTATGCCCTTTGATGTCCCCGCGACCGAGCGAATCTTGGCCCAACCGTTGCAGCGCGACGGGCGGGGTGTTGCGATCTGGCTTTATACACTTTGTGCCATGATTTTGGTGATGGTGTCGCTGGGCGGGGCCACGCGGCTGACCGGGTCGGGGCTGTCGATCATGGAGTGGGCGCCGATTTTGGGCAGCCTGCCGCCGGTGAGCGATGCGGAGTGGCAGCGGCTGTTCGGGCTGTATCAGCAGATCCCACAATATCACTTGGTGAATGACGGGTTTGGGATCGAGGGGTTCAAGTCGATCTTCTGGCTGGAATGGATCCATCGGTTCTGGGGCCGCATGATGGGGCTGGCGCTGGCGCTGCCGCTGGTTGTGTTCTGGGCGCGGGGCATGCTGTCGGGGCGGTTGTTGCGCAGGCTCGGGCTGTTGCTGGTGCTGGGCGGGCTGCAGGGCGGGGTGGGTTGGTTCATGGTGGCGTCCGGCTTCGAGGCGGACCGGACAGCCGTGTCGCCGTATCGGCTGGTGATGCATCTGGCGCTGGCGCTGACGCTTTATGGGTGCGTGCTGTGGACGGCGATGGGGCTGGGGGCGCGGCGCGCCGTGACCAGTTCGTCCTGGCTGCGGCCGGCGTCCGTGGGGCTTGTGGGGCTTGTGGCGCTGACGATCCTGGCGGGCGGGTTTGTGGCCGGGCTGAAGGCCGGGCTGACCTATAACAGCTTTCCGCTGATGGACGGCGCGCTGGTGCCGGCCGGCTATGCGGCGCTAAGGCCGGTTTGGCTGAACCTGTTCGAGAATGTGGCGGCGGTGCAGTTCGACCATCGGTTGCTGGCGACGTTGACAGCGCTGTCCGGCCTTGGCGTGGCGGTTTGGGGGTTGCGGGACCGGACGGCGCCGCGCGCGCCG
>CAIJTR010000093.1 GCA_903823665.1 uncultured Rhodospirillales bacterium
CCATCTCGGCTTCCACATCCTCCACCGCCATACCATCGTCGTCCGTTAAACCCACCGTCTGCACCACCGGCAGCAGCGCAAAATATTGCCGCGTGATGCGATCGGACAATTCGCCCAGCGCCTTGCTGATGCCGTCCAGATGCGGTGGCAGATCCGATGCCGCCAGCGCCTGATCCTGGGCTGCCAGCACGCCCTCCACCAACGTCTCCGCCTCCGCCAGCAGACCCGCCGCTGTGCCGGAGAACATTTCGCGCGGCCCGCCCTCGCTCAGCTCATCCAGCAGCCCGTGAATAGCCACCAGCTGGAACGCCAGCCCACGCGGATTGCCTTGGTCGATCAGCACCAGATCAAGCACCGGTGCCGGCTGAACCACATTCAAATACCGCGAGCGATAGGTGATGGCGGAATCGCAAAGCTCCAGCACCAGCCGAAGCCCTGTCTCGATGCGCGACGGCGTGTGATCCATCGCGATGGCAATCTCCGACGTCACCGCATGCGCGCGCTCAAGCCGCCGCCCCAGATCAAGGAACAGCCAGCCGCCACCACGCACCATGCTCTCGGCGGCCACACCGGCAACCGTCGTGGAATAACGCTGCACTGAAACCATCGCGTGGCTTAATCCGTCCAGGCTGCGGCCAATGTTCCGGCAATCATCCCGCGCCGCCCGTAATGCCTGGGTAAAGGCGGCGTACATATCTCCCGTCAGCCGGTCACGCACGCTCTCCGTCAGCCGCGCCACGCTCATAAAGCGTTCCTGAATCGCCCCGCCCTCACGCACGCTGGCCAGCAGCGCATCACCCAGCATGCCCGCGCTCGCCGTGGAATGCGCCAGTTCCGGCGTGATGCACCCAGCCTCCACCAGACAACGGGCCAGCGAGTTCATCTCCACCGCCTCACGCGGCAGCAATGCAGCACCCCGCGCCAGCCGCGCCACCGTCGCCCGGATCAGCCGCGCCGAACGCTCCAGCCGCTCCACATATCGCCCCAGCCAGAACAGATTATCCGCCACCCGGCTCGGCAAATCACCGGACGCCCGGTGAATTTGCAGCGTCGGGGCCGCCACAGCCGGAGGACCGACAATATCGCCGCGATCCTCGTTCAGCACCCACACGTCCTTGGAAAGGCCGCCCTGCGGCAATGCGCCCGCCAGCATGGTGTCGTCCTCAATCACCCGCGCCAGCCCGCCCTGCATCGCCCGCCAGCCAGTGCCGTCCTGCACCAGGAACACCCGCATCACAATCGGCCGCGGCGTAAGCCCGTCGCCATCCAGACACGGCACCACGGAAGGCGACAGCGCCGCCGTCGCTGCCCAATCCCAAGGCCGCGCCTCAATCTGGCGCAGCAATGCCATCCGATCCGCCGGCAACATCGAGGCTGGCTGCTGGGCATGCGCCGTGCCGTCATTCGCAGGCCGTATCAGCCAGCAGCTGGGGTCTTGCTGAACCAACGCCCGCGCTCGCGCGTCACCGAGCCACATTGTCGGAACGGAGGCCAATTCAAGACGCTCATCCAGCAAACGCAGGCTCAGAGCGGGCAGAAACGCCGACAACGCCGGGGCCTCCGCAACCCCACTGCCCGCGTCGTTGCTGATCCGAATAGTGCCGCACCGCGCCGCGTCCATCAGGCCCGGCACACCCAGCAGGCTGCCGTGATCCAGCTCCAGCGGGTCGATCATTCTGCCGTCCAGCCGCCGCAGCAGCACGTCCACCCGGTTCAGCCCGCGGAGCGTTTTGAGGAACACCTCGCCACCGCGCACCGTCAGATCACCGCCCTCCACCAACGCGCAGGAGAGCTCACGCGACAAATACATATGCTCAAACCAGGGCGGTGAGCCTGTGCCCGGAGTAAGCAGCGCCACCGTCGGATTGGTGCGGCCCACAGGTGCCAAATTCTGCAGGCTGTCCTGCCAGATATCAAAGAACGGCCGCAGCCCGCGCACCTGCATGGTGCGAAACGCCTCCGGCATCACCCGCATCAGCAGGCGCCGGTTCTCCCGCGCATAACCGATGCCGGAAGCCCCATTGGTTCGGTCCGCCAATACCCGCCACGCCCCATCCGGGCCGCGAATAAGGTCAGCGGCATAAAATTGCAGCCGGGATGGCGTGGTCATGTGCCGCGCCGGACGCAGGAAGCCGGGGTTGGCATAAACCAGCGCAGGCGGCAGCGTGCCATCGGCCAGCAGCGTCTGCGGACCGTATAAATCTGCCAGAACCGCCTCCAGCAACCGCGCCCGCTGCGTCAGCCCGGCCTCAAGAGCTGCGAACTCCGCCGCGGCAATCGGCAGCGGCACCGGATCACATCGCCAAATGCGATCACTCAGCGTGGTGCCGGGCAGCACGGAGGTCACTCCCTCCTCCTCAAACGCCCGCTGCAGACGCTGCGCCCGCTCCGCCAACCCGCCCTCGCCCAGCGACGAGAACGAGCCCAACAGACCACGCCAATGCGGTCGCAGCCCACCCTTGCCGTCCACCATCTCATCCAACGCGGCCGGCCGTGTCACGCGGGTATCATTCCTTCATTGCAACCCGGCCGTACCACCCTTTCATACGCAGGGAAGTCATGCCGGCATCATCGGGCTGTCAGGTTAACAGCGAGCAAAGAAGATGTCGCGTGTTGGGTGGCTATCAATGTCGATCTTCTGCGCTAGGCTTCGTCACCATGACCGAAACCAGCGTCGGCTTCCCAGTGATTTCCGCGCCAGCTCTCGCCCCCGCCGCCCCGCGCGGCCTGTGCACCGATTGCGGCGTCTCCCGCATGGCCGATGCCAAGGCGTGCGGCCGGGCCTGCCAGTTTATCAAACCCGACTTCCCTGGCCTTGAAACCCAAGCGCACGGTCGCGCCCGTGACGAAGCAAGGCCAGACGAAATCTATTTCGGCCCGTTCCAGAAAATGTGGCGCGCCCGCCTGACCACGCCGCTGGAAGGTGCGCAATGGACCGGCATCACCACCCGAATCGCAGCCCGGCTGCTGGAAACCGGAGCCATCGAGGCGGTGCTCACCATGGCACCGGACCCTTCGGACAAATGGAAGCCCATGCCGGTGATCGTCACCGACGCCAGCGCCATGTCGCAGGTCCGCGGCATGCGCATGGGCTACGCACCGCTGCTGGCCTTGCTGGAACCCGCCCGTGCGCGCGGTTTCAAACGCCTCGCCATCATTGGCATCCCCTGCCAAATCCATGCCCTGCGTGCGCTTGAGGCTGAACTCGGCTTCGAGCGCCTCTACGTCATCGGCACGCCCTGCTCGGACAACACCACCACCGAGCACTTCCACGAATTTTTAGCCCTGCTGGCCGACGACCCCGCCACCATCACCTATCTGGAATTCCGCGCCGATTACCATGTCGAGTTGCGCTTCACCGATGGCCGCGTGAAAGCCATTCCGTTCCTCAAGCTCCCAATCTCCAAACTGCCGCCGGATTTCTTCCCGCTCACCTGCCGCACCTGTGTGGACTACACCAACGCGTTGGCGGACATCACGATCGGCTACATGGGCGGCGAAGGCGAGCAATGGCTGCTCGTGCGCAACGACCGCGGCCAGGAGATGCTGGACATTCTGGGCAATGAGGTCGCGCTGTCCACACCCGGCAGCAAGGGCAAACGCCAAAGTGCGGTCGCAGGCTTCATCAAGAACACCGAACGTGCGGCCGGCGGACTGCCGTTGCGGGGAATGCCCAACTTCCTCCGCCCGCTGATGGGCTGGCTGATGCCCCGCGTCGGCCCCCGCGGCCTCGAATTCGCCCGCGCGAGGGTCGAGATGAAGGCCTCAGAAACCGTGCTCCATCTCCGCCGCCATCATCCCGCACGCATGCGCAATATGATTCCCGCGCATGTGTGGAAAGTTATGGAGAGCTATGGGTTGATGAAGCGAACCGGGGAGTAAAAATTGTTCTGCGATTGCTCTGGAAAAATTAGTCTTGGAAGTGGCCCATAGCACGCCATCACCGAACGCAATCCTCCGGCCCACTCTCCGCCGGGGCGAGGAAAACGTCCACCACTCGGGTCTGAAACCGCCCATCGCCAAGCTGCCGCGTGGCCGGGGTCTGTTTCACACCGCGCACGATGCGATCGGCCTTCACCCCCTTGTACACCAGCCCGAGCATCACGAACTTGATGCGATGATTGATCTGTTCTGCCTCGGCGTCATCCCTCGCGGACGATACCCTTACCGCAGACACACACACCGTATCTTTCCGATAGAACGGAGCGCTCACGTCCTCTGCCATCTTATCGAGAGCGCGAAGCTGTTCCGCGTCCAGCGTCGTTGCGTCCTCTCCGAAGACGAAATTTCGGGCATACGGCCCGCCCGCACCACCTTGGGCGCAGCCAGAGCATAAAAATAAGATTAGGATAAGAAGTTGAACACGGACCATTTCAGCAAACCGTGAGAAAACCAAGCGCTGTTGCCGCCCATCACTGCGCGCAAAAATGATGGTTGCACCAAACGCCTACCATCTCAGGACGGTTTCGTTCAAACAATCTGTTGCTGCTTGGCTGCCCGTGCCGTCCCCACAAGTGCCCCAATGCCGCGCGCCCAAACCCGTTTGCGCCGCTCGGTCACCTCCGCCAGCAAATACAGAACCGCCAGCGTCAAACCTAGCAGTGCCAAGCGCGCGCCCATCGTCAAAGCCGGAGATGGCAGCACGGCAATCAGGAACTGCGCCACCGGCAGATGCATCAGGTAAATCGTGAACGTCGCCCCCGCCGTCCAGCGGATCGCCCCAGTGAACGGCAGCAGCGCCCAGCCAAAGGAAGCGGAAATCGCCCGAAATCCAATGATGTGAGCAGCAAAAGCGATGCCAAGCACGTAGCTGCGCATCAGATCAGGTCCACCGACCGTAATCGGCCCCATCCCGCGCAGCACCAGCAACAGACCCACACCAGCCAGTGGCCCGCAGACGCACAAGAGCCAACCCACATCCCGCCTGAAAACCACCCCCGCGCAAATGCGATTGGCCGCCAGACCCAGCAGCCAAAGCGGAAACAACACCGCGATCTTCGGCCCCACCAGCAGCAACCCACCAACCACCAGCGGCCACCGCCGCCGCCCCGGTGTGAACATCACAAGGCCGAACAGCACATAATACCAAACCTCATAGCCCAGCGACCAATACGGCAGGTCCGACCCCGGCGGCACGTTCAGCCACCAAAGCTGGTTCGCAAACAGCACGCCGCAGGTGAACTGCCACAGCCGCCCATCCGCCACATAGCCCCACGCATGGGTGTATAAATCCGGCCGCAGCTCACGCCCGGCGGCATCCAGCGCGAATGTCAGCACCAGTGCGGGCAGCGCCACCGAAAAAATTCGCGCCGCCCGCGCCACCATGTATTCCCGCGCCGACACCGGCCTTCCCATCGTCGCATGTCCGATAACAAAGCCGGACAGCACAAAAAAGATCGTCACCGCGTCGTCCATCACCGCACCCAGCGGCCACAGGAACCCTCCAGTGAAGCGAGCACCTGCCAGATGGCCGAACATCACAACCAGTGCCGCCGCGAGCCTTACGACGTCGAGATAAACCGAGGTCTCGCGGTTCAACCGGACATGCGGCTCATGCAAACCGCCTCAAATCCAACGTCCGAGGATGATCGCGGTCCACCACCAGCCTCGGCTCCGGCACCATCCCCTGGCTATGCCCAATCGTGAAGAACCGCGACCTCCGCCGGGCCTCGGCCGAATTTGCATTCACCGGGAAATCGTCATAGCTGCGCCCACCCGGATGCGACGCATGATGCTGCATCCCGCCCAAGCTTCGCCCCGTCCAGCGATCGTACACGTCAAACACCAACGGTGACTGCGCCTCAATGGTCGGGTGCAGCGCATTCGGCGGACGCCACGCCTTGAAGCGCACGCCGGCCACATACTCGCCCACCGTGTCCGTCCGGCTCAGCGGCAGTGCGACGCCATTGCAGGCCAGAACATACCGCTCATCCACCCAGTTGCGGGCGCGCACCTGCACCCGCTCCGCCGAACTATCGACATAGCGCACAGTGCCGCCCGGTGCCGCCTCTTCGCCCAGCACATGCCAAGGCTCCAACGCCGCGCGCAGCTCAATGTTCATGCCCCGCACATCAATCTCGCCAATCTGCGGGAAGCGGAACTCCATATGCGGCGCGAACCACTCTGGATCGATCTTCACGCCAAGCATGGAGAGCTCTTCCAGCGCGTCATTGAAGTCCGTCTGCGCATAATGCGGCAGCATGAAATCGTCATGCAGGCGCGTACCCCAACGCACCATGCGCCGCTCATACGGATGCTGCCAGAACGCCGCCACCGCCGCCCGCATCAGCAGCATCTGCGCTGCCGACATCTCCGGATGCGGCGGCATTTCAAACGCCCGGAACTCCACCAGACCCCGACGCCCAGACCCACCATTCGGGTCATACATCTTGTCGATGCAGAACTCGGTGCGGTGCGTGTTGCCGCTCATATCGACCAGAATGTTACGGAAAATCCGGTCGGTCAGCCAAGGCGGCGTCTGCTTGAACGGCGAGATCTGGCTGAACGCGATCTCCAACTCCGCCACCGCATCATCGCGCGCCTCATCAATGCGCGGATGCTGGCTTGTCGGCCCGATGAACAGGCCGGCGAACATGAACGACAGGCTGGGGTGATTGTGCCAAAAGCCGAGCAGCGATTTGAGCAGATCAGGCCGCCGCAGGAACGGACTGTCCTCCGCCGAGCTTGCCCCCATCACCACATGGTTGCCGCCGCCGGTGCCAACGTGGCGGCCATCCTGCATGAACTTTTCCGAAGTCAGGCCGCACAGCCGCGCCTCTTCATAGAGCTGCTGCGTGCGCTCCACATGCTCCGGCCAGGTGTGCGACGGGTGAATATTCACCTCGATCACACCGGGATCAGGTGTCACGGAGAAATTCAGCAACCGCTTATCATGCGGCGGCAGATAGCCTTCCAGCACAATCTTCAGGCCGAATTCCTCAGCCGTCGCTTCAACGGCTGCTGTGAGGTCCAGCCAATCCTCGGCGGCAAACAGCGGCGGGAAGAACACATGCAACAGCCCGCCACGCGGCTCGATGCACAACGCGGTGCGCACCAACTCATGCGCACTCTCGCCGATCTCCAGCACATCCTGCGGCATCGGCTGGAAGTTCTCGATCGGCGTGCCCTGCGCCCCCAACCGGCGTTGCGCGTAGCTGCGGCGGATCGCCTGCTGGCTCGGCAGCGGTGTCGCATCCTCGAACGGATCAGGCTCGAACACTGGCTCCACCAGTGACGGATCGGCCCAGGGCAGGCTCTCCAGCGGCAGACGGAAGCCCATCGGGCTGTCACCGGGGATCAGGAACATCGTGTCCCCACGCAGGAACCACTTGCCCGTCTGCCAGCGCCGCTCGCTGCCATCACGCACCCGGCGCAGCGGCAGAACGGAGCCCACCGGCGAAGCCAACCCTTGCGCAAAAACCCGCACCATCCGCTCCCGCTCCAGCGGATCGGCAAGCTTGTTGTCCTCCAGCTTCACGTTGGCGGGAAGCCGATGCTCCTTCCACAGGTAGTAATGCACGTCCTCATGACCGGGCAGAATGGTAGAGGGATCAACCTGCAACCGTTCCGCCAGCGCATGGGCGAACGCCGCCGCATCATCTGCATTGGCCGCGCCATGATCGCGATCCGGGTCAGCCAGCAAATCCGGCCGCGTCCACACAGGCTCGCCATCCGCGCGCCAATGCGCCGACAGCGCCCAGCGTGGAATAGGCTCTCCCGGATACTGCTTGCCCATCCCATGATGCAGCGCCGCACCCGGCGCCCAAAGCGGCTGCAACTTGCGCATCAACCGACCGGCATAGCCCCGTTTGGTCGGCCCCAGCGCATCGATGTTCCACTCCGCCGCCTCAACGTCGGTTGCCGAAACAAACGTCGGCTCCCCACCCAGCGTGAGGCGCACCTCACCCGCCGCCAGCATCCGGTCCACCCGATGCCCCGCCGCCAGAATGTCCTGCCACTGCCTGTCCGTATAAGGCTTCGTCACCCGCGGCGTTTCCAGCACGCGGCGCACCGACATCGAGAAGTCGAAATCCACCTCCGCCTTCTCCACCCCGCCAGAAATGGCCGCCGCCGATTGCGGCTCTGGCGACGCTGCCAGCGGAATATGCCCCTCGCCGGTCATCAAACCGGATGTGGCATCCATCCCGATCCAGCCAGCGCCCGGCAGATACACCTCGGCCCACGCATGCAGATCAGTGAAATCCGCCTCAGGCCCCTCCGCCCCGCCATCCACCGGCTTCACGTCCGAGACCAACTGGATCAGATAACCCGACACAAACCGCGCTGCGAGGCCAAGATTTCGCAGCAACTGCACGAGCAGCCACGCACTGTCCCGGCACGAGCCCTTCGCATGGGCCAGCGTCTCCTCCGGCGTCCAAACGCCAGGCTCCAGCCGCACGATATAGGCGGTGCGCTCCTGCACCATGCGGTTCACATCGATCAGAAAATCAATCGTCCGCCGCTTCGTGCGGTCCACCTCGCCGATCAGCTTCTCCAGATGCGGCCCCACCGGCGCGCATTTGCGAAACGGCGCCAGCTCCTGCTCCAGCACCGGATCATAGGTGAACGGGAATTCCTCCGCGTCCGGTTCCAGAAAGAAGTCGAACGGATTGATGGTCGCCATATCAGCCACCAAATCCACCTCAACGTCGAAATGCGTCACCTTCTTCGGAAACACCACGCGGGCGAGGAAATTGCCCTGCGGGTCCTGCTGCCAGTTCAAAAAATGCGGCTCGGGCGAAATCTTCAGCGAATACGCCAAAATCGGCGTGCGCGCGTGCGGTGCCGGGCGCAGCCGGATGGTTTGCGCACCCAGCGAGACCGCGCGGTCATAGCGATAGGTCGTCTTGTGCGTGAGGGCCACGTGCAGGGACATTTTGGTCTCGCTTCTCTGATGTGGCGGCGTTTAGGCGGAGAAACGCCTTGGGTCCATCCTAGCAAGAATCTTGCCTGCAATGCCGGGATCACGGCCCAGAACCAAATCACTCACCAGTCGCCCCGCGGCAGGTGAGGTCTGAATCCCATAGCCGCCCTGCCCCACGCACCACATGAAGCCACCGGCCGCGCCGTCCCAGCCAAACGCAAGGCTGCCATCTGGCGTGAAAGTGCGCAGCCCCGCCCAAGTGTGCTCGGTCCGTCGTACCTCGATATCGAGCGCCTGCTGCATGCGGTCGATGGCAATTGCCACATCCAACTCATCCGGCTGCACGTCATGCGGCACATCTGGCGTCTCATCGGCAGGCGAGACCATCAACCGCGTCCGAGCCTCCGCCCGCGCGTACCAGGTGTGACCGACATCGACCACCATCGGCCAGTTTGCAGGCTGGAACGGGGCCGGATCGATCACCACTGCCGTCCGCCGCTTCGGCTGGAGCCCGATCTTGGCCACCCCCGCCTGCTCAGCAACCAAATCGCCCCACGAACCGGCAGCGTTCACCAGCACAGGCGCATGGAACATCGCACCGCTGCTGGTCTCCACATGCCACTGCCCGCCCTCGCGGCTGATCCGTCCGGCCCGGTTGCGCAGCGCCAGCACACCGCCCTGCGCCTTCAGCAGCCGCAAAAACCCCTGATGCAGGGCTGCCACATCCATATCGAACGATTCTTCCTCGATCGATGCGCGCACCGCGTAATCAGGACGCAACGCCGGGATCATCTCTCGCACCGATGCCACCGAAATTTCACGAAGCCCGGTGCCGCCCGCCAGCATCGTCTCAAACGCCGCCACTTGATGCGCAGCCGCCAAATTGATGCATGCCCGCGGCGACATCAGCGGTGCCTCGGCAAACCCCTCCGGCGGATTCTCAAAGAAACTGCGCGAAGCCCCGGTCAGCGCCTGCACATCCGCCGGGCCGTAATTCTGGATCCAGATCGCAGCAGACCGCCCAGTGGTGTGATACCCCGCCACCTCCTCAGCCTCGATCAGTGCAACCTTAAGGTCGGCTGACAGATGCGCGGCACAAGTGGCCCCGGCGATACCGGCACCGATGATAAGGGCGTCGAACGAATATATATCCATAAGGGAAGCATCCCGCGTGGCACGGCAGTTCGCAAGAGCAGACCGGCCAGACCCAACCCAGCCAATCGTCACACAAGCAAAGCTGGACCGATCATCGCCCAGATGGAACAGTCCGGCGCGACAATGATCATGGAGGCCTCAATGAACGACCTCGCCAACACGCTGCGTCATGACAAAGAGCGGACCTACGGCACCTTCATGGTCGTCGTAGGCTGCGTGATCTGGCTGCTCCTCTTGGGAGTACTCGTGGTCACCGCCGTCACAAAGCCCGCAGGGTTGCTCCCGATCGCCATCGAATTGGTGGTCATTTCCCTCGTGATCTATTTCGGCCAATGCCTCACGCGCGCCTACATTTACGGCCACTACGTCATGGTCACGCCGCAGCAATTCCCAGGCCTCTACGCGATGGTGCAGGACGGTGCGAAGCAGCTTGGCATGGACGAAGCGCCCACCGCCTTCGTCTACAATTCAAGCGGCGTGATGAACGCCATGGCGGTCCGCCTCGTGGGGCGGCGCTTCGTCTGGCTAACATCCGCAATCATTGATGCCGACACCGAGCAGCAGATCCGCTTCGTCATTGGCCATGAACTTGGCCACCATGCATTCGGCCACCTCACGCCCCTCAAGCGACTGCTCAAATTTCCCGGCCACTTTATCCCGTTTCTCGCCCCGGCCTACTCGCGCGGACGTGAGTTTTCCTGCGACCGGATGGGGGCCTATCTCGCCAACGACCTGCCGGCCTCGCTCAGCGCCCTGCAAATGCTCGCCAGCGGCAGCGCCCGGCTGAACGAGACAATGCGCTCCGACCTTTTCATGCAGCAGGAAGAACTCGTGCCGCCCATCGCCGGGTTCTTCCTCAAGATCGTCTCACCCTACCCGAGGCTGACCAAGCGCGTGGCCGAGGTTCACGCCTATTTCGGCACTCGCAAGACGCCACAGAGCCTCAGCTAGTGATAAACCGCGTTCGGCAGCCACATCGCAATGCCGGGCGCAAACGAGAGAATTACCACGCCGAGCGCCATCAGCGCCACGAACGGGATGGTGCCCTTGATCACCGGCCCAAGGCCGATATCCGGCGCAATCCGGTTGATGACAAAGATGTTCAGCCCCACCGGCGGGTGAATAAGCCCCATCTCCATCACCACCGCCATCACCACGCCGAACCAGATCAGATCAAACCCAGCAGCACGCAAAGGCGGCAGAATGATGGGTGCCGTCATCAGAATGATCGATACCGGCGGCAGGAAGAAGCCCAGCATCACCACAAGCAGCAAAATCGCCGTCAGCAGCAGCCATTTCGACAAATGCAGGCCCACAATCGCCTCTGCCGCACTCTGGCTGATGTGCAGATAGCTCATCACGTAGCTGTAAAGCAGGCTCATGCCGATGATCATCAGCAACATGCCGCTCTCCCCCAGCGTGCCCTCGAAAATCTTCTTGAGGTCGCGGTAGTGATACGCCTGATACACCACGGCAATCAGCGCCAACGCCATCACGGCACCCAGCCCCGCCGTCTCAGACGGGGTTGCGATGCCACCATAGAGAGCCACCATCACACCGGTCAGCAGCAGCAGGAACGGCAGCACGCGCGGCAGCGCCCGCAGACGTTCAGCCATCGTAAAGTGCTCGTCGGACAAAATCGGGCTGCGCGGCCCGCCGGCAGCAGCCACACCCTCGGCTCGCTTGAACTCCCGCCGCCACTGAAACACCGCATAGAGTGCGAACAGCACCACCAGCAACACACCCGGCCCAAGCCCCGCCAGGAACAGCCGGCCCAGCGACTGCTCGGCCGCCACGGCATACAAAATCAACACGATGGAAGGTGGCAGCAAAATCCCAAGCGTCCCGCCGGCCGCTACCAGCCCCGCCGCAAATCCCGGGGAATAGCCGCGCTTGCGCATCTCGGGAATGCCGGAACTGCCAATCGCCGAACACGTCGCCGGGCTCGATCCCGCCATTGCCGCGAACAGCCCGCAGGCCAGCACCACCGCCACGCCCAACCCGCCCGGCACTCGGCCAAGCCAGGTGTGCAGCGCGTCATACAAATCCTTACCGGCGCGGGATTTGCCGATCGCCGCACCCTTCAGAATGAACAGCGGAATCGTGAGCAACGTGATGCTCGCCAGTTCCTCGAACACATTTTGCGCAATGGTATCGACGGATGCATGCGGCATGAAGCCCATCATGAACAGCGTCGCCACGCCGCCGAGTGCGAAGGCAATCGGAATGCCGGAGAACAACGCGACAATCGTAGCCCCGCCATAAGCCAGCCCAAGCTGCAGCGTGGTCATCGACGCGCACCCAGCCCTTGCACCGCCAGCTGAACCGCCAGCAACGCCATGCCGAATGTCATACAAGCGTATGGCACCCAAAGCGGCGCACCCCACGCCGACGGCGTCGTCTGGTCATCCACCCACGCCTCAACCAGCCGTTGCCAGCATTTCATCGTGAAATAGCTGCAGAAGATGCACGACAGCAGATCGGCCAGCACCCGCCGCACCTTGTCCACACCGACAGGCAGAATAAGCGACAGCGCATCAATCCCCACATGCCCCCGCCGTGCCTGCGTCCACGCCGCCGAGGCAAACGTCGCCCCAATCAGCAGGAACGTCGAAAGCTCATCCTGCCAATCGGACGCGATGCCGAGAAAATACCGCCCCACCACTTCCCAGGTCAGCACGAACCCCGCCGCAAGAATGGCCAGTGCCGAGCCCATCGCCAGCACGCCGTTCACGACATCCAAAACAGACTGAACCACGCCCAGAAACCCTGAGCGCGGTCCGTCTACGTGTTCAAGGTCGAGTTCGGCGTGAGCGCTCACGCAACCGCCTGAGCAAGCTTGAGCAGATTGGCGCAAGCGGCGTTGCGCTTGGCATAGTCTTCCCAAGCCGTCGCCTCTGCGATGGTCTTCCACTTGCCGAGCGCTTCGGCATTGAAATCGGCCACCTTCACCCCGGCCTTGCCATAAATCTCCGCCAGCCGTTGATCGTCCTCCTGCGCAGATTTCAGCGCGAACGCCTCCATGTCCGCACCCACCTTGCTGATCGCCTTCTGCTGATCTGGCGTCAGGGCGTCATAGACCTCCTTGGACATCAGCAAAGGCTCAAGCATGAACCAGAAGCTGCCCTGGCGGCCTGTTGTCACCGCCTTGGAAATTTCGTTCAGGCGGAAGCTGATCAAGCTGGTGGAGGACGTCACCGCCGCATCCAGCGTGCCCGTCTGCATCGCCGCATAGGTCTCGTCGGACGTGACCGATGAGATGATGCCGCCCGCACCCTTCAGCAGCTGATCCATCTCACGCGAGCCGCCGCGAATCTTCAGCCCCTTGGTGTCATCGGGCGAGACAATCCCGGTGCTGCGGCTGGCAACGCCACCGGCCTGCCATATCCATGTGATAATCTTCACGCCCCGCTTATCAAGCACTGCGGTCAACTCAGTGCCAATCGCCGCGTTCTTCCAGGCCAAGCCCTGCGCGTAGCTGGACACCAGCGCCGGCATCAGGCCGATATTGACCTCCGGCACCTCACCGCCGGCATAAGCCAGGGGATACAGCGACATATCCAATGCGCCGTGCCGCAAAGCGGAGAACTGCGCCACCGTCTTCATCAACGACGATCCGGCATAGATCTCAAAGGCCAGCTCATTGTTGGTGGCAGCGGACACGTCACGCGCAAAAATGCGGACGAGGCGGTCGCGGAAATCACCCTCTGTCAGCGTCCCACCTGGAAACTGATGGCTGATCTTGATGGTTTTCGCAGCGGCGCGAGCCTGACCGGCACGAAAAACGACAGGAGCGGCAAGCAGGCTTGCCACGGTGGCCCGGCGGCTGATGATCATCGACATTCCTTCCCCAAGCGCCTGCGTGACTCTTTCGCCCTCACAGGCGTGAATTTATTGCGGCACGCGCGTCCGCGCTACATAGCGGAGAAAATCGGCGGCGCAAGCCACAGCAACGCACAGAGGGGGCGATAGTCAGACAACCCATTGGCGCGCCCATGATCGCCGATAATATGCGGCCAGCAAGAACAGGAACCATCAATGCTGCAACACTACGAAGCCCAAGCCTTTGGCTATCTGGGGCTGGCCTGCATCATCCCCGCCGCGGTCATCTTCTACCGGATGAAGAACGTGGGCGTGCCACTGCTGATGTTCGGCTACTGCGCGGCCGTGTTCATCCTGTGCAGCAAGATCGCGGATCAGATGCAGGAATGGGCGGATCAGGACATTTTGCTCTTTGTCGGCCTGGCCACGATGGTTTTGGCAATCCAGACATGGCGATCCTATCGCCGCTCCACGCGTTCGTAGCTTAAGCGGGCCTAACCCAGCTTGAACCGCAGGCGGATTTCGTCAGCAACCCGCCCGGCCTCATCAAGCGGTATGCGCGCCCAGGGCACGACGCTGTCGGCAAACGGCCGAACCTGCCCAGCCTTGGCAAACGTGTCGATCATCACGCGATGCCTGGGCCCCGCCAATTCCGGCAAAGCCACATAAACCGGTGCCTCGGTGGCGCATGCCTCTGAGATCATCGACACCGAATCGGCCGTCACGATGATGGCGTCAGCCGTCGCCAAAAATCCCACATACGGGTTCGCATCAGGATCGCCCCAGCGATACAGCACATGCATCGCGGGCCCGAGGCCTGCCGCCAGCGCGTCACACGCCTCATCGCCGGTGCGCCTGCTGGTGGTCGCCATCACCGTACCGCCCATCGCCACCGCCAGCGCCGAGACCTTGCGCCCGAGCGTGTGCGCCAGCGCCGGCGGCATCCCCACCGCGCGAACAGGGCCGCCTACCAGCAAAGCGATGCGCGGATGCGGCAGATGCGCCAGCCTCTCGTCCCAGGCCATCTCCGCCTGCGTCAGCGCCAACGGCGACACGCGATGCGGTGCCCCCAGCACCTCCATCACATTCCCCGCCACCACCGGGCGATCATGCGCCGGGATGACCAACAGGTCGAACAGCTCGCGGCGAAACAGACCGGACAATCCCGGCGACATGCAATGCACAATCCGGCAGCCATAACGCTGCTTCAACCACAACGCGACCGGAGCCGAGCGCCGTCCAGCGGAAATCACCAACTCAGGCGCGTCACCGGCGGGGGCATCAAATCCACTCTCGGCTGAAACCCCCATCAGCGAGCCATGCGGCACCAGCGCCGCCATATGCGCTTTCCAATTCCACGCAAGCTTGATGCGCCGATGCGGATGCCCAAGCCGCTCGGCAATGCCGATGGCCTGTGCCGCCGTGCCTGGGCGGGGATCATCCAGAACCCAGATCACCGCTTCCATCCACTCCCGTAAATTCGATGCATTTGTGCTTTTGTAGCACGACACAAAACCACAACAGAGTAAGATGCCCTGGCGAAAAATGATATCCGCCAATCACAAGGCGCATCGCTCGGGGAACGTCACATATGGCAAATCACAGCACCAACACGCCCCGACGCGCCATATTGCGGTCTGGCGGAACGCTGGCCTTTGCAGCGCTGAGCGGCGTTGCAACAGCTTCCATCAGCCACGCGCAGGAGGCCATCGCGCACTCCGCCGGAACCTCGCTCCCAGCACTTCGCCTGCCGCCGAACGCGTGTGACTGCCACATGCATCACTACAACACCCGCTACAAACTGACAGCCAACGTGCTCCGCCCCTCGCCAGACGCCACCATCGCCGAATACCGCAAGCTGCAAAAGCGCATCGGCTCCACCCGAACCATCGTCTGCACACCATCAGCTTATGGAGACGACAACAGCGCCACGCTGGACGCCATGGCCGAACTCGGCACCTCCGCACACGGTGTTGCCGTCGTCTTACCCTCCGTCACCGACGCCGAACTCCAGCGCCTGCACAACCTCGGCATTCGCGGCATCCGCTTCAATCTTGCAACACCGGGCACCACCACGCTGGACATGCTGGCCCCGCTCTCCCAGCGCGTGGCAGGCCTTGGCTGGCACACCGAAATGCACATGACCGGCGAGCAGATCGTGGCCGCCGAAGCGATCTGGCCCACCCTCGCCGCCCCCGTCGTGTTCGACCATATGGGCCGCATTCCAAAAGCGGCGGGAACCTCGCACCCAGCATTTCAAATCCTGCTCGCAAGCCTCGCCCGCGGCCGAACCTGGGTGATGCTCACCGGTGCCTACATGGACACCACCTCCGGCCCTCCGGGCTATGCCGACAGCGTCGCCCTCGGCCGGGCCTTCGCCGCCGCCGCACCGGAGCGCATGATCTGGGGCAGTGACTGGCCGCACCCCACCGAACCTGCCGATCGCAAGCCCGATGACGCCACGCTCGTCGATCTCATGCCCCTCATGGTGCCGGACGAGGCCATCCGCCATCGTATCTTCGTCGAAAATCCCGCCCGGCTTTACGATTTCCCGCAGGCAACCTGACGCAAAACATGGACGTGACGGCGGCAGGGGGCTACCAACAGCGCCCTCAGCTTTTCGCCCCGATTTGATACGGAGAATGCCGCCATGACCACGCCCCAGCAGACCGAATGGGACCGCGATGCGGCACTGACCACGGCGAAGATCCTACTGGAAATCAAAGCGGTCAATTTCCGCCCGGAGGAGCCCTACACCTTCACCTCCGGCTGGAAATCCCCCGTCTATATCGACTGCCGCCGCATCATCTACTTCCCCCGCGCCCGCGCCAAAATCTGTGAGCTGGGCGTGGAAAAGATCGGCCGCCATGTGGGCTTCGAGACCATCGAGGCCGTGGTCGGGGGCGAGACCGCAGGCATCCCGTTCGCCGCCTGGATGGCCGATCGCATGATGGCCCCCATGGCCTATGTGCGCAAAAAGCCCAAGGGCTTCGGCCGCAACGCCCTCATCGAAGGTGACGTGCCGGAGGGCAAGCGCACGCTGCTGGTGGAGGATTTGACCACCGATGGCGGCTCCAAAATCAAATTCGCCCAGGCGCTGCGCGACGCCGGTGCCGTCATCAACCACGCCTTCGTCGTGTTCTTCTACGGCGTGTTCCCCGGCAGCTTCGAGACGCTGAAGAAAATGGACATCACGCTGCACAGCCTCGCCACCTGGTGGGATGTGCTGGAAGCCTGCAAAGACCAGCCATATTTCTCCGAAGCAGCGCTGACCGAGGTCCGCCGCTTCCTCGAAAACCCTGTCGCGTGGTCAGCCGCCCATGGCGGTGTCGCCAGCGCCGAGGAAGCGTTGGCTCGAAAGGCCGCCTCGCTCTGATCAAAACGTCCCCGGATACCCACCGCCGTCGATCAACAAATTCTGCGCGGTGATGAACCCCGCCTGGGCTGAGCACAGAAACGCGCAGTAATCCGCAATCTCCGACGGCTCCCCGAACCGTCCCGCCGGATTGCCCGCACTGCGCTCAGCCCAGATCGCATCAAATTCCCGTCCGGTCTGAGACGCCAGATCACTCACATGACGCCGTTGTGCGTCCGTGGCGAAAATCCCCGGCAGTAGATTGTTGATCGTCACATTGTGCCGCACCATTTCGCGGGCGATCCCAGCCGTGAACCCCACCAGACCCGACCTTGCGCCGTTGGACAGTGAAAGCTCGGGCTGCGCGATCTTCACACTGCGCGAGGTGATATTGACGATCCGCCCAAACCGCCGCGCCACCATCCCATCGATCGTCGCCTGAATGAGTGCGATCGGGGCCAGCATCAGCGCATCCAGTGCCGCCATCCAATCCGCATGCGAATAATCCCGGAAATTCCCAGGGCGAGGGCCATCCGCATTGGTGATTAAAATATCAGGCGAAGGACACACCGCAAGCGCCACCGCACGCCCGGCCTGCGTGGTAATATCACCCACCACCGGCGTCACCTGAACCCGGCTTTCACCAGCTATCTGAAGCACCGCCTCCTGCAACGGACCCGGCGTGCGTGCCACCAGCACAACATCCACCCCCTCCGCCGCCAGCCTGCGCGCAATGGCGAACCCCATCCCCCGGCTCGCCCCACACACCAGCGCCGTGCGCCCGGCAATGCCGAGATCCATGATCCTCTTCCCCCGCAGCCCGCCTCGGGCCTATGCTTTTCATATACTGAACCACAAGAGGCAAAACATGACCCCGCCGCCGAGCTCCACAGCCCTCCGCGCCAACTCCCCTGAGGCGCGTGACGTTGCAAACGTGATCCATCCCTACACCGATTTGAAAGCGCACCTGACCAACGGTCCGCTGATCATCAATCGCGGCAGCGGCGTGCGCGTGACCGACGAAGCCGGCAACGAATACATCGAAGCCGTGGCCGGCCTGTGGTGCGCCTCGCTCGGCTTCTCCAACGAGCGTCTGGTCAAGGCCGCCACCGACCAGATGCGCAAGCTGCCGTTCTACCACACCTTCACCGCCAAATCGCACATGCCGATGATCGATCTGGCCGAGATGCTGATCGCCCGCGCCCCGGTGCCGATGAGCAAGGTGTTCTTCGCCAATTCCGGTTCCGAAGCCAACGACACCGCCATCAAAATGGCCTGGTATTTCAACAACGCCCTCGGCCGCACCAAGAAGAAGAAACTGATCGGCCGGATCAAAGGCTATCACGGCATCACCGTTGCCGCCTCCTCGCTGACCGGCCTGCCCAACAACCATCGCAGCTTCGACGTGCCGCTCGCAGGCTTCCACCACACCACCACCCCGCATTTCTATCGCGGTGGCCGCCCGGGTGAGACCGAGGAAGATTTCGCCACGCGCTGCGCCGAGGAACTGGAGCAGCTCATCCTCGCCGAAGGCCCAGACACCGTAGCCGCCATGTGGGCCGAGCCGGTCATGGGCGCTGGCGGCGTGCTGGTCCCCCCCGCCGGCTACTTCCCCAAGATCAAGGCCGTGCTGAAGAAATACGACGTGCTGCTGGTCGCCGACGAAGTGATCTGCGGCTTCTGGCGCACCGGCAATTACTGGGGCACCCAGACCTTCGACATCGAGCCCGATATTCTCGTCTGCGCCAAGGCACTCTCCGCCGCCTATTTGCCGATCTCGGCGGTAATAGTGAACGAGCGCGTGTTCCAGGGCCTCGCTGAGGAAAGCCACACCATCGGCACCTTCGGCACCGGCTACACCTATTCCGGTCACCCGGTCTCGGCCGCCGTCGCCATCGAGACGCTGAAAATCTACGACGAGATGGACATCGGCAGCCATGTCCGTGAAGTCGGCGCACATCTCCAGAAGGAACTGCGCCGCCGCTTTGCGGATCACGAACTTGTGGGTGAAGTCCGCGGCGTCGGCCTCATCGCCGCCATCGAACTCGTCGCCAACAAGGAAACCCGTCAGGCGTTCGACCCAAAGCAGAAGGTCGGCGCGCGTCTGGTCAAAATCCTCGAAAGCCACGGCGTCATCGGCCGCATGCTGCCAGGCGACGGCCTCGCCTTCTCGCCGCCGCTGATCATCACCGCCGAGGAGATCGATCTGATCTGCAATGGGGTGGAGAAGGCGCTGAACGACATGGCCGTCGAACTGAAGCGCGAGCAGATCGCCGTCGTCGCTTAGAGTGCATCCGGTTTTAGTTGAATCAACCAAAACCGATAAGATGCCCTCTAAAGATAGGCTTAGCGGCTGACTTACGGTTCAAACTGATACAGTTTGAACCGGTCAGACGCTAAGAAACCGCAGGGTGGGGTGCGCTTCAGCACCCCACCGTTTCTCTACCGGACGCGGCTGACCGTATAATCAGCCACCGCCATCAAACTCTCCCGAAACGCCGAAGCCGGAAAAATCGACAGCGCCCGCTTGGCGTCCGCCACAAACGCCGCAGCCTGATCGAGCGTCCGCCCAATCGCATTGCACTGCGTGATCAACGCCATCGCATGATCCAAATCTGCGTCGGTCTGCTCACTCGCCTCCACCGTCCGCCGCCAGAACACCCGGGCATCCTCATCGCCGGACGCATAGGCCAGCAGCACCGGCAACGTGATCTTGCCCTCGCGGAAATCATCACCCACGGTCTTGCCCAACGTCGCCTGATCCGCCGAATAATCCAGCGCGTCATCGACCATCTGAAACGCCATGCCGAGATTGGCCCCGTATTCCTTCAAGGCCGCCGCCTCAGAAGCCGGACGATCCGCCACAATGGCCCCAACCTCACAGGCCGCCGTGAACAAAGCCGCCGTCTTTCCCCGGATCACTTCAAGATAAGCCGTCTCATCCGTGGTCAGATCGTTCTGCGTTGCCAGCTGCAACACCTCACCTTCCGCCAGCGTGGCAGCGGCATGGGACAGCACCTTCAGCACGTGCAGCGAGCCATCGCTGACCATCATCTCGAACGCCCGCGCGAACAGAAAATCGCCGACCAGCACCGACGCCTTGTTGCCGAAAATCGCATTCGCACTGGCAAGCCCGCGCCGCAGCACGCTCTCATCCACCACATCGTCATGCAGCAGTGTTGCCGTGTGAATGAACTCCACGCACGCCGCCAAATTCACATGCCGCGTGCCCTCGTAGCCGCACATCCTCGCACAAACGAGCGTCAGCAACGGACGTATCCGCTTGCCACCGGCGGCCACCAAATGCGCCGCCAATTGCGGGATCAGCGCGACCTTGCTGTCCATGTTGGCGACAATGCAGCGATTGCACGCCTGCAAATCATCAGCCACCAACGACACAAGGCGCGACAGGGCGTCTTCGCCCGAAACAATTTTGGAGGTCACCGGCGACGCTGCCACCACAGGGGCCTGATTGGCGAGAACGCCCACACAAAATCTCCTCTCGCGGCGGTGTTTGCAGGGCGCGCGATCCGGCGCACCATATCGGCGGGGTTTGCCAAGGGTCAAGGCGAGCACCCCGATCTGTATGATGGGAGTGCAAAACGCGTGCGCGTGGTGTTGACGACAAATGACCCGATCCGGCTGAGTTTCGTCATGGCACTCCTGCGCGATGCCGGCATCGAGCCGCTGATGTTCGACAACCATGTCAGCGCCATGGAAGGCAGCATCGGTGCCATTCCCCGCCGCGTGATGGTGGCGGATGACGACGAACGCCAAGCCCTGCGCGTGCTGCGAGAGGCTGGCGAACTGGTGTGACCGCGTCACCTGATCATCTGCTCGGCGGAAGAGTGATCCTGCACCAAAGCGAAACCGGCCACCGCGCAGGCATCGAGCCCGTCCTGCTCGCAGCCTTCATCCAAGCCCGCCCCGGCGACCGCGTGCTCGAAGGCGGCACCGGGGCCGGAGCCACCATGCTCTGCCTCGCCAGCCGCATCCCAAACCTTTCCGCCGTGGGAATCGAGCGCGAACCCACCATGGCGGCCCTCGCCCGGCGCAACATCGAAGCCAACAACCGCCCCAACCTGTCTGTCATCGAAGCCGATCTCGCCACAGCGCAACTCGAAGGCAAATTCGACCACGCCTTCGCCAACCCGCCCTGGCACGCCCCCGCCTCCACCGGCTCCCCCGACAACGCCCGAGCCCTCGCCCGCCAGGCCCGCCCCGGCCTGATGGCGCTCTGGGCAAAAAAACTCGCCGCCCCGCTCCGCCACCGCGGCACACTTAGCTTCATCACCTCCGCCGGAACCCTGTCGGAGTGTCTCGAAGCCTTCACCGCCGCAGGCTGCGGCAGCCACGTAATTCTGCCGCTCTGGCCCCGCCAAGGCGTCCCCGCCAAACTCGTCCTGCTGCAAGCGGTGCGCGGCGGCAAAGCCCCCACCCAACTCCGCCCCGGCCTCATTCTGCACGCGGAGGCCGGCGGCTATACCGAACCCGCCGAGGCCGTGCTACGCGGCGGGGAACCAGTTTAGGACGCGCGCTTCATGCTGACCGCCTCGACCATCGATTCCGTGGTGTTCGCCAATCTGTTCAGCACCGAGGCAATGCGCGCCCTCTTCACCGATGCCACCCGCGTGCAGAGATACCTAGATGTGGAACTCGCACTGGCCCGAGTCCAGGCAAATCTAGGCATCATTCCCCAAGCGGCATGCGACGAAATCCAGCGCCACGGCAACGCATCCGACTACGACCTCGAAGCCCTCGGCAGCGGCACCGTCCGCGCCGGCTCCCCCATCATCCCCGTCGTCAACGCCCTCGTAAAAAAATGCGCCAACGGCCACGGCGAATGGGCGCATTGGGGAGCCACCACGCAGGACATCATGGACACCGGCATGATCCTGCAAATCCGCGACGCCGTGGCCCTCATCGAAGCTGACCTCACCGCCATCCGCACCGGCCTCGCCACCCTCGCCCGCACGCATCGTGACGTTCCGATGGCCGGACGCTCCAATCTGCAACACGCCATCCCCATCACCTTCGGCTACAAAATCGCGGTCCTGCTCGCGAGCTTCCAGCGCCACGACGAACGCCTCACCCAGATCAAACAGCGCCTGCTCGTCGGCGAATTTGGCGGAGCCGTCGGCACCCTCGCCTCCCTCGGCACAAAGGGCCTTGCCGTGCAGGAAGGTCTGATGGCCGAACTCGGCCTCGCCCAGCCCCTCATCGCCTGGCACACCGCACGCGATACACTGGCAGAAACCGGCCAATTCCTCGCCCTCCTCACCGCCACTTGCGCCAAACTGGCACTCGACGTGCGCCTGCTCATGCAAACCGAGGTGGCCGAAGCCTCCGAGCCCGCACAGGCCGGGCGCGGCGGCTCCTCCACCATGCCGCAAAAGCGCAACCCCGTGCTCGGCAACTTCATCCACGCCTGCGCAGCCCAAGTCCGAGCCCAAGCCGGGCTGCTCACCGAGGCCATGGTGCAGGACCACGAACGCGCCACCGGGCCGTTTCAGATGGAATGGTCCGCCATCCCCGAAATCTTCTGCCTCACCGCTGGCGCCCTCGCCCACACAAGAGCCCTCGCCGATGGCCTCGTCATCGACCCCGCCCGCATGCGCGCCAATCTCGACCGCTCCGGCGGGCTCCTGCTCGCCGAAGCCGTGATGATGGGCCTCGGCCCGTCATTGGGTCGCAAACTCGCCCATGATCTCGTCGAGGACATTTGCCGCGAGGTCATTGCAGGCCACGGCACCTTCCTCGACCTGCTCGCCGCCCACCCCCAAATCGCCGCCCACATGACCCGCGATCAACTCTCAGCATTGCTCGACCCCGCAGGCTACACCGGCCTTTCTGGAATTATGGTCGACCGCGTTCTGGCCCAAGAGGAATAACAATGGACATTGATCATCTGCGCGCCTGGATCGGCCGCCAGGAAATCCTGCACGACCGCATCACCGATTTCCCCATCCGCGCACTCTCCGCCACGCTAGACCGTGCCGACCCAGAGCCGCGCGATGGCGACGTGCTGCCCCTGCTCTGGCACTGGCTCTATTTCCTCCCCACCGCGCCCGCCAGCCAGATCGGACCAGACGGCCACCCCAAGCGCGGCGGCTTTCTGCCCCCCGTCGAACTCCCCCGCCGCATGTGGGCCGGCGGACGCTACAAATTCCCGCGTGACCTGCACGTGGGCGAGGCCATCACCCGCACCTCCACCATCCTCGACGTCACCGCCAAAACCGGCCGCACCGGCACCCTCGTCTTCGTCAAAGTCGGCCACATCATCGCAGGCGAACACGGCACAGCCATCGAGGAGGAGCACGACATCGTCTATCGTGAACCCGCCCCTCCCGGTGAAACCCCACCGCCACCCCGCCTCGCCCCGTTCGACGCCGAATACATGCAGGCCATCGTCCCCGATGACGTCCTCCTGTTCCGCTACTCGGCGCTGACCTTCAACGGCCACCGCATCCATTACGACCGCCGCTACGTCACCCAGGAAGAAGGCTACCCCGGCCTCATCGTCCACGGCCCCCTCATCGCCACCCTCCTGATGGAGCTCTACCGCCAGAACGATGGCCGCAAGCTGTCCGCCTTCAGCTTCCGCGCGCTCAGCCCCACCTTCGACATCGCGCCGTTCGCCGTTGCCGGCAAAGCCACCCCCACCGGAGCCTCGCTCTGGGCGCAAGGTCCAGACGGCGACCTGCGCATGGAAGCAACCGCCGAGGTGCGCACATGACCCCGCTCTCCGGCATCACCGTGCTCACGCTGGAGCACGCCATCGCCGCCCCCTTCTGCACCCGCCAACTCGCCGATCTCGGTGCGCGCGTGATCAAAATCGAACGCCCCGGCGTGGGAGACTTCGCCCGCGGCTATGACAGCCGAACCCGCGGCCTGTCCTCCCATTTCGTCTGGACCAACCGCTCCAAGGAAAGCCTCACCCTCGACGTCAAACACCCCGAAGCCGCGAACGTGCTGAAAGCCCTCGTGGCCAAAGCCGACGTCATCGTCCAAAACCTCGCCCCCGGTGCCGCCGCCCGGCTCGGCCTGTCCGAAGCAGCGCTGCGCCCCGCTCATCCGCGCGTGATCCTGTGCGACATCTCCGGCTATGGCAGTGACGGCCCATACCGCGACCGCAAAGCCTACGACCTGCTGATCCAAAGCGAGGCTGGTTTCCTCTCCGTCACCGGCACCCCCGATGAGGGTGTCAAAGCCGGCATCTCCATCGCCGACATCGCCGCCGGCATGTACGCTTTCACCGGCATCCTCACCGCCCTGTATGACCGCGAACGCACCGGCCAAGGCCGCCACCTCGACATCTCCATGCTCGAATCCATGGCCGAGTGGATGGGCTTTCCGATGTATTACGCCATGGACGGCCAAACCCCGCCGCCCCGCGCCGGTGCCGCCCACGCCACCATCTTCCCCTACGGCCCGTTCCGCGCCGGTGACGGACGAGCTGTCATGTTCGGCCTGCAAAACGAGCGCGAATGGGCCATCTTCTGCGACCGCGTCCTCGAATTCCCAGCCCTTGCCACCGACGCCCGCTTCGATGCCAACGTCAAACGCGTTGCCCACCGCGCCGACCTCACCGAAATCATCCACGCCGCCTTCGCCGCCCTCACCGCCGAAACGGTCGTCGAACGGCTCGACACCGCAGGCATCGCCAACGCCCGAGTGCGCGACATGGCCGAACTCTGGTCCCACCCCCAACTCGCCGCCCGCGACCGCTGGCGCGACGTGGCATCCCCCGCAGGCCCCCTCCCCGCCCTTCGCCCCCCCGCAGGCGGTGACCGGATGGACGCCATCCCAGCCCTGGGCGAACACACCAACGCCATCCTCACCGAACTCGGCTTCAACCAGGCCACCTTGCGCGCATCCGGAGCCGTATGACACCAGCCATAGAGCGCCGCCGCCTCCAAATCGCAGTCGCCATCGCCGGCTGCGTCCCGGTGTTCGCAGGCCTGGCAGGCATGATCTTAGGCCCGGGCATGACGCAGGATGCAGGCTCGATCAGCCTCGACAGCCACATCCGCTACCTCTCCGGCCTCCTGCTCGGCATTGGCCTCGTCTTCTGGTGGAACATCCCCCGCATCGAGCAGGCAGGGCCAATGTTTCGCACCCTCACCCTGATCGTCTTAATCGGCGGCCTTGGCAGGCTTGCGGGCCTCCTCACCCAAGGCACCCCACCCGCCCCAATGCTGTTCGGCCTCGTCATGGAACTGGCCATCACCCCCGCCCTTTGCCTCTGGCAATCCCGCGTGGCGCGTCTCTAACTAACCCCGCAAACCCCAAAACGCCGCAATCTCCCGCACAGCGGAAACCCCACATTCCGAAACCCAAGGCCCACCCCGCCCCACTGAGGGCGACTGCGCCGAGACCGGAAATCCATGACCAAGCCCCGCAATCGTCCATAGCTCCACAGCCGGAGCCTTTCCCGCCCTCGCCCAGACCCGCCGCCGCGCGCGAGGATGCGCAATTTCCTCAGAAGGCAGAGCATCCAGCCCGTGCAATGCACCCCACTGCGCCGCAATCATCTCGGCATTGGCAGGATCAACCGTCCGGTCATCGTCACCCGCCCAAACCGAAACACGCGGCCAGCTCTTACGAGACACCGCTTTCGTCACAGCACGCACATCCGACGCCAGCATCTCCCGCGAGGCCCATACATCGGCCCGCCGCATCCGCATCGCAGCCCCCACCGGCGTCCGAGCACACCCCACCGGCAGCCCCGCCACCACGGCACCGCCGGCAAACACCGCCGGATAAGCCGCCAGCAACGCACCCGCCATCGCAGCGCCCGCCGAGAACCCCACCACAAACACCCGCTTGGGATCACTGCGATACCGCAGCATAGAATCCTTCAGCATCTGCCGGATCGACATTGCCTCGCCCCCGCCCCGGCGCGTGTCCTCCGGGCGATACCAGTTGAAGCACAGCCCCGGATTGTTCGAGGCCTGCTGCTCCGGCATCAGCAACGCAAACTTCATCATATCCGCCAGCGCCCGCCAGCCGGAATCCCGCGCAAACGCCTCGGCATGCTGCCCACAGCCATGCAGCACCACCACCAATGGCCGCCCCGAAGCCAGACGCCGCGGCGCATAGCTCAGCATCCGCAGCGCACCCGGATTGGACCCAAACGCCGCCTTCGCAGGCTTTATCGCCGCACGCGCCACCCGAGGCCTGAACGCCCGGACCACAGCATTAAACGAAGCCATCGGGTTCCGCTTACGGCGAGAAAACAACATCCATCACCACCGAATGCAGGGGTGGGCGATCAGTGGCGGGGATCACCCAGCGTGGCAAGCCATCCCAACCCCAGCGGCAAGCTTTTCATTTCGAATACGTAACATTTTGGATGTGCCAAGACGCTGCAGCCAAACCCAGCAAAAAATACGAAAACCCGAAAGCTCCACTAACATCCCAACAACGCTCCAGCCACGACGCGCAACCGCCGGCTCAGGCTTACGAACCATCCCGCCCCACTGAATGGGAATGAGCACAGCCAACCCAAACCGCGTCACATGCCGCCACTGCACCACGCGACCGCCTTTGCCAACCCAGCCCGCACGAAGCTCGTCCTCACCCTCCCACCCATCCTCGTCATCGCGGGAAGATTCGTGGAACTCCCTGTCTGCGTAGAGCTCCTCAACAAGCAGCCAAGCCTCCAACGCCTGCCCGACTGGACGAACCATCGCCCCAATCACCAACAGTTGCATCAGAAGATTCGACTCCCCCGCCCCGCGCACAGCTCCGCCGATGAGGCAAATCAGCGCCATCAGATCAGAGGTTGCGGAACTACGAGAGCCGGTCATTGGGAAGGGTTCCTGTGTCAGAAAATGCACTTATTTTTACGACATATAAGCGTGCTGGCTGCAAGTAAATTTAACACAGCCAACCCAGCGCCTTCGCAATGCGCACCTCATCCTGCCGCCCTTCACATTCCACGCCAACTTCACGTGGTTTGCGCATAGACCCTGTCGTGCTATGCCCTGCGGCAGCTGGCAGCACGGGACGCGACATGGACGATGACTATGCGTTTGGCGCGATCACGCGGGAGTTCGTCATGGCCCGGCCATGGCGGCTATATTCACCATTCGCTGACGTCGCATCAGATGAGCTTTGGTGCCTGCCGGATGGCCGCATCGGTGGCTACAGAAATTCTGACGAAGCAGGCTGGGTCATTGAGGATGGAGTGCTGTGCCTAACCAGCGATGACGGTGAAGTCCGCACGAGATTCGACATCAAGCCCACCGAGACCATCCGGGTCTTGCTGCATGGGGCCTACAGGGGAATTCCGGAACTTGTGCTGACACTGGAACGGCGAGGCTGCTTTCTCAATCTGCCAGAACGTGTGATGCAATTGCAGGTCACCCACGATCTCCGCGAAGCAAGCACATCGGCCTTTGGCCTGTCATACAAGCATGTCCATGAGCTGTTTCATGGACCATCCAATGCGCCAAGGCCGCATGTCACACAGCCCGGCACTCCTTTCGATATCGCCCAATACATCAACCGCGAGCACGCTGCCGCAAGCTTTGCCTTTGGCATGTTGATCGGCGATGGCTGGCAGGCCGACGTCTTCACCGGGGCACCCACGCGCTGCGTGGCAACATTGACCCGCGACAATCGTGGCGAGGGCAGCAACCCAAATCTGCCGTTTTTTTACAAATTCGTCAGTGAGAACGGGCAAAGCTGGTGGGCGATTTCCCAGCATGTGACCTCTCAGATCAATATCCTCTATCTTCCAGACCAGGGCATCGCGCTCGTCCGCGGGACGCAGCCTGACATTGAAACAACGAGAACGTTGATCCGCGAGCTGGAAATTGCCGTCGATCAGTCGCACTCAAGCCCACCACCAGTACAAACCGCACCCTACATCGCCGTCCTCGACCTGATCGAAGGTCATGGCCACCAGTTGATCAACCATCTGCCGGCCCTCCAGCGCCTGCTCGATGAAGGCGGTGGCGACAAAGTCATGGAACTTTGGATCATAGGCTCTGAGTTTTTCGGTCCAACACAGGCGATCTTCCCGGAATTCACGGGGCGCATCCGGCGCTTTGGCTCGCGCTGGCAGGTCGCTGCGGCGCTGCGAGACAGCCGCCGCCTGGGGTTTTTACTGAGCACCTACGGGCTGCCTGGAAAATTTCAAAACAGGCTCCGCTCAGTTGCCGCACAGGCAGCCCCGCGTGCCGTGAGCGCTGCGCAAGCGCGCCATCCATTGATCGCATTCACCATCCGCGGGGCGGGGCGGGTTTGCCGGAATCTGTCGGATGTTGTCGTCCAAACCGTCTCCACTTTGCTTATTGATTATCCCAATCTCGGGATCGTTCTCGATGGCTGGGTGCTCCCGGAGAGCCGTCTCTTGGCACTATCGCCACAATTTACCGCGTGGCACAGCCCGTTTTACCGCGAAGCTCTCAATCCTGAATTTCTTGTTGCAACCAATATTCTCAATCGCCTGCCAGCAGGTGTTCTGGTACGCTGTGTTATTGGCGAGACAATGCTGACATCCGTTGCAGCCTTGTGCGACGTAGATTGCTACGTCTGCCATGTCGGCACGCTGCAGCACAAAGTTTCATTTGCCAGCAAGGCTGCAGGGGTCATCCACGGACCATCACGTCAGTTGATGCATCCCGAGCATGGCCATTTTTGTGCCGAAAGAGGCTATGCCCCGGTCATCCTATCACCTGACGCGGTTCAAGACATCGCGGTCGTCTCGGATCGAGGCGAACGTTTCTATGACTATGTGATCACCGACATAAACGCTGTGATCGATCATGTGCGAACCATTTTACAGGGCATCGCAGGCGAGCGGATGGCCCGCGACGACATTTAGAGCGTGACGCCCGGAGGTGAAAACACCGGAGGCCTTAAACACGGCCCCCCAAAAAAACAGCTAGCGCATGTTTGGACCAGATGGAATCATCCGGCCGAAGGTTCGTGCTCTAGAAATGTATGATTCTTGAGCAACTTAGCCGCGATCACATTGAACCAAGCGGGTTCAATATAATCGGGCGTTGCTTTGGCAGCCTGATGCGTTTCAGCCGAAACGCATCAGGCTAACCCGCATTCGCCATCGGCCGCAGCCTCAATCCCGCCCGCAAATGCTTGAACGGCAGCAACGCCGGGTCCGCAATCACCGGCCCAGGTGCCGCCGCCACAATCACCTCGGCTGCAATCGGCTGGAAATCCGCCCTGAAATGCACCGACGACTTCAACGCCAAAATCCGGCACGACGAAGGCTCAATCCCCACATGCCGAACCAGTGACTGATCCAATGCCTGCATCTTGCGAGACACCACAATCACCTGCACGCCCGACGAAACGCGGATCAGCGCCGAAGGTCCCAAATCGGCAGGATTGCCCGCAGCCATCGGCCCGGTGCCCACAAACCGCCCATCCGTCAGCTTCTCAACGTGCGCCTGCACCACCAGCGGCACCCCATCAGACTTGCCACCCAGCGCCAGAGAAACCGAAGCCCCCTCCCCCGCCGCATGAAGCAAAGCCGCACTCTCAGCGTCATTGATCAGCGCAAAAACCGCCCCCTGCGCATTCTGCCGGATCAACTCAGCCAACAGCCCAGTGGTATCCCCATGCCCACCACCGCCCGGATTGTCCTGCGTGTCGGCAATCACCACCGGCCCCGCAGCCTGATTGCGCATGGCATGCGCCACCGCCTCATCGGCCTGCATCACCGCCCCCATAAACGACGCCTCACGATCCGTGATGAACTGCCACAGCCCATCCACCGCCGCATCGGCCTGCGCCTGCGTCTCGCCATACGCCGCCACCGCAACACCGCAGCCATCGAAATCCGCATACGGAAAGCCAAAGCAGAACGCGAGTTCCGCCACGCCATGCGCCACCGCCATCTCCGTCCGAGCATCCGCCACCGGCTTCATCGGCGGGAACATCGTGCATTGATTGGGCAGCGGAATGAGGAAATCCACCTGCCGAAACGCCCGCGCCCACGGCTTGCCGTGCGCAATCCGCTCCAGCAGCAGCGTCATCGCCTGCGCGCCAGCCTGCCGCATATCCACATGCGGATAGGTCCGGAACGGCACCAGCGCATCACACCGGTCCACCATCGCCCGCGTCAGGTTGCAGTGCGGATCAAGCGAGATGGTGAGCGGAATATCGCCCATAATCGCCCGCACCCGGCGCAGCAACTCGCCCTCCATATCCGGAAAACTATCCGCCACGGCGGCACCATGCAGATCAAGGTAGACGCCATCGAGCGCCCCCTCATCCAGCGCGCGAGACAACCCGGCACAGATCAGGCCAGAAATCCGCTCAAACGCCTCATCCTGCACCGGCCCCGCCGGATTGGCGAAACACCAAGCCAGCGGCAACAGTTGCGCATCGCCCGCCGCCTCAATCGCACCGGCAATCGGAACCGAAGTCCCGCGCACCGCATCGAACAACGCAGGCCCGCTCACCAGCCCGGGAAAACCCCCGGGCTTCACGAAATCCGCATAGCGCGTCGGCATTGGCGCGAAGGAGTGGCTCTCATGCAGAAAGCCACCCACCGCAATCCGCAGCGTCACGCCGCCACCGGCTTCACGCCCCACATCAGCACCGTGCCGGACTTGATCAGCCCAGTGATGCTGGTGCGATAGGCGGTCGGGTTGAAGAACATGCCGGTTGGCAGGAACGGCACCTCCTCAATCGCCAAAAGCTGCATCTGCTTGGCGATTTCCTGCTGCCCGGCCAGCGTCGGCGCATCGAACCACTGGTTACGCAGCGCCTCCATCTTCTCGCTCTTGGCCCAGCCGAACCAGCCATCGATGCCGTTCTCGCGCATCGGCTGGCTGTTGCCCGGGCTGGTCGTCGAAAGGCCCGCCCAGGTGGTGCAGAACATATCCCAGCCGCCCTGCGCCGATGGCTCCTTCTTCGCCCGGCGTGAAATCAACGTGCCCCAATCCATCGAGGCATATTTCACATTGAGCCCCATATCCTTCATCAACTGATTGACCACCTGCGCCGTCGCCAGCAGAACCGGCTGATCGGTGGGGGCCATCAGCACGATCTCTTCGCCCTTATAGCCGCTCTCAGCCACCAGCTTGCGCGCCAGCGCCATGTCGCGCTTGCCGAGCAACACATCCATGCCCGCACCGGTCGCAAACGGCGAGCCCGACGTGTAGAACCCGGCATCGGCGCGCCCAAGCTTCCCGGCCAGATCGCCATAAGCTGCCTGGATGATGTCGTTTTGATCCAGTGCTGGAATAAACGCCTGGCGCAGCTTCAAATTGTTGAACGGCGCGTTCAGATGATTGAAGCGCATCACGCCCAGGCTGCCCAGCGGGTCCAGCACCTCCGTGCGGATCGCCGGGTTTTTCAGCAGATTGGGGATGAGATCGGGCAGTGGCTGCTCATACCAATCCACCTCGCCGCGCTGCAAAGCCGCCGAGGCCGTTGCCGGGTCAGGAATGATCTTGAACTCAACCCGGTCGAAATACGCGATCTTGCCACCGGCCCACATGCTCGGCGCTTCCTGCCGCGGCACATATTTCTCGTTGCGTACATAGGCCACCGACGCACCGCTCACATACTCATCCGGCAGATACCGGAACGGGCCGGAGCCCACGATCTCACTGATCTGGGTAAATGCGTCAGTCTTGGCGATGCGTTCCGGCATGATGAAGCAGCCCTCGCCGCCCAGCACATAGGTCAGCAAGGGAAAACGCTGCTTCAGCCGGAATTGCAGCCGCTTGTCATCCAGCGCCACCAGCTCATTGGTGCGCGACATCAGCGTGCCGCCCATCGGGTTGCGCTTGGACCAGCGCATGATGCTCTGCACACAATCCGCCGCCCGCACTGGCACGCCATCGGTGAAGGTCAGCCCGTCGCGCAGCGTGATGGTAAAGGTCAGCCCGTCGGCCGATTCCTCATGCCCCGCCGCCATCTGCGGATGCGGCACCAGCTTCTCGTCCAAGCCATATAGCAAGTCCCACACCATATAGCCGTGGATAAATGCCACGGTGGCCGAGGTCCAAATCGGGTCCAGGCTGGAGAGGTTGGCCTGCGGAACGAACTTCAACACCTTCGCCGGTTGCGCGATCGACGGCCGCGCCAAAGTAGCCCCAAGTGCCGCCGCCGCTCCGCCGATCAGAACATTCCTGCGCTTCATGTCCGCCCCCTTGCTACTGGTGAAAACTTAGTTAAGCGTGTCAGCAAAAATCACGCCAGGGCCGCCTTCCATTCGCCCAACTTCGGCGCAGCAGAACGCAAGCCCGGGCGCTCCCCGTCGATGGAAAGCGGTAACCCGGTCAGCGTAAAACTTTCACCGGGCACGGTTTGAATAAGGCCCAGCGCCTGCACCTGCTCCTGCGCCAAAGCCTCCGTCACGCTGTGAATAGGCGAACACGGCACACCCACGGCACCAATCCGTTCAACCCAATGGCTGCGTGGCTGTGTCAGAAGCCGCGCGTTCAGCAAATCATTTAACGCGCAACGATGCTGCAGCCGCGTGCGGTTGGTGACAAAACGCGGATCACGCGGCCAATCCGGCATCTCAATCGCCGCACACAGCTTGGCGAACAACCGGTCATTGCCAACGCAGATCAACAACGGCCCATCCGCCGCATCGAACGCCTCATAGGGCGCGAAATCCGGATGGCCGGAACGGTGCCGTTGCGGCTCCTGCCCCTGGTTCATCAACGCGTCAATCTTCTGCGCGCCCCAGCTCAGCGCTGTCTCCAGCAGCGACACATTCACCACACCGCCGCGCCCGGTGCTGTGCCGCCGCTGCAAAAGCGACAATGCGCCTATCACCGCCCACATGCCCGTGCCCTGATCACACAACGACGCCCCCATGCGGATCGGCGGATCATCCTGTCCGCCATTGATGCTGGAAAGCCCGCTATAGGCCTGCAACAACGGCTCATACCCCGGCCGCAGCCGATCCGGCCCAACATGGCCGAACGCACCCATCTCACAATAAATCAGCCGGGGATGCCCCGCACACATCGAGGCACCATCAATGCCCAACTGCTCCACCACGCCAGGGCGAAGATTATGCACCAGAACATCAGCGGTGGCGGCGAGTTCATGCAGCACCGCCACACCCGCCTCAGACTTCAGATCAATCGCCAGCGAACGCTTACCCCGGTTGAACACCTGAAATATCAGCGAATCATCATTGTGAAACGCAACGCCCATACGACGCCCATCATCGCCACCTTCGGCGCGCTCAATCTTGATCACCTCAGCCCCAAGGTCGGCGAAAATTGCCCCGGCGAACGGGCCGGCCAGCACTTGGCCAAGTTCGAGAACGCGCAAGCCGGACAGTACGTGCGCAGCAGATGTGGCACTCGTCATGCCAAGGCAGCCCGCGTCTTGTTCTCCCCGACCATCATTCAATCCTCCCGTTATCCCTCTTGGTGCCGACTCTCCTCGTTTCTGGCCCGGGTGAAAAGAGCCGGGTTGTGAACCTGTCCGGTCACAGAATGGCGAGGCCGCGTTCGGGGGAATTGCGGTCTTCGCCAAACACCGCATATCCTCGGCATCAGAGGGTTGAAGCCCCCGCACCAGAACGTCAGGAAACACCATGTGCTGCCTGTTCCGCTCGCAAGATCCTGCCAGCTACGCGGCCGAAACCCGCGCTGTGCGCCTGCACGGCCACGCCACCTCCATCCGGCTTGAGGCGGCCTTCTGGGACATTCTCGAAGAGATCGCCCGCAAGGAGGAAATGTCGGTCGCCCGCTTCATCGGCGTCCTGCACGACGAGGTGCTCGCCCAGCAGAACGAAATCGCCAATCTCGCCTCCTTCCTTCGTGTCACATGCCTGCATTATCTACGCCACCAAGACCTGCACGCCGAACAGGTGGCCCAGCGTCTGAGACGCAAAGATGCGCCCGAAAAAACGATGACAGCGAGAGAAATGCGAGAAAAAATCGCCGTCGTAGCCTGATACTACCGGCCTCAGGCGGGCACTCGGTAGCTTTCTCTTACCAAAAGTAAGACGGAGGAAACCGGGTGATCCGACTGACGCAGGCCATAAGCCTCGCGGTGACGTATTTTCTGTCCGTCTCGTGTGCCCACGCCCAATTCAACATCCCTGCCCCCGCCAAGCCGGATGGTGCCACGCTGTTCACCCGCCAATGCGGCACGTGCCACGTGGTCACCGCCGATGGTGGCCCGCGCCAAGGCCCCAACCTCGCCGGTGTGTTTGGCCGCAAAGCAGGCTCGTTGCCCGGCTTCACCTATGTTGGCGATTACGCATCCGCCGACATCGTATGGAGCGAAACCACGCTCGACACGTACCTGACCAATCCCCAGGCCATGGTGAAGGGCTCCATCATGGCCTACCGCCAGGCGGACCCAGACATCCGCCAAACCATCATCACCTGGTTGCGGGAGCAGCATTAATGGCCAAACCCATCCATTCGATGATCCGTGTGGCCGACGAAGCCCGCGCCGTTGATTTCTACAGCCGCGCCTTCGGCATGAAGGTGGCAACAAGGCTGGCCTTTGAAAGCTTCACCCTCGTCTACCTCAAATCCGATGAGGATGATTTCGAGCTTGAACTGACCATCAATCTCGACCGCACCGAGCCCTACACGCACGGTGACGCCTACGGCCACATCGCCTTCGTGGTGGACGATCTCGACGCCGAACATGCCCGCTTTGAACATGAAAAATTGCAGCCCAATCCGGTGAAGGAATTTCACCGTGACGGCGCATTGCTGGCGAAGTTCTTCTTCGTCACCGACCCCGACGGCTACCGGATCGAAGTGCTGCAAAAACACGGCCGGTATCGCTAAACACCTGAACCAAGCAGGAGGAAATCAAAATGAAAACCATCGACAAGCCAGAACAGATCGGACGGCGCGGCTTCCTCGCCGCCACCGCCGCAGCCCCTGCCGCCGCCAGTCTCATCGTCGGCATATCAGCTGACGCCGCCTGGGCGCAGGAAGCCAAAAACCTCACGCCGCACGCCATGGCAACGCTGGTCAAAGCCGCGCGTGACATCTTCCCGCACGACCATCTGGCCGACAAATACTACGTCGCCGCCTGCGCCGCGTATGACGCACTGGCCGCCGACGCCGGCAAAAAAGCCATGCTGATGGACGGCGTCGCTCGCCTCGATGAAGACGCAGCCGCCAAGTTCA
Source organism: uncultured Rhodospirillales bacterium (assembly GCA_903823665.1). GTDB lineage: Bacteria > Pseudomonadota > Alphaproteobacteria > Acetobacterales > Acetobacteraceae > CAIQQQ01. Next base: position 35,309 of record CAIJTR010000093.1, read on the forward strand.
AAGCCGCCAACTATCTCGCGCTCAACTGGGAAGCCGATCGCGTCGCCATCCTGCAGGGCATCGCCCACACGCCGTTCTTCGCCAAGCTCCGCTCTGACCTTGTTGTCACGCTCTACAACCAAAAGGAGCTCTGGCCGAAATTCGGCTACGAGGGCGCCTCAGCCGACAAGGGCGGCTACATCAACCGCGGCTTTGCCGACATCGACTGGCTGCCAACAACGTAGAGCAGTATCGCTTTCGGCTGAATCGCACAGCGTTCAACGAAAGCGGTAAAATTGCTCGCCAAAACAAAGTTAAAAAAGGGAGGGAGACAGCAAATGGCAAAGTTTGATCTGAACGACGACAGCGTCGTCTGCATCATCGGCTCCGGTGCCGGCGGCGGAACGCTGGGCAACGAGTTGGCACAGCGCGGCATCAAGGTGGTGATCCTTGAAGCCGGTGGCCGTTCCGAAACGCAGGACTTCTTCAACGACGAGTGGGACAGCTTCACCCAGCTCGCCTGGACCGACATGCGCACCACCTCCGGCTCCTGGCGGGTGGCGAAGGATTTTGCCAATCTGCCGGCCTGGATCGTCAAGGCCGTCGGCGGCTCCACCGTCCACTGGGCCGGCGCCTCGCTGCGCTTCCAGGAACACGAATTCAAAACCCGCACCACCTACGGCGCATTGCCCGGTGCCAATTTGCACGACTGGCCGATCACGCTGGCCGAAATGGAGCCTTACTACACCAAGGCCGAGTTCAAGATGGGCGTCACCGGCACCAACGGCATCCCAAGACTGCCCGGCAACAACAACTACAAGGTGCTCGCCGCCGGTGCCGCCAAACTCGGCTACAAGGAATTCCACAGCGGCAACATGGCAATCAACAGCCAGCCGCGTGACGGACGTGGCTCCTGCCAGCAGATCGGCTTCTGCTTTCAGGGCTGCAAATCCGGTGCGAAATGGTCCACCCTGGTCAGCGAAATCCCCAAGGGCGAGGCCACCGGCAACATGGAAGTCCGCCCTGGCAGCATGGTCCACAAGATCGAGCACGACGCCAGCGGCAAGGTGACGGGCGTGGTCTACATGGACTCAAAGGGCGTGACGCAGCGTCAAAAGGCCCGCGTGGTCGCCGTCGCCGGCAACTCCATCGAAAGCCCGCGTTTGCTGCTGAACTCAGCGTCGTCGATGTATCCCGATGGCCTCGCCAACTCCTCCGGCCAGGTCGGTCGCAACTACATGCGACACATGACGGCGAGCGTGTATGCCACGTTCGAAAAGCCGGTCCATATGTATCGCGGCACCACCATGGCCGGCATCGTGCGTGACGAAGCACGGCACGACACCAAGCGTGGCTTTGTCGGCGGCTATGAGATGGAAACCCTCTCCCTCGGCCTGCCCTTCATGGCCGCCTTCCTCGATCCCGGCGGCTGGGGCCGCAGCTTCACCTCGGCTATGGAAGACTTCCCCCACATGGCCGGCATGTGGCTGGTCGGCGAGGACATGGCGCGCGAAACCAACCGCATCACGCTTGATCCGGTGGCCAAGGACAAGCAGGGCCTGCCCGTCGCCAGCGTGCATTTCGACGATCACGCGAACGACATCGCCATGCGCAATCACGGCTTCCAGCAAGGTGCCGCGATCTATGAGTCAGTCGGTGCCACCCGCGTGTTCGACACCACGCCCTATCCGAGCACCCACAACATGGGCACCAACCGGATGAGCGAGAAGGCGCGCGATGGCGTGGTCAACAAATACGGCCAAACCCACGACATCAAGAACCTGTTCGTGTCCGACGGCAGCCAGTTCACCTCCGGTGCCGCCTGCAACCCCACGCTCACCATCGTCTCGCTGGCCATCCGTCAGGCCGAGAACATGGCGGGCATGATGCAGCGCAAGGAAATCTAGTACGCCGTATTTTGATAAGTTGCACCCACCCTACCGCTCGTAGGATGGGTGCAACTTATCAATATCTCGATGAAGCTGACGCCACTACACCGGCACGCGCACGCAGCCTTCGCGCCATCCACGCCATCCCCGGCTGCTCCACAAACCGATGCCCAAGCCACGCCAGCGGCACGCCCAACGCCACCGTGAGTGCGAAATGGCACAGCATCGTGGCCAGCCCGCCCTCCGGCAGCAGCCAAAGCGACACATGCAAGCTCACCGCCAAAACGCTGAAATGCACGAGATAAAGGCTGTAGCTCACCTCGCCCAGCCGCCGCAGCCAAATCCACGCCAGCGGTGAGCCCGCATCGACCGCTGCCAACGCCACCGCGAAAGCCGCCAGCGCTGCAAACGGAATATGATTCGAGAGCGTCTGTTCCTGTATCTGCAACAATGGCAAAAACCCGATCGCAAACGCCAACAGCAGCGGCGGCAATATCCGCATATTCGGTAGCCCGCCGCGCTGCGCCACCAGCGCTGCTGTGATCCCGCACAAAAACACCGGGGCCTGCACCAACGGATGCACAAACGCCGGATAGGTCCAATCATCAGTGCTAATCAAATGCCGTGCCCAAAGTTGCACACACACCGCCGAAATCACCGTCAGCATGGCCGCCCGCCAAGGCTTCCCCCGCGCCAGCCACAGCACCAGCGGCAGCCCGGCATAAAACGCCACCTCACAGCTCACCGACCAGCCGCCTGGAACCACCGCCATCGCTGGCCCACCCTGCCATGCACTGCCGAACAGAGCCGCCACCACGCAATCCCAGGCGCTTAGGCCATCTGGGGCCCACTGCACCGCCCCCCGCGCCCACAGTGTGTATCCAATCCCCGCCAGCCAATACGCCGGCCCCACCCGTGCAATCCGTCGGCACGCATATCCCAGCCAATCCTGCTTGCCAGTGCTCAGCCGCGCCGTCAGCGTGAACGCGCTCACCACGAAAAAAAGCTGCACCCCATGAAACGCCAGCGCCGCGATCACGTTCGCCACATCCGGCAAATGCAGCCCGCTCTCAACGCCACGCGTATCCTGGCTGATCGAAAGTGCCGCACCCCAACCTGCGCCCACGTGATTCAGTACAACCAACAGGATCGCCACCCCACGCATGCCGTCCAGCGCGGGCATGTGGCGGGGCAGACGAGACACGTCATGGCGCATCAGCGTTGCCCGGCCACCAGCGTTTTGCCATCCGAGATTTTCAAGCGCGTCACATCAAGTTCCACCCGCCAACGCTTGTTCTCGTTGGTGTCCAGCAACACAACGGGCACGCCGTTGCCCTTCAGCCAGCGCCCGGACATCGGCCGCGTGGTGTTCCAGACGAACGCACCGTTAGGGTCAATCGTCAAATCCCCCGGTGCCACGCCCGCCGGGACATTCAGCGCGGAGGCGCCGGGCACGTCGATCGGGGTTTTGTAAGACAATCCCTCCCGGTTGGTATGCCAGACGCCAAACACCGTTCCAGCAAAGGGCGACGTACGCGTGCGCTGCGCCGCAGTGGCCGTATCGGATGGGGAACCGAAGCCGAAACTCGGGATCGAGCCATCCGGGCAGCGGATCGCATCATCCGCAATCTGCACGCCGTTGCAGGTTTGTGTTTGCGCCCAAACCGGCTGGAAACGTAGCAGCAACATGGCACAAGCACCCACCAGAACCAGACGCCACCGCATTTTCGTCCCCTTGCTCTTCGTCTGCGTTGCCTAGCCGCAATACAGCGCCCGGCGCAACGCCCAAACCAGTCTCAAAACTATATTTACGATTGTCTCAGTAATTGAGACGAACTCACAATTGTTTGATCAATACCACTCAAGGGCGTGAAAGCTGTTGTTAACGTATTTAGGTCACTTTGATCAGGCTTTCCATAAAATGGAGAAGTAACGTGAAAACACAGCAAGCCTATCTATCCCCACCGCCAAAGTTATCGCCAATCCATATTGCAGAACGCCTCATGGCTGGCGAGGTTGCCGGCATCCCCGTCTCCTTGGTGCTAGTCGCACTCGCTGGAACCGCCATGGGCAGTCTGCTGGCATTGACCGGGGGTGGCAGCACTTGAGCATTGCGTGGCGCGGGTTCGTGGTCAGGCACACAATCCCGCGCCACGTCATTGTGCGTTCTTTGATTTGACTTGGTAAACCGCCGCCCCCCTGGCAGGCTACGCGTGCAATCAGTGCCAGCACTGGCCACGCCGGGGAGAACACCACAATGCTCAAAGGCATCCATCCACTTCTGAGTCCGCCCATGTTGAATGCGCTCTCGGAGATGGGCCACGGCGACGAGATCGCCATCGTGGACGGTAATTTCCCCGCCACCGCCAACGCCCGCCGCCTCATTCACGCAGCAGGCCACCCCTCGCCCGCCATCGTCCAGGCCGTGCTGACCCTTCTCCCGCTAGATACTTTCGTCGCCTGCCCCGCCGCCGTGATGACGCCGCATGAGGGCAGGCCGCCAATCATCAGCGAATTTCAGGCGCTGCTGAACACAGCCGAAGGCCGCACCATCGAAATCGAGGACGTCGAGCGCTTCCACTTCTACCACCGCACCGCCCAGGCCTTCGCTGTCATCGCCACCGGGGAACCGAGATGGTGGGGCAACATCCTGCTCCGCAAAGGCGCGTTCCAGCCATGAACACGCGCACATTAGGCCGCACCGGCATCGAACTCACCACACTCGGCTTCGGCAGCACCGGCCTCGGCAATCTGTATCAGGCGCAAACCGAAGAAGGTGCCATGGCCACAGTGCACGCCGCCTACGACACCGGCACCCGCTATTTCGACACAGCCCCACTCTACGGCTTCGGCCTCGCCGAACACCGCATGGGGGCCGCCCTACGCCGCATCCCCTCCGACATTATACTGTCCACAAAGGCGGGATGGAGACTGCATCGCAGAGGTGCCGCAGACGGTCCAGGTAGCGCGGCGGATAGTCTGTTCGACCACCCCGCCCCGTTCGTCCCACGCATTGACTACAGCTATGACGGCATCATGCGCAGCGTAGAGGACAGCCTGCAGCGCCTCGGCCGGGACCGGATCGACATTCTGCTGCTACATGATTGCGACCGCCGCAACCACGGCGAGTCGGGCTATCACGAGCGCTTCGGTGAGGTCATGCGCGGCGGCTATCGCGCCTTGCACGCCCTACGCGAACAAGGCGTGGCCCGCGCCATTGGGGCCGGGTTGAACGAATGGCAGGCCTGCCAGGACTTCGCCCAGGCCGGCGATTTTGACTGCTTCTTGCTCGCCGGCCGTTACACACTGCTCGATCAGAGCGCCGCCGACTCGCTGCTGCCGCTCTGCATCAAACGCGGCATCGGCATCATCCTTGGCGGCCCCTACAACTCAGGCATCCTCGCCACTGGTGCTGTTGCCGGTGCCATGTATGACTACGCCCCCGCCTCTGCTGAGATCATGCAGAAAACCCAGGCCATCGCCGACATCTGCGCGCGTCACGCCGTGCCGTTGCGCGCCGCAGCCCTGCAATATCCGCTCTCACATCCGGCCATCACCACCGTCATCCCAGGCGCCCGCACAGTCGCGGAGGTTGCTGAGAACCTGGAACTCTTCACCCATAAAATCCCAGACGCACTCTGGCAGGAACTGACGCACGCAGGACTTCTGGCCGCAGCCTAAGCCGCTCCTAATCCGCCGCCATGCCGAACGACATGGGCCTTGGTTGCGCGCGTTGAACATTCGAACGCAGCACATCGCGCGCCACATCAATAAACGCGCGCAGCTTCGGCTGCTCGGAGGCACTTCGCGCAAACACCAAAAACAGCCCAGGCCGCAGCACAGCCGCCTCCGGCATCACCCAAACCAGCCGGTTGGACTGCAAATCCGCATGCACCAACGGCGCGAACACCTGCGCAATCCCCACGCCAGCCAGCGCCAGCTCGCGGGCAAACGGCTGATCTGGTGCCACAACTGTGCCGCTCACCGCCGCCGAAATCTCCTTGCCGCCATCCACCACATCCCACGGCATAGCACCGCCGCTGATCGGATCACGCAGTCCAATGCAATTATGGTCCGCCAGATCAGCAATCGACATCGGCTCGCCGAACGATTCGATATAATTTTGTGTCGCCACCATGACCGCTTGAAACGGCTGCGTCAGCCGCGTCGCCACAATCTCCTCGGCCATCACCTCGCCAAGCCGGATTCGCGCATCATAGCCACCGCCGATCATGTCCACCGGACCATCATCGGCCCCGATCTCCACCACCAGATCAGGATGCCGGCGCGCGAGTTCGATCAGCACAGGTGCGACCACCGTGGCCAAAGACGATCGCTGTACACTCAGCCGCAACGTGCCGTTGACGCGATCCTTGTCCGTCTTGGCGCGCTCCCCCGCCTCACCAATGGCAATCAGCGCCGGTCCGACGGAGGCAATAAACTCGGCTCCAGCCTCGGTCAGCGCCACACTTCGCGTAGTACGGGCGAAAATGGCCATGCCCAGCTCAGCCTCCACCACGCGCACGGCATGGCTCACAGCCGATGGGCTGAGCCCGAGTTGCGTGGCAGCAGCGGCAAATCCACCGCGTTTGGCCACTGCCATCACAACGGGGAGATGCGGAAGAAGATCCCGGATCATTGCCGCATCATATCGTGCGATGAGGAATCTCTAAACGAAATATTAATTTAATGACCCACAAAATGCGGAAGCGGATCACAGGCCTCGTTCGCGCTTGATTCTGTCCCAAGCGGCGTTGATCCGGGCCACTTTTTCGCTGGCTTTGGCCACAAGCTCAGGACCCATCCCTCGCGAAGCGAGGCTGTCCGGATGGTTCTCCCGCATCAGCCCCTTCCACGTGGCGCGCAGTTGTTCCGGCGTCGCCTGACGGCTCAGACCGAGCACTGCATAAGGGTCTTCCTCGGTGGAAGACATCGAACGGCCGGCCGTGGCACCGCTGGCCCGGTCCCATTCCGGACGCCCAAGTCCCATGGCGCGGCAGATTTCGGCCAGCAGATCGCGCTCAGCCACATTCACCGGGCCGTCCGACGACGCGATGGAGAACAGCGCCGCCAGCACGTCTTCCAAAATATTGCGACTATCCGAAAATGCTTGACCAAGCTGGGTTGCATATATCACCGGGTTCTCCCGGCTGTCCCGCGCCTGATCGAACAGCATCCCAATATCGCCCACCGCTTCGGTAGGAATGCGAAACGCCCGCTTGAACGCGTCAATCTCGGCGCGCTTCACCGGCCCGTCCACCTTGGCAACCTTGGCCGCCAGAACAACAACGGACATTGCGAACAACTGGTCCCGCCGCCCCGGCAAAAAGCTCGGCGGCGGCATGAAATTGCCCGAAAACCGGCCAAAGCCCGCGGCATTGCCTAAGACCGAGCCCGCCATGTTGCTTTCAGCAGCGTGGCCGAACGCAGCGCCCATCATCGCGCCAAACGGCCCACCCATCGCAAAACCGGCCATGCCGCCGATGATCTTGCCCCACACGACCTTGCGTCCCATCATTGAATGCCAGCGCCTCAATACCATGCCGGGCACCGCTGCGGCAAAATCTCACATCAAATTCAGGCGAAAAAACGCCGCCTCCGCCCCACGCCGGCGTCGTGAGGCCTTGCGCATGGCACCTGCCTCAAGGCATGTCGCCTCACAAGGAGGGGCTTGATGTTCCACGGACTACAGCGTTGAGCAGTCGCCTGTTGCAAGCCGCCGCGTCCATCGCGGCGTTGCTGTTGGCCGGCATCGTCGCCACCGCCTGGCTGCTGCCGCCACAGCTTGAATGGAATCGCTACCGGGCAGACATCACGAGCCTTGTCTCCACAAATATCGGCCGTCCCGTGAGCATTGACGGGCCCATCAGCCTGCAATTGCTGCCCCAGCCCACCATTACCGCAGGCCAGGTCACAGTGGCCGATGTGCAGGACGATGCCTCTATCGCGGTCGCCGAACTCCGCGTCCGCCTCGCCCTGGCACCGCTGCTTGCGGGCCGTGTCGATGCACGTGAAGTCGTGCTGCGCGGCCTCGACATCCGCCTGCCCTGGCCCCTGCATTTTGACACCGGCATCACCCGCCAGCCGGACTGGCTGTCCTCCATCTCCGCCCGCATCGAAAGCGGCCGGATTGCCGTGGGTGCTGCCGCCGCAACAGACATCAACGCAACCCTCGGCCTCACGCACGACACCGGCACCCTCAGTCTCGCCGGAACCGCCGTGATCTCCGCTCTCCCTTGGCACCTCTCCGCCCGTCTTGCGCGCACCGGGCAAGATGGTTCGGCGGGTCTTGATCTCGCGCTCGACGGCCAAGGCCCCGTGCAGGGTTTGGGTGCGATGTTCACCGGCCAAATTGCCGGAAGCGGCGAAGTTGCCGGGCGTTTCAGCGGCAGCGGGCCGGATCTGTCCCGCCTGCTCGCTGCCCCCGCTGTCCCCTTCAAAGCAAATGGCAACATCAGCGTGGCCGGCGGCGTGGCTTTGGCGGACGGGTTGTCCGTCGATCTCGCAGGCTCCCCAGCCCGTGGTGCCGTGACGTTGCGGCTTGTCCCTCAGCCCCGGCTCGATGTGTCGCTGGCAGCCAGCAGGCTCGATCTTGATGCTTGGCTGCCCGCCCTGATCAACACGCGGCCCGGCCAACGCATCACCAGCATCGAAACCGGCATCGACCTTTCTGCCGAGGCAGCAACGCTCGCGGGCGGCACCCTGCGCGGCCTGCGCGGCGGGTTTGAAATCACCCCTACCCGCGTCACCCTGCGAGACGTCACCGTCATCCTCCCCGGAGACGCCAAACTCGGCCTCGTCGGAGACCTGCAACGCGCCACCGCATCCACCGCACCGCAATTCACCGGCCGCGCCACACTCGCAGCCCCCAGCCTGCGCACCACGCTGAGTTGGCTTGACCGCACCAGCCCAGCCCTCCTGCCCGCGATACCCGAGGCCGCTCTGCATCAGGCTGATCTCAGCACCGCCATCACCGTGAACGGCCGGGCAGACTCCAGCGCACCGGTGGAGGTCAGCCTTTCCGACCTCACCGGCACCATCGACGCCAGCCATGTGCAGGGCAAACTCACGCTCCGTCCCGCGCCCCGTTTCGGCATCACCGCCAATTTGCATTTCGACCACGCCAGCCTCGACCCATGGTTTCCAGAGACGACCGGTGCCTTGACCGGTCTGCCGCAACATCTGGGGCCGTTTGATCTCGACCTTCAATTGAAGGCCAACGAAGCAATGCTGCACGGCCACACACTGACCGCCGCCTCGCTCGACCTCGGGCTTGAAGCGGGCCGGCTGACGTTGAGGCGTTTGGAAACACAGAGCGAGGCCGCAAAACTCGTGGCATCCGGCAGCATCACCGACGCGGGCCGTATCACGGACGGCAAGATCGACCTCACAGGCCCAGCCGACAGCGCCGCCCGGCTTCTCACCAGCTGGTGGCCGGAGCAAGCAAAACACGCGCAACGCCTGCCATTCGGGCCGCTCAATCTATCCCTCATGGCCGCAGGTCCGCCCGAGGCACTTGCACTGCGCGCAGCACTTGATCTGGGTGATCTGCATGTCGACACCCAGCCCATGTTCGACATTCCCGGCCAGCGCTGGGGCGGCAAGCTCACTCTGCGCCATCCCGGAGCACCCCGCCTTCTCGACAATATGGGCTTCGGCGGCACCGCCTCCTGGCTTGGTGACGGATCGATCTCCTTCGCCGGCACCATCAACGGAGCTGGTGCGATGCTCGCTCCCACCCGCCTCAGCAGTGAGGCCTTTGATATCACCGCCGGCAGCCTGCGCGCCCATGGCAGCCTCGCTTACGACAACAATGCCGAACGCAGCGGCTCCAAGCGGATCACCGGCCGAATCATCGCCGAAACCCTGCCGCTGCCACTGCCCTATCCCCGCACGCCAGACCAACTGCCCATCACCGCCTTGTCCGAATTCGACGCCTCCGTGCATGTCGAGGCCGGAGACGTGCTGGTTGGTCTGTCGCCCGCCCTCAAAAACGTGGCGGGACAGGTGACGCTCAACCACGGCACGCTCGCAATCGATGATCTGCAGGCGCAGCTTGAGGCGGGCAAGCTCACCGGCCGCATCGCCCTCCAATCTGCGGCCTCGCCGCCTGCCCTCGCCGCTGAACTCACGCTTGCTGCAGCCAAGCCCGCCAATGCCGTGTTCGACACCCCACTCGACATTTCCGGTGGCGACATCGACGCCACGGTCAATCTGCAAGCCGAGGGTTATTCCCCCGCGGCATTGCTCGCCACCCTGTCCGGTCAGGTTCAACTCAAGGCCGCGCATGGTGCCCTCACCGGTATCGACCTCGCCGCCACCGGCCCCAGGCTGGCCGAGACGGACATGCGCACCGCCCTCGCCGGCGGCAGCACGCCCTTCGACCGGCTCGACGTCACCGCCGCGTTGAAAGGCGGGCTGCTGCGCTTCAGCAGCGCCCATTTCACCGCCCCCTCCGGCACCGGCGACCTCTCTGGTCTCATCGACCTGCCGGGCCAAAGTGGTGAGCTCCGCCTGGTGGTTCAGCCAAAGCTGGCGGATGCGCCAACACTCGCTTTACGGCTCAGCGGCGCATTGGCAAAACCTGCCCGCACACTCGAACTGAGTGACGCCCTGCGCTGGCGTGCTGAACACCCCGCAGAAGCTGCCCCATAGCCGCCAAGCTCGCCGGACATGTGGTCATCAAACACGGTGTGCGCCAGGGCCAGCAAATGCTCTGCCGTGATCGAACGTCCAGCACGATCGGCTTCCTGAGCCAACGCCAGCAGCCGGTCAGACAGCATCAAATCCGTTGGGGCATGTTGCAGAGAAGTGTTCATGGACAGTCTCCTGAAAGGGATTTTCCCAGATCGACCCCGCAGCCACTGCGCGGAACCGGCGTTCTTCGCCCCTTTAGAAAAGCCTGCCCATCCTTTCCAAAACCTTAATTTCGGAACCTCAATGCGAAAAATCACCTCGCTTGGTGAGTGCGAACACACGCAGCGCTTGCGCTAGCGGCCGATCCGCGCCGCGCGCCGTATCCACCTCCGCCACCAAACGCACCAACGTCATCTCCCGCGCCACCGCAATCTCGCCCAGAACCTGCCAAAACTCCGGCTCCAACGCGACGGAAGTGCGATGCCCGGCCAGCGAAAAACTCTGCTTCACCAGTCCGCTCATGCAAGCCGCCCCCAAGCCCAAGCCGCCGCCTCCGCCACAACTGCGCTCGGGTCCGAGAGCCTCGGCTGCAACGCCCCCCGAAGGCTCACATCCCCCGAATTGCCAATCGCAATCATCACGTTGCGCACAAACCTGTCCCGCCCAATCCGCTTGATGGGCGAGCCCACAAACAATGCGCGAAACCCCGCATCATCCAGACCCGCCAATTCCGCCAGACGCGGAGCCGACAAATCCTCCCGCGCCATCAGCTTCGCCTGCCTTGTTACTTGCGCAAACCGGTTCCACGGGCACGCCGCCAGACAATCATCACACCCATAAATCCGATTGCCCATCGCCTCCCGAAACTCCTCCGGAATGGAGCCCGCATATTCTATCGTGAGATAAGCAATGCACCGCCGCGCATCGAGCTGATATGGAGCCGGAAACGCCTCCGTCGGGCAAGCATCCAAGCAGCGCGAGCAACTCCCACACCGATCCACATGCGGCTCGCTTGGCTTCAAATCCAGCGAAGTATAAATCTCGCCTAGAAACAACCACGACCCATGCGCACGAGAAACGAGATTGGTATGCTTGCCCTGCCACCCCAGCCCCGCTCTGACAGCCAACGGCTTTTCCATCACCGGTGCCGTATCCACAAACACCTTCACCGCATGCCCATGCTTGCTTACGATGAACTGCGCCAGATGCTTGAGCATCCCCTTTACCACATCATGATAATCCCGGTTGCGGGCATAGACCGAGATCCCACCTCGATCTTTCTGCTCCAGCACCGCCAGCGGATCATCCTCCGGCGCGTAAGAAAGCCCGAGCGAAATCACACTGCGCGCCTCCGGCCACAACGCGCGTGGGTCAGCACGCTGCTCCGCGCGATCCGCCATCCAGCCCATATCGCCATGCCGGCCCTCGGCCAGAAAATCCGCCAGCCTCTCACGTGCCTGCGGACCTAGATCGGCCGAAGTGAACCCCACGGCATCAAAGCCAAGGGCCAGCGCCTTCTCCCTGATGGCGTCAGCCGCGTCCACGATACGGGGCCACGCCCTGGTCCGGAATCCAAACGCCCGCGGGCGGTGTCCCCGTCTGCCAAAACACATCAATCGGAATGCCACCGCGTGGATACCAATACGCCCCAATCCGCAGCCAAACCGGCTGCGTCATCTCCACAATCCGTGTCGCCACCAGCATCGAACATGCCTCATGAAACGAGCCATGATTTCTGAAACTTGCCAGGAACAACTTGAGGGATTTGCTTTCCACAATCCACTGATCCGGCACGTAATCAATCACCAGATGCGCAAAATCCGGCTGCCCCGTCAGCGGGCACAACGACGTGAACTCAGGTGCCGCAAACCGAATCAAATACTGCGTATCCGTGCGCGGATTTGGAACCCGCTCCAGCTTCGCCTCATCCGGCGACTGCGGTGCCGTGATATGCTGACCAAGTTGCGTGAGCCCATCATAGCTTTCCGTCATGCGGCCTCCTTCTGCCAGCCTGCACGAACCTCAGCCGAATGCGCAGCCAGTCGCCGCTCGGCAATCGCCACCCGCATTCCAGCCATCAAGTCCTGATAATACTGAATATTATGCCACGTCAGCAGCATAGGCCCCAGCATTTCCTCGCAGCGAAACAAATGATGCAAATACGCGCGCGAATGCTTGGTGCAAAGCGGGCAAGCACAGCCTGGGTCCAGCGGCGCACCATCATCGGCGAAGCGCGCATTTCGCATGTTGTGCACACCATGACTGGTATAAGCGCGCGCCGTCCGCCCCGCCCGCGTCGGCATCACGCAATCGAACATATCAACGCCGCGCGCCACCGCCCCCAGCAGATCATCCGGCGTGCCCACACCCATCAAATAACGCGGCTTGTCCGATGGCAAAGCGGGCGCAGTGTAGTCCAGCACAGAGAACATCGCCTCCTGCCCCTCGCCCACCGCAAGCCCACCAATCGCGTACCCCTCAAAGCCAATCCCACTCAGTGCCGCGATAGATCGCTCCCGCAAATCGCGAAACACACCGCCCTGCACAATGCCAAACAGCCCATACCCCACGCGCGCCACAAATGCCGCGCGTGACCGCGCCGCCCAGCGCATCGACAACTCCATCGAAGCCCGCGTCTCATCCTCGGTCGCTGGAAACTTCGTACATTCATCAAACGCCATCGTGATCGTCGCATCCAGCAGATGCTGAATTTCAATCGACCGCTCCGGTGTCAAAAGATGCGCGCTGCCATCAATATGCGAACGAAAAATCACCCCGTTCTCATCAAGCTTGCGCAGGCCCGCGAGTGACATCACCTGAAACCCACCTGAATCCGTCAGGATCGGCCCAGGCCAGTCCATCATCTTGTGCAGGCCGCCGAGTGCCGCCACCCGCTGCGCCCCAGGCCGCAACATCAAATGATACGTATTGCCAAGAATCAGCTTCGCCCCAGTGCTGCGCACGGAATCTGCCATCATCGCCTTCACCGTGCCAGCCGTGCCCACCGGCATGAACACCGGCGTCGCCACCTCGCCATGCGCGGTATGCAGCGTGCCAAGCCGCGCCTCGCCATCCGTTGCCAAACACGTCCAACTCAGGCTCATGCCAGCTCCAGCAACGAAGAATCTCCATACGAATAAAAACGGTATCCGGTGGCAATCGCATGCGCATACGCCGCCTGCATCCGCTCCTGCCCGGCAAACGCACAGACCAGCATGAACAAGGTGGAGCGCGGCAGATGAAAATTCGTCATCAGCATATCCACCGCACGGAATTGATGGCCGGGCAAAATGAAAATATCCGTCTCACCCGCGAACGCCCGAATCTCACCACTCACCGACGCCGCCTCTAACAAACGCAAACTGGTGGTGCCAACCGCCACAATCCGCCCCCCCCCGCCCGCGCCGCATTCAACCGAGCAGCCACGTCCTCCGTCAGAACGCCACGCTCCGCATGAATTCGATGCTCCGCCACACTCTCCCCGCGCATCGGCAGGAACGTGCCAGCCCCCACATGCAACGTCAGCGTCTCGCGCTGCACGGCGGCAGCATCAATCCGCGCCAACAAAGCCTCGGTGAAATGCAGCCCAGCTGTCGGGGCCGCCACTGCCCCCGCATGCTCGGCAAACACCGTCTGATAATCGCGCGCATCCTCCGCCGTCGGTCCTGCAGGCCGCTCAATATAAGGCGGCAAAGCCAAAGCCCCAGCTCGGCGCAACGCATCATCAAAGGCCTTACCTTTAAGGTTGAAGCGCAACCCGACAGCACCATCACCTTCCAGGCTCACCACACGCGCCTGAAAATCCGTGGCCCCATCGAAATCCAGCGCGTCCCCCACCCTCAACCGACGGGCATTCCTGGCCAGCGCGAGCCAAGTCCCATCAACCCGTGGCCGATCCAGCGTGATACCAATCTTGGCAGCCCCGCGCATGGCCGAAAGCTGAGCCGGGATCACCCGCGTGTCATTCGCCACCAGCACATCGCCTGCGCGCAACAGCCCCGGCAGATCGGCCACGGAATAATCGCGCAATGCCGCGCCCACTTGCAGCAGCCGTGCACTCTCCCGCGGCCGTGCGGGCACGTGGGCGATGCGATCAGGCGGCAGCTCAAAATCGAAGTCAGAGGCGAGCAAGAGCACTCAATCAGCCAAATACGAGGCAATCTCGATCAAATTGCCATCCGGATCACGGCAATAAACCGACGTCATCGGCCCCAGCGCCCCAGTCTTCGGCACCGGCCCCTGAACCGGAACGATGCCGCAATTGCGCAAATGGTCGATCACATCCTCAGGCCGCACCGCTGTGATGAAGCACAAATCAGCACACCCGCTCACAACCCGATCCGACGTGATCCAGTTGCGCACACTGGCATCAACCGGCCGCAGATTGATCTTCTGGCCGCCAAACTTCAGCGCCGTGCGATCATTCTCGCCAAACTCCTCGCGGTCCATCCCAAGCACGCGCTGATACCAGTTGGCGGTGATGTCCACATCAGCGCAGTGCAGCACCAGATGATCGAGCCTATCGACGGTGAAGCGCATTATTCCGTCCCATCATAAAAATCGTGGCCTTTGTCATCAATGATGATGAAGGCAGGGAAGTCTTCAACCTCAATGCGCCACACCGCCTCCATGCCAAGCTCCGCATATTCCAGAACCTCCACCTTGCGGATGCAGTCCTGCGCCAGCCGTGCCGCAGGCCCACCGACGGAGCCCAGATAGAACCCGCCAAATGTTTTGCAGGCATCACGAACAGCGCGCGAGCGATTGCCCTTCGCCAGCATCACCAACGAACCGCCAGCGGCCTGAAACTCCGCCACATAGCTGTCCATCCGCCCAGCCGTGGTCGGCCCGAAGCTGCCAGTGGAATACCCCTCCGGCGTTTTGGCCGGCCCCGCGTAATAAACCGGATGGTTCTTGATGTAGTCAGGCAGACCCTCGCCGCGGTCCAACCGCTCTTTCAGCTTGGCATGCGCAATATCACGCGCCACCACCATCGTCCCCGTCAGCGCCAGCCGCGTCTTCACAGAATGCTGCGAAAGCTGCGCCAAAATCTCCGGCATCGGGCGATTGAGATCGACCTTAACCGTGTCCGCACTCAGATCGTCAGTCGTCGTCTCCGGCAGATACTTATGCGGATCAGTCTCCAGCGCCTCCAGAAACACACCATCCGGCGTGATCTTCGCCTTGATCTGCCGGTCCGCCGAGCACGACACGCCGATGCCAACGGGAAGGCTCGCCCCATGCCGCGGCAGACGGATCACCCGCACGTCATGGCAAAAATACTTGCCACCGAACTGCGCGCCGATCCCGATGGTGCGCGACAGCTCCAGCACCTTCTGCTCCATCTCGATATCACGGAACGCATGGCCCGCCTTGGAGCCGGAGGTCGGCAGCTGGTCCAGCCATTTCGTCGAGCCCAGTTTCACCGTCTTCAGCGTCGTCTCCGCCGAGGTGCCGCCAATGACGATGGACAGATGATAGGGCGGACACGCGGACGTGCCCAACGTCTTCATCTTTGTCTCAAGGAACTGCAGAATTTTCGCCGGCGTCAGAATTGCCCGCGTCTCTTGGAACAGGAACGTCTTGTTCGCCGAGCCACCACCCTTGGCGACAAACATCAGATGGAACTCATCCGCATGATGCTCACCCGGTGCCGCCAGAATGTCGAACTGCACCGGCAGGTTGTTGCCAGTGTTGATCTCGTCGAACATCGTCAAAGGTGCCATCTGCGAATAACGCAAATTCGTCTCGGTGTAGGTGCGATGCACCCCCCACGAGATCGCCTCCTCCTCATCGCCCTGCACCCAAACGCGCTGGCCCTTCTTGCCGAACACGATGGCAGTGCCGGTGTCCTGACACATGGGCAGCACGCCGCCGGCCGAGATGTTGGCGTTCTTCAGCAGGTCGGTCGCGACGAACCGGTCATTTGACGACGCCTCGGGGTCGTCAAGGATGGCCCGCAGGCTCGCCAGATGCGCCGGGCGCAGCAGATGCGACACGTCGTGGAATGCCTGAAACGCCAACTCGCTCAGCGTCTCGGGGGCAATCTTCAACACCGTCTGTCCGTCCACATTCAGCGTGGTCACGCCAGCGATGTCGAGCTTGCGCCACGGCGTCGGGTCCGCTCCCAGCGGGAACATCGGCGAATACAGAAAGTTGGAAGGCCGCGACATCTCGTTCATCTCAGGCACACTCCGGCTGGCAATCACAATTCCTTGGCAGGCCCACGCTTGCGGAAGGCATCCAGGCTCACAACCTGCGGCGTCTCGGATGGCGCAGGCAGTGCTGCCGGCTCCTCCGCCGGCTCCGGCGTCACCGGATGCTCCTCGGCGCGGAAACGCAGGCCGTATTGAACATAGGGGTCGGCAAACGCCGTCACCGCCGCCAGCGGAATCTGCAAGGTCGAGCCCACGCCGTTGAACGAGAGCCCAACCGTGAACATGCCAGACGCCTCATCCACCGTCAGATCCCAGAACTGGTGCTGAATGACGATTGTCATCTCCTCGCGATACTGCGCACGCAGCCGCGCCGGAATGACGGTCGCCGGATGATCGGTGCGAAACGTGATGTAGAAATGATGCTCACCCGGCAGCCCATTGGCCCCGGCATGGCGCAACGCCCGCACCATCACCTGGCGCAGTGCCTCCTCGGTCCACTCATCATACGGGAGCAGACTTTCCGGCGGGGCGGTGTTCTCGGTTTCGTCCATGCGATCCTCTTGCGTTCGGCGTTTGCATAGCCGCAAGAGCCGTCCAGTGGAAGTGAGCGGAGAAGCGGGGGGCATTCTGTTGCTCGGGGCCCCCCTAACCGCGCTTATCGCTTATGCAGCGACAGCAAAGGTCCGATGATTGTCATTGGCACCTGTAGTGTTGACCCGATAACGGCGGTATCATGCCGGGCAAAAGATGAGTCTTTACCACGCGTGTCGAACCTGTGTCGCCCCCATTACCCTCGACAATCAAGGGGTTGTGGTGGAGGCGCCGGGCACTGCCCCCGGGTCCACAACGCTTATTCCACGCATCGTTTATCACCATAGTCAGCGAACCGACACCCTATAGATAGGCGCAGTCGGTGGCAGATGAAAGGGGTTGTTGGCCACGCCCCCGCAATCAGGCACAAATGCGCCCATGACCCTCTCCATCGACCAGCAGGCTGAAATCGACGCCCTGCGCGCCCAATCCGCCCCCACGCTCCGTGCCACCGTGCCCGCGTTGGAGGCCATGCTCTACCAAGCCCTGCCCGTGCTCGATCACGGCTTCGTGCGCGTTATCGACTATATGGGCGATGACGCAGCCGTGGTGCAGGCCGCCCGCGTCTCCTACGGGCGAGGCCCCCGCAAGGTATCAGAGGATTCCGGCCTCATCCGCTATCTCATGCGCCACCGGCATTCCAC
>CAIJTR010000094.1 GCA_903823665.1 uncultured Rhodospirillales bacterium
CACTCTTTCCCTACACGACGCTCTTCCGATCTGTGTCCAAGGCGACGCTCTACGCCTACTTCCCATCAAAGGACGCGCTGTTCGCCACCATCGTGCGCAACAAGGGCTTCGATAATCCGTTTACCGAAGACCTGTTCCCAAATGACGTAACGGATCTGCGCGCCGCGCTCGAAGAGATCGGCAACCGTATGCTGCACTTCATGCTGCGCGAACGCACTCTGTCGATCTATCGCGTCGCACTGGCAGAGGCCGCCCGCTTCCCCGAATTGGGCATCGCTTTCTACGACAACGGCCCACGTTCGATGTTCGATCGCTTTGCGATATGGATTGAACATTTGCGGGAGTTAAATTTCGTCCAGACGACTGATTCACATCTTGCAACGGAACAATTCTGCGCGCTCGTGCGCTCCGGCGTGTTCCTTCGCCGCAGTCTCGCCGTGCCACCGGCGGCGAGTGAGGAGGAGATAATCTCTACCGTCACTGCCGCCGTTGACACGTGGCTTAGGGCCTACGCGCAGCCCTAAGCGGTTTGGCTCGTTCAGCCATTGCCGGCTGGCTTGGCCTGCTTTGCCGCATGATGAGCAGCCGATGCCGCCCGGATGTCGTCTTGCGTCACGTAGCCCTTATGGCCGGTGTCGATGGTGTCAAAATTCTTGGCAACCATGCGCCATTTTGCGGTCTTGGCCTGCTCAAGCGTGAGATGGCCGTCCTTGGTCGTGTTGGCGGAGGCAAAGCGCTCCTCCAACTTATGATGCGCCTTCGTTGACGCAGCAGCAGGAGCAGGAGCGGCAGCAGGCGACGTGGTGGTCTGGCTCGTGCCCAGAGCAGGAGCCGGCGTTGCAGTCTGTGCGATGCTCGCAATCGGCGCGAACGCAAGTGCCACGGCGGCGAAGGCTGGGATGATATAACGCATGTGAAGCTCCAAGGTTGACGACCATCAATCCTTAGAACCCCTTAGCTTATCACCTACCACGCCGCGGCGTGTCTTCGCCGAAAGCTTCCGGAAACATGGCGTAACGTTGTCCGTCAGGCGGCGAGCACCTGCTTGAACACCGCCACCGCCTCATCAATCCCCTTCGCATCAACGTCCAAATGGGTGCAGGCGCGAACCCGGTATTCCCCCATCGTAGACACCATCACGCCATGTGCACGCATGGCTTGGGCGATGTCAGCAGCGTTGCGTCCGGTGCCCTTGGTATCGAGGAACACCAAATTGGTCTGCGGCATCTGAACCTTGATGCCCTCAATTTGCGCCAACCCGCGCGCGAGCGTTGCGGCATTCGTATGATCGTCTGCCAGACGATCGATGTGGTGGTCGAGAGAGTACAAACACCCAGCAGCGGACAATCCACCCTGGCGCATGGAACCACCCATCCGCTGCTTGTAACGCCAAGCGGCGTCAATGAAGTCCGTCGTGCCGCAGAGCGCGGCCCCCAGCGGTGCTCCGAGTCCCTTGGTGAAATCCAGCCACACGCTGTCGTAATGGGCGACCATCTCAGCCGCCGGAACGCCGCTCTGCACCACGGCGTTCATCAGCCGCGCGCCATCCATATGTGTGGCCATGCCATGCGCATGAGCCACCTCGGCCACCTCGTTCAGCTTCGACAGCGACCAAACCGTGCCACCACCCAAATTGGCGGTCTGCTCAACCGACAGCAGCGCCTGCTTCGGCTGATATCGCGATTGCGGCTTCAGCGCCTCGCGCAGCGTCTCCGCCGTGAACTGCCCACCCTCACCATCCAACGGAATGATCTGCGCGCCGGATTGCGCCGCCGTGCCACCGCCTTCGCTGGTCAGAATATGCGAGGTGCGGTGTGCCAAAATCTCCTCGCCGCGCTGACAATGCACCAGCAGGGCGATCTGGTTGCACATCGTCCCACTCGGCAGGAACATCGCCGCCTGCTTGCCGGTGAGTGCCGCCATCCGCTCGCACAGCGCGTTCACGCTCGGGTCGAG
>CAIJTR010000095.1 GCA_903823665.1 uncultured Rhodospirillales bacterium
CCCATGGATACTGGCCTCCATCCCAGCCAGCATCTTGAATCAGATATCCAGCCGAGCCGTAATCCTAAAAGCGATTCAGGCTCAGACGATCAGACTCTAACCGAAAACCGGCTCGGTCTTCTTCATGCTCGGGCGCTCCGCCATGCGACCGAACCATGCGTGAAGATGCGAATGATGGCCAACCATCTCCCGCCCTTCCGCTGTGCCCATCAGATAGCCAAACACCGGTGCCAGATGCAGATCGGCCAGACCGACATTATCACCACCGAACCAGTGATGATGATGGCCCAGCAGGCGGTCAAACTCGCGCAGGCAGAGCTTCACCTGATCAAGCGAACCCGCCACGATGTCTTCATCCGGCGTGCCACCGAGCATCGGCGTCACCATCCGCTGCCACACCAGCTTGCCGATAATGCTGC
The DNA here is from genome assembly GCA_903823665.1 of uncultured Rhodospirillales bacterium. GTDB lineage: Bacteria > Pseudomonadota > Alphaproteobacteria > Acetobacterales > Acetobacteraceae > CAIQQQ01. The sequence goes on from CAIJTR010000095.1 coordinate 420, forward strand.
CATAGCCGAACGAATCAACGATCGACATCACCATGTCACCACGTGCCGCCAGCTTGGCGTCCGCTGCCTGCAAGGCAGGTCCCGGAAAAGCGCGGTCGATGTAGCGCAGAATGGCGGAGGTCTCGTAGATCGTCAGATGGTCATGGGTAAAGCTTGGCACCTTGGCGAACGGGTTGCGTGCCAGATGCTCGGGCTTCGCATGCTCCCCGCCGAGAATATTCACCTCGTGGAGTTCGTAGGGCGCGGATTTCTCCTCCAACGCCAGCCGCACGCTGCGCACATAGGTGCTGAAATTCGGCCCGTGGATTTGAGATGTCGACATGAAGCGGCTCCCCATTGACGTTTTGTCAAAACATAGCTGATACGCCCGGGCACTGAAAGCAGATGCTCGACGCTTGTTTCCGACCATAGCTTCACCTACGTGACGGACCATGAACACAAACACCGATCCCCATTCCGACGACGTGCTCGCTGCCGAGCAGCACGCCCCAGAAACCCCCGAGCAGCTGATGCAGGCAGCCACTGCCCACATTGCCGAACTGGAAGCCGAGCGCGATGATTTCCGCGATCGCTGGATGCGCGCCGAGGCGGAAACGCAGAATGTGCGCAACCGCGCCAAGCGCGATGTGGACGAAACCCGGCAATACGCGGTGCAGAAATTCGCGCGTGATGTCGCCGAAGCCGCCGAAAACATCACCCGCGGCCTCGCCAGCATCCCCGCCCGCGTTGAGGGTGAGGCAGACATTATCGGCAAGCTGCGTGACGGCTTTGAGGGGGTGGAGCGCAGCTTCGTGGCCCTGCTGGAACGGAATGGCGTGGTTCGGACTGATCCCACCGGTGCCATGTTCGACCCCAACCTGCATCAGGCGATGGCCGAGCAAGAAACCGCTGACCACCCGCCCGGCACCGTGCTGCAAGCCTGGACGCAGGGCTGGACGTTGAACGGGCGCATCCTTCGTCCGGCGATGGTTGTGGTCGCCAAGGCCCCGGCAGACCCCGCCGCACATGCCGCGAAGCTGGACACAACGATTTAACGCATCGTTTGCACACTAATTCAGCACCCCGGCCTTGCCCGCCGGGGTGCGGCTGAATACATCCTGTTCAGCCTGCGCGTCAGGCAACACACCACCGTCTCAGGATGGGGCGGATTTTCAACAGGGCGGGTTTCGGTGCTTCGGGCCGGAATTCTCCGCTGACAAGGAGACTAATATGAGCAAGGTCATCGGTATCGACCTCGGCACCACCAATTCCTGCGTCGCGATCATGGAGGGCAAGGATGTCCGCGTGATCGAGAATGCCGAGGGGGCGCGCACCACGCCCTCCATCGTCGCGTTCTCAGACAGTGGCGAACGCCTCGTCGGCCAGTCCGCCAAGCGGCAGGCCGTCACAAATCCCACCAATACGCTCTATGCCGTCAAGCGTCTGATCGGTCGCCGGTTTGACGATCCGTTGGTCTCCAAGGACAAAGGCATGGTGCCTTACACCATCGTCAAGGGTGACAATGGCGACGCATGGGTTGAGGCACGTGGCGAGAAATATTCGCCGAGTCAGATCAGCGCCTTCATCCTCGGCAAAATGAAGGAGACCGCCGAGGCCTATCTCGGAGAAACCGTGACGCAGGCCGTGATCACTGTTCCGGCCTACTTCAACGACAGCCAGCGTCAGGCCACCAAGGACGCCGGCCGCATCGCAGGCCTTGAGGTGCTCCGCATCATCAACGAGCCGACCGCCGCAGCCCTCGCCTACGGTATGGACAAGAAAAAGGGCGGCACCATCGCGGTCTATGACCTCGGCGGCGGCACCTTCGACGTGTCCGTGCTCGAGATCGGTGACGGCGTGTTCGAGGTGAAGTCCACCAACGGCGACACGTTCCTCGGCGGTGAAGATTTCGACCTTCGCGTCATCGAATATCTCGCGGCTGAGTTCAAGAAGGAGCAGGGCATCGATCTGCGCTCCGACAAGCTGGCCCTGCAGCGCCTGAAGGAAGCCGCTGAGAAGGCCAAGATCGAGCTGTCTTCGTCTAAGGAGACGGAGATCAACCTGCCATTCATCACCGCCGATGCCTCAGGTCCGAAGCATCTCGTGATGAAGCTGACCCGCGCGAAGCTGGAGAGCCTCGTTGACGACCTGATCACCCGCACGCTTGAGCCCTGCAAGGCAGCGCTAAAGGACGCCGGCGTGACCGCGGGCGAGATCGAGGAAGTGATCCTGGTCGGCGGTATGACCCGCATGCCCAAGGTCATCGAGATCGTGAAGCAGTTCTTCGGCAAAGAGCCTGCCCGCAACGTGAACCCTGATGAAGTGGTGGCCATCGGTGCCGCCGTGCAGGGTGCCGTTCTGAAGGGTGATGTGAAGGACGTTCTCCTGCTCGACGTGACCCCGCTTTCGCTGGGGATTGAGACGCTGGGCGGCGTGTTCACCCGCCTGATCGACCGCAACACGACCATCCCGACCAAGAAGAGCCAAACCTTCTCGACCGCCGACGACGGCCAGACGGCTGTGACCATCAAGGTCTTCCAAGGTGAGCGTGAGTTGGCCGCGGACAACAAGGCGCTGGGTCAGTTCGATCTCGTCGGCATCCCATCCGCCCCGCGCGGTGTGCCGCAGATTGAGGTGACGTTCGACATCGACGCCAACGGCATCGTGTCGGTGTCGGCGAAGGACAAGGCCACCGGCAAGGAGCAACAGATCCGCATCCAGGCCAGCGGCGGCCTTTCGGATGCCGACATCCAGAAGATGGTGAAGGAAGCCGAGGCCAACGCCGAAGCGGACAAGGCTCGCCGGGCGTTCATCGAGGCGAAGAACCAGGCCGATAGTCTGGTGCACTCGACCGAGAAGACACTGAAGGAGAACGAGGCGCATGTCGCGCCTGGTGACAAGACCGACGCCGAAGCTGCAATCACGGCAGTTCGCAGTGCAATGGAAGGCAGCGACACGGCGGTTCTGACGGCCGCAACCGAGGCCCTCACGCAGGTTGCCATGAAGATCGGCGAGGCTGTCTACAAGGCCACTGCCGAGAGCGGTGCGGCGGCTCCGGAGGCCGGTAAGCCGGTGGACGACAAGGTTGTGGACGCTGACTTCGAGGAAGTTCACGATCCCAAGAAGAAGTCCGCCTAACTTCTTTTCGGCTGATGTACGATGTGTATCCGGCCCTCGCGCGCAAGCGCGGGGGTCGTTCGATAAAGGGCTATCATGGCGAAGCAGGATTTCTACACCACGCTGGGCGTCGCCAAAGACGCCAGCGCCGATGACCTCAAAAAGGCCTATCGCAAACTCGCCATGCAGTACCACCCGGACCGCAATCCCGGTGATGCCAGTGCTGAGGCGAAGTTCAAAGAGGTCAGCGAGGCCTACGACATCCTGAAGGACGACCAGAAGCGCGGTGCGTATGACCGCTATGGCCACGCAGCCTTTGAGGGCGGTATGGGCGGCGGCGGGGCCGGTGGCTTCGAGGGCGGCGGGCTTGGCGATATCTTCGACCAGATGTTCGGCGACTTTATGGGTGGCAGACGTGGCGGCGGCGGTGGCCAGCGCACCGGCGGCGACATCCGCACCCAGGTTGAAATCGAACTCACCGATGCCTTCGCCGGTGTGAAAATGCCGATCCGCGTGCCGACCCGCGTGGCCTGTGAGGCCTGCAACGGCACCGGTTCCGAAAGCAAAGAGCGCAGCAACGACACCTGCGGCACCTGTGGCGGTGCCGGCAAGGTCCGCGCGCAACAGGGCTTCTTCCTGGTCGAGCGCACCTGCCCAACTTGCGGTGGCAAAGGCCGAGTGGTCCGCAATCCCTGCCGTATCTGCAAGGGTGCCGCCACCGTTCAGCGCGACCGCAGCCTGCAGGTTGCCATCCCGGCCGGCGTGGAGGACGGCACGCGCATCCGGCTTCCCGGCGAGGGCGAATCTGGCGGCGCAGGTGTTCCACCCGGCGATCTTTATGTGCATGTCGCCGTCCGTCAGCACCCAATCTTCCAGCGCGATGCCGCCAACGTGTTCTGCGTGGTGCCAATGCCGATGAGCCAAGCCGCTTTGGGGGCGGAGATCGAGGTGCCCACAATCGACGCCACGCGCGCCAAGGTGAAAATCCCAGCCGGCACGCAAACCGGTGAGCAGTTCCGCCTGCGTGGCAAAGGCTTTTCCGTCCTGCGCAGCGCCCAGCGTGGCGACATGTATATCCAGGTGAAGGTGGAAACCGCCCGCGACCTCACCCGCAAACAGCGCGAGTTGCTGGAGCAGTTCGAGGCCGAAGCGAACGTCAAGTCCAGCCCGGAGGCGGAAGGGTTCCTCGCCAAGGTGAAAGCGTTCTTCGACAAGGCCAAAAGCGCGTGAAGCACGGGTTCGGCATCGCCGGCATTGCTGGCCGAATGGGGCGTATGCTCATTGAGGAATTGGCCGCAGCCAAAGCGCCACTCTCCGGCGGGATCGACCGTGAGGGGGGAGTGAACGACGCCACCCTGTATGCGGATATCGCAGGTCTTGCGGACGCCTCAGAAGTGGTGATTGATTTCACCCACGCCAGCGCGGTACGCGAACATGCCAGAACGCTGGCTCGTGCCGGAACGTCCTGGATCCTCGGCACCACCGGCCTCTCGGCAGCGGATGAGGCAGAGGTGGCGCGCGCTGCCGAAACCATCCCGGTCGTCTACGCGCCCAACTTCTCCCCCGGGGTGAACCTCGTGCTGGCACTCGCCGAACGCATGGCTGAGGCGTTGCCCGCCGCCACCTATGATGCCGAGATCGTCGAGATGCATCACCGCCAGAAGGTCGATGCCCCCTCCGGCACCGCCATCGGCATCGGGCGCGCAGTTGCGAAGGGACGCGGCGTCGATCTCGAAACCGTCAAAGCCAGCGGACGCGATGGCCACACCGGCGCACGCAAGCCGAATGAAATCGGCTTCTCCGCCATGCGCGGCGGCCAGGTGGTGGGTGAGCACACACTGCTGTTCGCCTCTGCCGACGAGCACATCTCCCTCACCCATCGCGCGTTTGATCGCAGAGCCTTCGCGTCCGGTGCCGTGCGTTCCGCACTCTGGGTGCGCGGCAAGCCCGCCGGGCTTTATTCAATGCTCGACGTGCTGGGCATATCCTGACCGTCCGCTCTGAGCACGGTGGCTGCCATTGACCTCACTTCAGCTGTTCCGCCACCTTATCCAGACCTGCCTGCACGCATGGCTCGTCAACACCCGGCGAGCCTGAGGCACCGATGCCGCCCACAATCTCCTGCCCGAACTTGATTGGCAGCCCGCCCGGAATGGCGATGACGTTGGGCAGCGTGACCTGCTGGCGCACCACCGCGTTGCCGTCTGCAAACCGCTTGGCGTAATCGGTGGTAGAGCTACGAAAGCTCATCGCCGTGTAAGCCTTACGCCGCGCGTTCTCCATCGTGTGCGGGGCCGCGTTGTCACCACGGATGGCCACGATCGTCTCGCCGGCTCGATCGACCACAACGGCTGATTCGGGGTAGCCCTTGGCGACACAACTCGCGACCGCCTCCTGCGCGATGGCAATCGCCACCGCCACCGGCAGGTCGTGACGCACCAACATCTCGGCTGCGACCGGACTCGCTGTTAACACGAGCCCAGATACGATGATGAGCGAAGCTGTTTTGATCGGCATGACGCGCGCCCCATATGCCGCGCGATCATCCATCCCACCATGCGCACATGGCAAGTGAATACCAGCCAAGCTCCTCCCATTGGGGCCGATGGGGTTGACCCCGCTCATGGTTTCCTTCACACCGCGTGGCCTGGGTCAAAAGACCCACGTCATATAACCATATCTTGATATGCTGCATCTCGGGAGCTGCTCATGCGCGACAAGGGCGAATACCTGTTCACCTCCGAATCCGTTTCGGAAGGCCACCCTGATAAGGTTGCCGACCGGATCAGCGACACCGTGGTGGACGCATTCCTCGCGGCCGACCCCTACGCCCGCGTCGCCTGCGAAACGCTGGTCACGACCAACCGCGTCGTCCTCGCCGGTGAGACGCGTGGGCCGGACACAGTCACCCACGAACACCTCGCCCACTTGGCGCGCCTAGCCATCCGCGACATCGGCTATGATCAGGCCGGCTTCTCCTGGAAAACCGCCGACATCGCCGTTCACCTGCATCCGCAGAGTGCGGACATTGCCGTGGGCGTCGACAGCGCCGGCAACAAGGACGAAGGCGCCGGCGATCAGGGCATCATGTTCGGCTATGCCTGCACCGAGACGCCAAGTCTGATGCCGGCCCCGCTATATTACTCGCACCTCGTCCTGCGCCGTATCAGCGAGCTGCGCCGCGCCCGCGATCTGTCGGTTGAAGGCCTGGAGCCGGACGCCAAAAGCCAGGTCACGCTGCGCTATGTTGACGGCAAGCCGGTGGGTGCCACGTCCGTCGTGGTTTCCACACAGCACCAGGAACACATCAGCCAAGCACGGATCAAGGAGATGCTGCTGCCGCTGATCGAGACCTCGCTGCCCGCCGGCTGGATGCCGTCGGCGGATGAGATCTACATCAACCCCACCGGCAACTTCGTCATCGGCGGCCCCGATGGTGATTGCGGCCTGACCGGGCGCAAGATCATCGTCGACACCTACGGCGGAGCAGCCCCGCATGGCGGTGGCGCTTTCTCCGGCAAAGACCCGACGAAGGTGGACCGCTCAGCCGCCTATGTCTGCCGCTACCTCGCCAAGAACGTGGTGGCCGCTGGCCTCGCCGCGAAATGCACGCTGCAGATCAGCTACGCCATCGGCGTGTCGCATCCGCTGTCGGTCTATGTCGATCTGCACGGCACCGGCACGGATGTGGAAGAAGCCAAGCTGGAAAAGACCCTGCGCGAATTGGTCAACCTCACCCCGCGCGGCATTCGTGAGCATCTGCACCTGAACCGCCCGATCTACGCCGTCACCTCCGCCTACGGCCATTTCGGCCGCGAGCCGGATGCTGAGAAGGGCACCTTCACCTGGGAAAAAACCGATCTGGTCCCAGCGCTGAAGTCCGCTTTCGGTCGCTGAGATGAATGAGCCGGGGGAAGGGCCACCCCTTTCCCCGGAACGTCGCATCAAGCCGCCGCCGGACCGTCTCTACGGCCGGATCAAAAGCCACACCCTGCGCCCGCGGCAGCGATTGTTGCTGGACGAAACCCTTCCGCTCATCCGCTTCCCCGCAGAAGCCGCTTCCAACCCGCGTTCCGCATTCCCGATCCCGCTGGATGAACTCTGGCTCGAAGTCGGCTTTGGCGGCGGTGAGCATTCGCTGGCACAGAGTGAAGCAAATCCCAAAACTGGCCTGATCGCGTGCGAGGTGTTCGAACTTGGCCTCTGCTCACTGCTGTCCCGACTGGTGCCAGACGATGCCGAAATCAACGGCCCCCTGCCCGGCAATCTCCGTCTCTACGATGACGACGCGCGCCAACTCATCCGCGCCCTGCCGGATAACAGCCTGAACCGGCTGTTTCTGATGTTCCCCGACCCATGGCCCAAGCTTCGCCACACCAAGCGGAGATTTGTGCATCCGGCCCTCCTACCCGACATCGCCCGCGTGCTCGTCCCCGGCGGCATATGGCGAATTGCCAGTGATGACCCGACATATCAGGCATGGGTCACAGAAGTGCTGGCCGCACAAACCCTGTTCGACGTCCCGCCGCCTGCAACCACACGCCCCGAAGGCTGGCCCCCGACGCGCTACGAGGCAAAGGCGATCAGAGCGGGGCGCCCACCCCTCTATTGGCAAGCTACGCGGCGAGCTTAGGCTGGCCACCGAGATACTTGTCATCCACCACGCTGGGCGTTTTCACCACGACGCACACGGCACGGCTGAGCGCGCGAAACGCCGTGGCCTCGCCGGGTTCAACGAGCACGACATCGCCCTCCGTCCAGCGCCGCCCCAGCATCTCCACCTCGCCGCTGATGATGACGGTGATCTCGCTGGCCACACGATGATGATGCAGAGCTTCGATATCGCCAGCGTCGTAACGCCGCACCGCCACTTCACAATCCACATTGCGCAGGATCGACGGCTCAAAATCGCCGATGAACCAACCGCGCACCATCTGCGCCAGCGTTGCGTGCTTCACGCCGCCAGCCCCTCATTCTCAAAACTCGCCAGCTGCGCCGCCGATTTGAGCGGATGATATTGCCGCGCCTCTATCTCAAAACTGCCGCAGCGCTTCTGCCGCAACACCATCTCGTTCAGCGTCAGGCTGATGAAGAATCGCCCATCCACCTGCGCATCCTTGCGGATCATCTCCTGCGCCGCCGCCACGAACTCGCCACCACGCGCAAACCAGGTGGACCCAGCAGAGGCATGGCGCGAAATCGGGTTCTTCTCCGCCGCCTCCACAATCAACCCTCCCTCCAGCCGCACATGCGAGTATCGCGGATGAATGGAGGGAAACACCACAACCCCTGCATCAAGATCACGGGTGCGGAAGCTATCGATGACGTAGCGGTAATCGATATCGAGATACTCATTCACGTTGAGGATCAGCAGCCCGTCATCCGGCTCAATATGCCTTACACACAGCAACGCCGTGCAGGCCGCCCCGCCCGTGTCGCCGCTCACCGGAACAATCGCAGCACCCGGTGACGCAAGCCCGATCACGCTATCAATCCGGTGCCGCCGAATGTCCTGCGCCCGCACCGCACAGATCATCTGTGCATCAAGCTGATGGCAAATATGGGCAAAGCGCTCGGCCAGCAGCAGGCCGTCATTCTCCACCAACCAATGCGACGTATCGCCCGCCTCACCGGCCCCAAGCACCAAAACCTTCACGCCGCCACCGCCTGACCAATGACCGACTGATCCAGCAGGCCGATGCGGGCCGCGATCCGGTCATATGTCACATCATCAACGTCATCGACCTCCAGCACCTGCGCACCCGAAGCCCGAGCGGCGCGAATGCCGTTCTCATTGTCCTCCACCACCAGACACTCATGCGCTGCCACTCCAAACCGCGCGATGGCCTGGAGATACATCTCCGGGTCCGGTTTGGCTCGGCTCACATCCTGGTTCGAGACGGTGAATGCCAAATAAGGCTCCAACGCCGCACGCCGCATCATCATGTCGATGGTGCTGCGGATGGAGTTGGAACACACCGCAAGCTGATAACCCTGCGCATGCAATCGGCTCAGCGCGTATTCATGACCAAACCGCGGTTTGCAGGAGACGCTCACAATTTCCATCGTGTAAAGCTGCTTCAGCTCATTGATGAACTCATGGAGCTCGGCCGGAATTTTGCCCTCCGCCGACAGCATCTGCAGCTTTCGCTTCGTCGGCAGCCCATCAAACGTGGTCAGATGATCATGCCGGCTGATCTGACAGCCGAACAATCCAAGCGCGCGGTTCAGCGCCTGATAATGCCAATCCTTCGCCTCGATCAGCACGCCGTCCATGTCGAATGCGATGGCTTTGATCATGCGGCCCGCCCCCCGAAGAACATGCGCGCATCCTCTGGCAGATCAGTGCACAGCATCAATGCGGAGTTGTGCGTAACCGCCGACGCCCGCAGCCACGCCCACAGCGGCTGATGGTCACGCCGATGCAGTTCCGGTGACACGATCGCCACCCGCTTGCCGTCCTGTAGAAAACCGTTGATATCGGCCTCGCAGAACCACTCCCCCTCGAACCCATCGAGCCACACGCCGGTCGCTTGCTCATACAACGCTGGCTTTTGCTCATATTCACTCGCACGCGTGAACACCGGCAGGCCCAGGCGCAGCTGCACCACCATCTCCGGCACCGACATATCAAAGGTGAAGCATTGCGTGAGCCCACGCGCCCTCATCTGTGCCAGCAGCGCGGCGGCCAGCCCATCCGCCTTGATGTTCAGCGCCAGCGGCAAATCACGCGGACCGAGAATATCGAGCATCTCGTCCAGCGTGATGGCATCCGCCCCGGCCATGTCGTGCGCGATCACCAACTCGCCGTGGCGATCACGGATGTCCGTTTCGGTGCCGAACCCCAGATCAAACGACCGGTGGAATGCGGCGGGCGCATTCTTCTCCGCCACCTCCTCCCAATAACCGCGATGGCTGAGGACGATCACGCCGCCCGCTCGGTCACTCGATAAGACAGCGGATTGGCAAGAAACATATTCAAGTCTGCAGGAATGCCGAGGCCATACATCGCAGCACCCACATTGCACACGCCGATGCGCGCACCTTCCGCCACCAATTCGTTATAGACAGGGGCGACATAAAACTCGCCACCGGAACGCTCATCCCGCGCGATCATCCGATCCGCCGCTCGAACGAAATCAGCGCCTCGTGCAAAATTGTAAATCCCCACGGTCGCGTGTGGAGAGATCGGCTGTTTCTCCACCACCCGCGTTACCAGCCCGTCACGTCCGAGCGCCGCATACGACCATTTCGGATCACTCGCAGGCATCGTCATGATCAGCCCAGCGAGCGTCTTGCGGTCCTGAACCACAAGATACTGGTCGATATCGGTGTCCACGAACTGGTCGCTGTTGGCGATCATCAAGGGCTCGTCGTTATCGATCAGATCCCGCGCCGCAAGTACGCTGCACGCGGCCCCCTCGGTCAGATGATCGAGCCAAACCAGCGCACATCCCGGAGCCCAGCCAGCCAGTTGCTCCGCCAGCGCGTAATCGCGGTCATGTGCCTTTTGACAGATAAAGATAAATCGATGCGGCCGGGTTGGGCGAACATTGCCAATCACCAGCCTGATCATCGGCATGCCATGCACGGGAATGAGCGGCTTGGGCTTCTGATATCCTGCCTGGGCAAACCTGCTACCAAGCCCCGCCATTGGGATCACGATATTCAACATCACACCTCCCTCACCGGCTATTGCCAAATGAGGTTGTGAGGTGCGCCGGCTAACAGCCAGTCAGGAAAAATACGGTGGTGTCAGTCGCTTCGCTGGGTGGGCACGCGCTTACGCGACCTACCATCTCGAAGCCCGGTAAACTATTGGGTGACGCGATAGCTTACCCACTCGACGATACCAAGTAGGCCGCAGCCCTTACGCCGCAGCGGCCTCAATCAATGCGCGTGCGGCCTGCATCTTCGCCTGGATCGCATCGAGCGTCGTCACGTCGTTCTTGTCTGCCGCGCCATACTCGGCCTCGGCAGCAGTCAAACGGCTCTGCCCATCTTCGCGCTTCAACTCGGCCACCGGCGTCGCTTCCGTCGCCAACACCGTCACGCGTGAACCAGTGACTTCAGCGAAACCACCGCTGACGTAAAGCTGCTCGGTCACGGCGGTGCCCTGATACAGGCGGATCACCCCGCCGCGGAGCAGCACGATCATGGGTGCGTGGTTTACCATCACACCCATCTCGCCCTCGGCAGCCGGAAGAACCACCATGTCCACAGGCTTGGACAGCAGCAGCTTCTCCGGGCTTACGATCTCCAGATCGACCGCCATGATCAGGCCGCCGTCTTCATCGATTCGGCCTTCTTCACGGCGTCTTCGATCGTGCCGACCATGTAGAATGCCGCTTCCGGCATATGGTCATACTCACCAGCGACGATCGCCTTGAAGCCGCGAACCGTGTCGGCCACCGAGACCAGCACGCCCGGGAAGCCAGTGAACACTTCGGCCACGTGGAACGGCTGGCTCAGGAAACGCTGGATCTTGCGAGCGCGCGACACGATCAGCTTGTCCTCTTCCGAAAGCTCATCCATGCCGAGAATGGCGATGATGTCTTGCAGCGACTTGTAGGTCTGCAGCACGCGCTGAACGTCACGAGCAACCTGATAATGCTCCTCACCCACAATGCGTGGGTCCATCGAACGCGAGGTCGAGTCGAGCGGGTCAACCGCCGGATAGATGCCCAACTCGGCAATCTGGCGGTTCAACACGGTCGTCGCATCCAAATGGGCGAACGAGGTGGCGGGCGCCGGGTCGGTCAAGTCGTCGGCGGGCACATAGATGGCCTGCACCGAGGTGATCGAACCCTTGTTGGTCGAAGTAATACGCTCCTGCAACGCGCCCATGTCCGTCGAAAGCGTCGGCTGATAGCCCACGGCCGAAGGAATACGGCCCAGAAGTGCGGACACCTCAGCGCCGGCCTGGGTGAAGCGGAAGATATTGTCCACAAAGAACAGCACGTCCTGGCCTTCTTCGTCGCGGAAGTATTCAGCAAGCGACAGACCCGACAACGCCACGCGGGCACGGGCACCAGGCGGCTCGTTCATCTGCCCATACACCAGCGCCACCTTGGAGCCGGTGGTCGTGCCGTCATCGTTCAGCTTGATCACGCCGGCGTCGATCATCTCGTGGTAAAGGTCGTTGCCCTCACGGGTCCGCTCACCCACGCCCGCGAACACCGACACACCACCATGCGCCTTGGCAATGTTGTTGATCAGCTCCTGAATGAGCACGGTCTTGCCCACGCCAGCGCCACCGAACAGACCGACCTTGCCGCCCTTGGCGTAAGGTGCCAGCAAGTCGATCACCTTGATGCCGGTGACAAGAATTTCTGCCGAGGTCGACTGGTCCGCAAACGAGGGAGCAGAGCGATGGATCGGGTAGGTCATCTTCGCCCCCACCGGCCCACGCTCGTCAATCGGCTCGCCGATCACGTTCAAAATCCGGCCCAGCGTCTCGGGGCCAACCGGCACCGAAATCGGAGCGCCGGTATCGACCACTTCGAGGCCACGTGTCATGCCCTCAGTCGCGTCCATCGCAATGCAGCGCACCGTGCGCTCGCCAAGTTCCTGCGCCACTTCGAGCACGAGCGGATGCCCATTCAACTGGGCGATCAGCGCATTCTGAATGTAAGGCAGCTCGCCATCGAACTGCACGTCCACGACAGCGCCGAGAACCTGCGTGACGCGGCCGACATTGTTGCTGCTCATCGAATTCTCCTGTTGCGATCGCAGATCAAAGGGCTTCGGCGCCCGAGATGATCTCGATCAGTTCCCTGGTGATGTTGGCCTGACGCGCCCGGTTATAGGTCTGCGACAGCCGCTTGATCATGTCGCCCGCGTTGCGCGTGGCGTTGTCCATCGAGGTCATACGCGCGCCATGCTCACCGGCAGCCGATTCCAGCAGCGCGCGATAAATCTGAATGGCGAGGTTCTGCGGCAGCAGGCTCGCCAGCAATTCTTCCTCGGCCGGCTCATATTCATAGATCGGAAGCGCCGTTCCCGGCGAAACCTCCAGAGCCACAGTCTCCTTCGGCAGCGGTGCTGGGATAATCTGCATTTCGGTTGGGATCTGCGAGATAACAGATCCAAACTTGTTGAAGATCACCGTGGCAACATCGAACTCACCCGCGTTCAGCATGGCCGTCACGCGATCCGCCACAGCCTGTGCGTCCGCAAAATTGATCGATTTGCGGCCCGCATACGAAATTCCATCCGCCAGCAGCCGGTCGGCCATCTCACGCCGCAGAAAGTCACGCCCTTTGCGACCGACGGTGAGGATCTTGACGGTTTTGCCCTCACCCTCCATCCGCCGCGCCACGTTGCGCGCGAGCCTGCCCACATTTGTGTTGAACGCACCGGCCAAACCACGATCAGCCGTCACCACAACGAGGAGGTTTCGCTTATCAGACCCAGTGCCCACCAACATCTTCGGCGCAGTCGGGCTGCCCACAACCGACGCACCGAGCGACGCCAGCATCCGCTCCATACGCTCAGCATAGGGGCGCGCTGCTTCCGCCTGGCTCTGCGCACGACGAAGCTTGCTCGCCGCCACCATCTTCATGGCTGACGTGATCTTCTGCGTCGACTTCACGCTGTTGATGCGGATACGGAGCGATTTCAAGCTGGGCATGAAACGATCCCTGCGATCAGGCCGAGAACGACTTGGAGAAGGTGCCGAGGAACGCCAACAGGGCGGTCTCGACCTCTTTCTTGATCTGCTTGTCGGTGCGGATCGACTCCACGATCTCCGGATGCGTCGCATGGATTTCGCTGAGCAGCTGGCGCTCGAACTTGCCCACGGCCGAAACCGGGAAGCCATCGAGGAAGCCACGCATACCAGCGAACAGCACAATCACCTGCTCCTCAACCGGAACCGGCTTGAACTGCGGCTGCTTCAGCAGCTCCGTCAGACGCGCACCACGGGCCAACAGCTTCTGCGTCGAAGCATCGAGGTCCGAAGCGAACTGTGCGAATGCCGCCATCTCTCGATACTGTGCCAGCTCCAGCTTGATCGAGCCGGCAACCTGCTTCATCGCCTTGATCTGGGCCGCAGACCCCACGCGAGACACCGAGATGCCGACGTTCACAGCCGGGCGGATGCCTTTGAAGAAAAGCTCGGTCTCCAAGAAAATCTGGCCGTCCGTGATCGAAATCACGTTGGTCGGGATGTACGCCGAAACGTCACCGGCCTGCGTTTCAATCACCGGCAAAGCGGTCAACGAGCCAGCGCCAAGGGCGTCAGACATCTTCGCAGCGCGCTCAAGCAGGCGGGAGTGCAAATAGAACACGTCACCCGGATAAGCCTCACGGCCCGGCGGACGACGCAGCAGCAGCGACATCTGGCGATAAGCCACAGCCTGCTTGGAAAGATCGTCGTAGAAGATAACTGCGTGCGAGCCGCTGTCACGGAAGAACTCGCCCATCGTGCAGCCGGTGTACGGTGCCAGGAACTGCATCGGGGCCGGGTCAGATGCGGTTGCGGCCACCACGATGGAGTATTCCATCGCACCCTGCTCTTCGAGGGTCTTGACCAGCTGAGCCACCGTCGAGCGCTTCTGGCCGATGGCGACGTAGATGCAGTAAAGCTTCTGCTTCTCGTCAGTGCCGGCGTGAGCACCCTTCTGGTTGATGATCGTGTCGATGATCACCGCCGTCTTGCCGGTCTGGCGGTCACCAATGATCAGCTCGCGCTGGCCACGGCCAATCGGGATCAGCGCATCGATCGCCTTGATGCCGGTCTGCATCGGCTCATGCACCGACTTGCGCGGAATGATGCCGGGGGCCTTCACCTCAACGCGCGAACGCGGCGCATCGATCGGGCCTTTGCCGTCGATCGGGTTGCCAAGACCGTCCACAACGCGGCCGAGCAAAGCGCGGCCGACGGGAACGTCCACAATGGTGCCGGTGCGGCTGACGGTGTCGCCCTCACGAATGGCGCGGTCATCGCCGAAGATCACGACGCCGACATTGTCGGTCTCAAGGTTCAGCGCCATGCCCTTCAGGCCGGCACCCGGGAACTCAACGAGCTCACCAGCCATCACGTTCTGCAGGCCAAAAATGCGGGCGATGCCGTCACCAACCGACAGCACCTGGCCGGTTTCGGAGACATTTGATTCGGTATCAAAGGAAGCAATTTGCTTCTTGAGGATCTCCGAAATCTCGGCAGGACGGATTTCCATCAGGCGGCTCCCTTCATGGCGTACTGCAAGCGCTGCAGACGGCTTTTAAGACTGGTATCGTAAAGGCGGGCACCGATCTTCACGATCAGGCCGCCGAGGATGGTTTCATCGACCGACTTGGCGATGTTGACCTGGCCATAACCGGCCTCGATCAAACGTGCGCGAAGCTGTTGCTCCTGCACATCGGTCAGCGGATGAGCGGACGTGACATTCGCCGTCACAATGCCGCGCTTCTCGGCCACGAGGGCAGCAAATGCGGTGACGATGGCACGCAGCGCGGGAAGGCGACGATTGGCCGTCACCACACCCACAAAATCGGTGATGATCTTGGTGAAGCCCTGATCAACGAGCGCTGCATTCATAGCCTTCTGCGCCACATTGATATCGATGAGCGGGCTGCCAAGCAGGCGGCGCAGCATCGGGCTTTCGTCGATCAGGCGACCGAGGCCATCCATTTGATCGACAACATGATCAAGCAGGTTTTGGTCGCTGGCGAGCGAATAAAGGGCTGCGGCGTAGCGATCCGTAAGACCGCCGCCACTGGAAATCGTCGCGCCACCAGAGGCCAAGGCTTGTGTTCCCGTCAGCTGCATCCCGCCACAGACATTGTGCGGGGCTTCAACCAGCGCGTCTCATTGCGTTGATGTCGCGGCGTCTAGCATGGCGTTTTTTGCGGTGCAACGCCCTGACTGAATGGAAAACCGGAGAATGTCACATAAACGTCCACACGGAGCCGCCGGAATGCACCTATAATTCATGCCTACGAAAACGATCAATTGCTGCGTTGTAGCACGCTCAACTCGGAGCAAAGGTCATCTCAAAAAAAATGACATCGGACCAAAAACCCCGCATTGCCATCACGTTGGCACAAGTTTTTTATGAAAATTAGTGAGCTTTTTCAGTGAGTTTTGGTCAAGAGATGTCACGATGAAATCCTTGCTTCACAGCATGGCGATGTCTATAAAAGGTTCTATCGCCAGAAGCTTGTTCTAGCACTCGGTTCAACACGCCCGTATCGGAGTTCCCGCCATGCCTGCTCAGGCCACATTGTATTTCTATGCAGGACAGTATGCATCTGGCACTTTCACAACCACTGGCGGTGTGACGTCTCCCACGAGCTCTTCCACAGCATACATCATTAGTGGCAGCGGTTCGTCCCTCACGGTGACTGTAGGTTCAACGGTTTATACATTTGCTGGTGCAGATATTGCGTCCGATGGAACCGGCACCGGCGGCATCATCGCAACCAGCGGCGGCTCCACCTATTATATATCCACCGATCCTGGCCTGACGCGCGCGCGCATCTCGGGAATTCAGACGGACACCGCAGGCACGAACGCCGCAGCTGATCTGGCCTGCTTTGTCACCGGCACCCGCATCGCAACCGTATCGGGCGAGATAACTGTCGAGACTCTTGCCGTGGGTGATGAGCTTCGTCTTGCCGACGGTTCAGCCCGCAAGGTCATCTGGATCGGCAAGCGCAGCCTCAACACAGCTTTGCACACGAACCCTGAGATGGTTGCGCCCGTGCACATCGAAGCCGGTGCATTTGCTGATAACGCGCCGTCGCGTGATCTGCTGCTGTCACCAGACCATGCCGTGTTCGTCGAAGGCGCACTCATTCCGGTCAAGCACCTCATCAACGGCCATAACATCCGCCAGATGCCGGCCGGTCCTGTCACCTATTGGCACGTTGAACTCGAAGGCCACCACGCTATTCTCGCCGAGGGTCTGGCAGTCGAAAGCTACCTTGAGAATAACAACCGCGAAGAATTCGAAGGCAATGGCGCACTTGCCATTCACCCACTGTTCGCCGGTGCCGCGGCCTCGCCGTTCGCCCCGATCGTAACCCAGGGTGCCACGCTCGAAGCGGTCCGCAAGCATCTGGCCGCCCGCGCCGCCGCTCCGGTGCAGGACGCCGCGTAAGTCCTGCCGCTCCTGATCGATTGCTGAAAAACCCTGGCCCCGTGCCGGGGTTTTTTGTGCCTACAGAAAACTCACCGGGTCCACATCGACATCTATGCGCACAGAACCGGTAGCCGGAACCGTCGCCAGCCACGCCCGCAAGATCGGCTGCACCGCAATATCCCGCCGCGTTTTCAACAACAGCCGCCGCCGGTGCCGCCCTCTGAGAATGGCAAGCGGTGCAGGAGCCGGGCCCAGGACCAGCACCCCATCGCCCCCAGGCGCCGTTCGCCCCAGCGCAATCGCCGCTGCCTCCGCCGCATCAGAACTATCCGCGCTCACAATAATCGCGGCCAGCCTGCCATAAGGCGGCCAATGCCCCGGCCTGCGCTGCTCCGCCTCGCTCTGCATGAACGCCGCCAAATCGCCCTGCCGCAACGCCACCATCACCGGATGATCCGGGCTGAAACTCTGCAGCAGCACCCGACCCGGTGCCTCCGCCCGCCCCGCGCGCCCAGCCACCTGATGCAGCAACTGCACGGTCCGCTCTGCCGCCCTGAGATCACCGCCCGCCAATCCCAAATCCGCGTCAATCACCCCCACCAGCGTCAAATGCGGAAAATGCCAGCCCTTGGCGACAATCTGCGTGCCGATAATCAGATCGTACTCCCGCGCCGCTATCGCGCGTGCCGCCTCCGCCGCTGCGACCGGCCCAGTGATCGTGTCACTCGCCATCACCAGCGTCCGCGCCTCCGGAAAATGCCGCGCCGCCTCCTCGGTGATCCGCTCCACCCCCGGCCCAATGGCCGTCAGACTGTCCTCCGCCTGACACACAGGACAAAGCTTCGGGATTGGTTCGGCGTGTCCGCAATGATGGCACTGCAACTGACGCCGCGCGCGGTGTTCAACCAACCAAGCCGTGCAGTTAGCACAATTCACCCGATGGCCGCAACGACGACACAGCGTCAGCGGCGCATAACCTCGGCGATTGAGGAACAGCATCGCCTGCTCCCCACGCTCAAACGCCTCCTTGACCGCAACAACGAGAGGCGGAGACAGGAAATCGCCCCGCGCCGGCGGAGCATCCCGCAAATCCACCATGGAGATCTGCGGCATCAAGGCCCCGCCATGTCGCGTCGGCAGATGCAATCTTTGATAACGCCCAGCCTCCACGTTCGCCACACTCTCCAGGCTCGGCGTGGCGGAGGCCAGCACGGCCGGCGCATTGCACAGCCGTGCCCGCACAATCGCCATGTCGCGGGCGTGATACACCACGCCGTCCTCCTGTTTGAACGCCGTCTCATGCTCCTCGTCGATCACCACGAGGCCCAAATCCGGGAACGGCAGGAACAACGCTGAGCGTGCGCCCACCACCACGCTCGCCTCGCCAGACGCCACAGCGCGCCACGTCAGCCGCCGCGTTCTGCTCGAAAGGTCAGAATGCCAAACCGCCGGCGGTGTGCCGAAGCGAGCGGTAAACCGGTCCAGCCATTGGCTCGAAAGAGCGATCTCCGGCAACAGCACCAACGCCTGCCGCCCCTGCCGCAGGCACGCCGCAATCGCCTCGTGATACACCTCCGTCTTGCCGGACCCTGTCACCCCCTCCAGCAACGTCACCGAAAACGCCCGCGCCGCCACGGCCTCCCGTAACGCCTGCGCCGCCACCTCCTGATCCGCCGATAGCACCGGACCGGTGCGCGACAGATCTGGCGGATAGAACCCAGGCAGCACTGGCAGCGGTGCAGGCACCAACAGGCCCGCATCTGCCATCGCTCGAACAACGCCTGTCGAAACCCCAGCTGCCTTCGCCAATTCCGCCCCACCGCGAGGCTGCTGCCGCGAGAGTTCCGCCAGAACCGCCGCGCGCTGCGGCGTCACCCGCCCTTCCGGCAAAACCTCCGCCGCCCGCCACCCAAGCAAAGGCTGATCCGGCCGCAGCGCATTCACCCGCAGCGCCATCGCCAGCACCTCCCCAGGTGCCGCCAGCGTATAGGACGCGATCCAATCGATCAGCCTACGCAAATCCTCTCGCATCGGCGGTGCGTCCAGCTTGGCGGAAACCGGGCGCAGGCGATTGTCGCCAACCTCGCCCTCCGCCTCACCGTCCCACACCACGCCCACTTCCTCGCGCCGATTGAGCGGCACCAAAACGAGATCACCCGGCGACAGCTCCATCCCCACCGGCACGCGATAATCAAACGGCCCGGCGAACGGATACGGCAGCAGCACCGGCACACGCTGCGACGCCGCCTGAACATGAGACAACCCGATCAGGTCACTTTGCTTTCGGAATGCCTGCTTCATCCTGTATGGTGTGCCCGAATCCGGCCCGCATTGGCAGGCCCAAAACGACAGGACGCCAGCATGAAATTCTTTGTCGACACCGCCGACACCGCTGAGATCAAGGCGCTCGCCGCGTCCGGCCTGCTGGACGGGGTGACCACCAACCCCAGCCTCATCGCCAAATCCGGCCGCAAAATCACCGAAGTGATCGCCGAAATCTGTGGCATCGTCGAAGGCCCGGTCAGCGCCGAGGTCGCCGGCACCGAATACGACCAGATCATGCGCGAAGCTGCCGTCCTGCGCGCCATCGCCCCCAACGTCTGCGTCAAGCTGCCGCTCACCCCCGATGGCCTGCGCGCCTGCAAAACCCTCACCGGCGAAGGCACACAAACCAACGTCACTCTGTGCTTCTCCGCCGCCCAGGCGCTGATCGCAGCCAAAGCCGGGGCCACCTTTATCAGCCCCTTCGTCGGAAGGCTGGATGATATCGGCCAGGACGGCATGGAACTCATCGCCGACATCGTTGAGATCTATGACAACTACCCAGCCCTGACCACCGAAGTGCTCGTTGCATCCGTCCGCAACCCCATCCACGTCATCGCCGCCGCCAAAATCGGCGCGCACGTGGCAACCCTGCCGCCGGCCGTGCTGCGCATGCTCTACCACCACCCGCTGACTGACAAAGGCCTCGCCGCCTTCTTGAAGGACTGGGCGGGCACCGGCCAGACCATTGCCTGACGGTCTGAAACTTCTACCGGATGCGGCGCAGGTGGCGAGCTACCTGCGGGCGCATCCGTCGTTCCTCGCCGATCATCCCGATCTCTACCGCACCCTCACCCCGCCCTCGCGCCGGCATGGGGCCGATGTTGCGGACCACATGGCGGCGATGATTTCAGCCGAGCGCGCCCACGCCGCCTCCCTCCTCGCCGCCTCCCGCGCCTCTTCCGGCCTCACCGCCCGCGTTGAATCAGCCGTCCTCGCCCTCATGCGAAGTGACGCGGTGCTGGATTGCATTGCCGACGAATTCCCTGTCCTTCTTGCCGTCGACTCCGTCTCCCTCTGCTGGGAGGCCAAGCGCGAAGGCATCCGTGAACTTCCAACCGGCACCGTCGCATCCATTCTCGGTGCCGCCTGCGTCACATGGCACTCGCCGCCGCAATTCATTGCCCTCCTGCACGGAGAAGCCGCACCCCTCGCCCGCCACACCGCCTTCATCCGCGTGACATTCGCAGGCCCGCCCTGCGTTCTCGCCCTCGCCAGCCGTGATGCCGGGCATCTCGACCCCGCCCAAGGCAGCGCCGCCCTCGCCTTCCTCGGCCGAGCCACTGCCGCGGCACTCCAAAATCTGTGACAGCCGAAGCCGCCCGCGTCGCCTTCCTCACCTGGCTCGCCACAGAACGCCGCGCCTCGCCGCTGACGGTGGAGGCCTACGGGGCCGACCTCGCCACCTTCCTCGGCTTCCTCACCCACCATCTCGGGGCCGAACCCGACCTCCTCGCCCTCAAATCCCTGCGCGCCGCCGATTTCCGCGCCTGGCTCGCATCCGCCGCCAATGACGGCCGAGGCAGAGCCACGCGCGCCCGCCACGTCTCCGCCATCCGCTCCTTCTTCCGCTTCCTCGCCCGAAGGCACGGCGTGGACAACCCACAGCTCGCCCTCCTCGCTGCCCCCCGCCCGAAAAAGCCGCTGCCCAAAGCCCTCACCCCCGGACAGGCCAGCACCGTGACGCGCGACATCGGCGAAATGACCGATGGGGACATGGCCGAACGCGACATTGCCCTGTTCAGCCTGCTCTACGGCAGCGGCCTTCGTATCGCCGAAGCCTTGGCACTCAACGTTCGCGACGCGCCCAGAACCGGCACCGACTCCGCCTTGCGCGTCACTGGCAAAGGCTCCAAGCAACGCATCGTCCCGGTCCTGCCCGTCGTGCGCGAGGCGATGGAGGCGTGGCTCCGTGTCCACCCCAACCGCATGCCCGACGCCCCCCTCTTCGTCGGCGTCCGCGGCGGCAGGCTCGACCCCGGCGTGGCGCAACGCGTTCTACGAGAATTCCGCCGCCTGAACGGCCTGCCGGAACACACCACGCCCCACGCGCTCCGCCACTCCTTCGCCACCCATTTGCTTGCAGGCGGAGCCGACCTCCGCTCCATCCAAGACCTCCTCGGCCACGCCAGCCTCTCCACCACCCAGCGCTACACCGCCGTGGACACCACCCAACTCATGGAAGTCTGGCGCAAAACCCACCCCAGAGGATGAACCCGTCGCGTGGGCCGCGCTTGAGCGTCCCGCCCACTCATTGCGATAGCGGAACGATTAGGCCGTAGCTCTCCGATAAAGCCAAAACCGGCGAAAAAACGCGCAAAAAAAGTGGCGGCGTGAACTGCCACGTCCGCAACCAGCCCAGCTGTGGCGAACGCGGGTTCGGCGCACGAAACGGCTCCGCCAACACCACCGGAACCATCACCGCATGGCCAGACCGCGTGACATGTCGCCACAGCGCGATGCGACCGCGCGTCGTGTTTCTGGCGGGAACATATCCGTCCCGACCATCCGGGCCATCAGTGACAACACCGGGCTCGTCGGCAAATCGCAGATGCGCATAACGCTCCTCGGTGGCGAGCCAGGCCAGAAAAGCGTGACTCAGCGCCGGGCTGCAGGTGGCGATGAACATCAGCTGCAGCAGCACATTCAGCTCCCCCGCCGCACGCACAGCTCCGCCCATGAGGCAGAGCGCCACCATCGGATCAGGAGTTGCGGGAGAGCGAGAAGCCGTCATCGGGGTCAATGTCCTTGCGAAAGAGTGCGTCAGCGTGTGTGACATAGATAGCCAACAATTGCAAGTGTAAATAACTCTCTCTAACACTGTATAGCAGCCGATCACGATATCGTTAGCGGAACACCAAGCGAACTTTGTTGCGAAAAGCGCGCAAACGCCCGACGCTACCTACTACGGCAAATGTTAGCCGGGCCGGAAAATGAAATCTGAGGAGATCTTATGTCCAAACGCATCATGACCGCTGCCGCCACTGTATTCCTGATGGCCGGCTCCTGCTCCACGCAGGCCCAGCCAGTCGCAGCAGGAAATTACGATGGCGTGTACTCAGGGACGGTTGAAATTCAGAAGATCGCTCGCGATGAGTGTTCTGGCGGTAACACTGCAACGTTTCGCGTAAAAGACAACAGACTTGTTCTCTCAGCAAACAACAATCACACGCAACAAAAAAACACTGTCGAGGTAAGCAGCACGGGGGAGATCAGTGGTCGCATCGGCGACGGCGAACTGACTGGGACAATCAAAGACAATGTGCTGAGTGCGAAATATTTGGTCTATACCTGCCTCTTTCGCTACACGCTCACCAAGAAATAACCGCCAAACTTCAGCCCGCATCGCGGTCTGGCGATGCGGGTCACGCACCCGCCAAAGCATGCAGCCGAGACGGCCCCATCCGGAACCACGCCCGGCTGATCAGCCCATCCGCCACCTGATAGATCGCAACCACATCAACCTCCCCCGGCCCGTCGGGAAAGCTGCGCGTCACCACTTCCTCATCCACCACCACATCCCCAACCGCGATCCGCTTGATCAGCCGCCCAAACAAATTCGGCTCCTCGAACCGCGCCACGTGGCGTGCCCGAACCTCCCCCGCCCCACTGGCCAGCAACCGGTCCGGAAACTCGAAATACAAACAATCCGCCGCCCAACACGCCATAAACGCCTCAATGTCGCGGGCGTTGTAGGCATCGAGTTGGCGTTGGATGAGGGATTTGGTGTCGGCCAAGGGGCTGCTCACGAGCGCACTGCCAAATGACGAATATGGTCGAAATTAATGCACGCTCGCCCGGCTTGAAGGGCCGCCAAATGAAGCGCCGTGTCGACGGTGATCAGTGTGAAGTCGCCTGGATCTTGCACAAGCAACGCCGCATCAGTCAGACCAAGATACCTATATTCCGGCCGCCCCACTGCCGTTCGGCCTGCGACGTGAAATTCTTCAACGCCACCATCACGCGACAGCAACGCCTTGAGGAATTCAAAATAGGCAAACGACTGAGGGTCTCTTGGTTTTCCAAGCAGGTTTGACGTCTCAGCCAGGACGTGTGGCGTGAGCGCCAGCCCCTTCGAACCACTCACAATCCGGCATAAAAGCTGATGGTCAACCTCACGGTATAACGCGCCCTTGAGACGCTTGTGGTCTCGAATTCGGCGAATGTCGACAAGGCCTACGACAAAGAAAACAAGGAGGTTGGTATCAAGGACGATGCGCCCTAGTATCAACCCATTCCCTCCCGCGCCTTGACGGCCACAATCCGGCGATCATCATCCGAAATCGTCACCACCTTATTCGTTCGCTGGAACGACCGAATAAACCCGGCGATCCCATTGTTGTATGCGGCGGCCCCAGCCAAACCGCCAGCTTCTGGCCCCACTTGCCTCTGAAAACTAATAGTGATCCGCCACAGGCGTTGGTCAGCGTCACGCTCAACCTCTTCGAGCATTGGATCATACGCGTGCTCATCCGCGAACAAATCCATGAGGAACCCCTTTGCCGTCGCAACCGCCTCTTTAAGTTCCATCAGGCGCGCTCCCCAGGTTCCACCGCTCCCGCCTTCCCCAAATCCCGGGCCACGTCCGGCTGCCGCAGCAGCCCATCCACGTGCATCGCATAATCAATGCTGGTGTCGGCCTGGAACGAGATATCCGGAGCCACGCGCAGCCGCAGCTCCTTCGCCACCACACCGCGCAAATATGGCGCAGCCCGGCGCAAAGCCGGCAGCTTCTCCGCCACATCCGACCGCCCCAACCGCGTCACAAACGCCGTCGCCCGCTTGAGGTCCGGCCCAATGCGCACTTCCGTCACCGTGATCAGCACATCGACCAGCTCATGATCCCGCACCTCCCCACGCAGAAACACCCCGGCCAGCACGTGGCGAATTTCTTCCGCCACGCGCAATTGCCGTTGTGTCGGGGCTTTGGCTTGGTTTGCAGCAGTGGCCTTCGTCAACCCGGCACCATCTCAACTTCGAAGCACTCCACCACATCCCCAACCCGAAGGTCGTTGTAGTTGGCGAAGGAAAGCCCGCACTCATAGCCGCGCGCCACTTCCTTCACGTCGTCCTTGAAGCGTTTCAGCTGCGTCAGCTCGCCGTTGTGGATCACCACGCCGTCGCGCAGCAGACGCACGCCGCAGCCGCGCTTCACCAGGCCCTCGGTGATCATGCAGCCCGCAACCATGCCGGTTTTGGTGATGTTGAACACCTGACGGATTTCCGCATAGCCCAGGAACTTCTCGCGCGCCTTTGGGGCCACCTTGCCACGGACCAGCTTTTCCACGTCATCGGCCACGTCATAGATAATCGAGTAATACCGAATATCCACACCGTCCCGCGTCGCCATGTCGCGCGCCTGCGTCGTCGCACGCACGTTGAACGCGATGATGATGGCGTTCGAAGCCTTGGCCAGCTGAATGTCGCTCTCAGTGATCTGCCCCACGGTGGAGTTGATCACGCGAACCCGCACTTCCTCATGCGCCAGCTTCAGCACGGTGGCCTGAATCGCCTCGGACGATCCCTGCACATCGGCCTTGATCAGCACGGCCACTTCTTTCTGCACACCGGCCTGAATACGCGCCAGCATTTCGTCCAGAGTGCCACGCGCCGCCGTCATCACGCCCGCGTTCTTGTCCCGCAGACGACGCTGCCGCAGCTCGCTGATCTCCTTGGCGCGGCCTTCATTCTCCACCACCACGAATGGCTCACCGGCCGAGGGAACACCCGCCAGACCGAGGATTTCCACTGGTGTCGAAGGACCTGCGGTCTTCATCTGGCGGCCCTTGTCGTCGAGCATGGCGCGCACGCGGCCCCACTCGGCCCCCGCCACCACAATATCGCCCGTCTTCAACGTGCCTTTCTGCACCAGCATCGTCGCCACCGGGCCACGGCCGCGATCCAGGCGGCTCTCAATCACCGAGCCCTCCGCCGGACGGTCCGGGTTGGCGCGCAGATCGAGGATTTCCGCCTGCAGCAGAATAGCCTCGGCCAGCTTGTCCAGGCCCATCTTCTTGGTGGCCGATACCGGCACGTCCATCGTCTCGCCGCCGAGATCCTCCACCACGATATCGTAGCTCAGCAACTCCTCACGCACCTTCTGCGGATTGGCGTCCGGCTTATCCATCTTGTTGATGGCCACAATGATCGGCGCATGCGCCGCCTGGGCGTGCTTGATGGCCTCAATCGTCTGCGGCATCACACCGTCATCGGACGCGACAACCAGCACCACAATATCCGTCACCGACGCCCCGCGCGACCGCATGGAAGTGAACGCCTCATGGCCCGGCGTGTCGATGAAGGTGATCTTGTCGCCAGCCGGCAGCTCCACCTGATACGCACCAATATGCTGCGTGATGCCACCGGCCTCGCCGCTCACAACATTGGCCTTGCGCAGCGCATCGAGCAGCGACGTTTTGCCGTGATCGACGTGGCCCATGATGGTGACAACCGGCGGCCGTGACACGCGATCAGTGTCCACATCCACCGGCCCTTCCAGGCCGATTTCCGGATCATCCTCGGAAACGCGCTTCACCTTGTGGCCGAATTCCTGCACCACCAGCTCGGCGGTGTCGGCATCCAGGCTCTGCGTGATGGTCGCCATCACGCCCATCTTCATCAGCGCCTTGATCACCTCAGGCCCACGCGTGGCCATGCGGTTGGCGAGCTCCTGCACGGTGATGTGATCGGGCAGCACAACATCGCGCACCACCTTCACCTGATCGGCGCGCAGACGCTCCAACTCGGCCTGCCGACGCTCACGCTCACGCTGACGGCGAACCGAGGCGAGGCTGCGAACGCGATCATCCTCACCCTCAATGGCGGCCACCACGTCGATGCGGCCCGGCCTGCGATGATCCGTCGCCTTCTTGACAGCAGGGGCCGGCGTCTTGCGCGCGCCAGGTGCTCCACCAGGACGGCGACGCATGTCGTCGTCCTCGGCACCGGTCGGACGCAGACGCAGCGTGTCAGCCGGTCCGCCAGACGGAGCACCCGGGCGCGCCGGAGCCGGACGAGCCGTGGGTGCCGGTGCTGCAGGAGCAGGTGCCGCCACAACCGGGGCAGGCGCTGGCTTTGCAATCGGGGCCGGGGCGGGAGTCGGCTCTGGATCGGGCGCGCGAGCAACCGGGCGATGTGCCTGTGTCGCGGCATTGGCGGCCTCACGCGCTTCGGCGGCGCGACGGGCCTCAGCCTCAACGCGCTCCTGCGCCTCACGCTCGACGGCGCGGCGGGCGTCTTCCTCAGCAGCCTTACGGGCCTCTTCCTCACGCCGGCGCGCTTCCTCAGCGGCCGACAAAATCGAGATCGTCTCCTGCTCGCGGCGCTCGGCCTCGCGCTTGGCCTGCTCCTTCGCCTGCGCCTCCACCACGCGCTGGCGGGTCGCTTGCTCTGAAGCCGTCAGCGCACGGCCAGCACCGGCCGCCGGGCGCGAAGGCGCTGCCGGGCGTGGGGCCGGTGCCGGTCCACCACCGGTCGGCGCCGGGGGCGGTGCCTCAACGATGGGCGACGGCGCTCCAATGCGCTTCTTGCGCACTTCCACCTGCACGACCTTTGACCGGCCATGGCTGAAACTCTGCCGCACGGAGCCGGCGTCCACCGTCCGCCCCACTTCTGTGCGGTTCACTGGCCGGAGAGAAAGCCGGCCCTTGGCCACGTCTTGATCGTTGCCGTCGCTCATTTACCCGCCTGCATATCTAAATCACCATCACCCGGCCGCGCCGGATGTTCAGTCTTTGCTTGAATTGCCACGGCCTGCCCGGAAACCCCGGCATAACGGGCCGTCTCAATCACCAGCATTTCGGCCAACCGGCCTTTCGCCACAACCACATGCACCACATGATCACGACCGAAAATCGTTCCCAGAGTGGCACCGTCCAGCGGCTGCACCACGCGCATCGTCTCCGCAAATCGTCCGAGGAAACGCGCCCGCTCATCAACACTGCCATCCAACGCCTCGATCACCAGACCCGCGCGACCGGCACTCAGCCACTCACGCGCCTTCTGGAAACCGCAGACCGCCTGGCCGGCACGACGAGCAAGACCGAGAGTATCGCCGATCCGTCGCGCAAGGGCTGCCTGCAGAACGGGGGTGAGATCGGGGGGCACCGTCACCGGACCGCGCGCGGCTTTCGCAAACGCGCCCCGGGTGCGAGCGGTTTCTAACACATCCCGTCGCGCACTCAACCAAATTCCCCTGCCGGGCAGCCGTGCAGCCAGATCAGGCACGACGTCCCGGTTGGGCCCGATGACAAAGCGGATCATCACTTCCTTCGCCAACCGGTCCCGCGTCACCGCGCAACGCCGCAGCGGGCCGGTTTCCGGCTCGTCTACGTCGCTGTCAGTCCCGGTCTCGGCTTGCGTGCCGCTTGGGTCTATGTCCGAAGAGTCAGGCGTGATCCGGCTCCTCGCTGCTGCCATGCTCGTCATGCACGGCTCCATCAGGGGCCGCGTCATCGCCATCGAACCAATGCGCGCGGGCAACCATGATGACGTCGTTGGCGGTTTCCTCATCCATCGCGGCCTCGCCAACGATCTCGATCAGCTCGTCCGATGCCAAATCAGCCAGATCATCCAGCGTCTTCACGCCCTTCTCACCCAGCTGCACCAGCATTTGCGGCGTGAATTGCTCGAATGCCGCAAGCTCGTCAGTCACACCAAGTGCGACCCGCTGCTCGGCCAACTCGTTGTCGCGCTTGGCCAGGAACGCCTCGGCGCGACGGATCAGCTCGTCCGCCACGCTCTCATCGAAGCCCTCGATGTCCGCCAACTCGTCCGGCGGCACATAGGCCAGTTCCTCGATGGTGTTGAACCCTTCGGTCACCAGCAGGCCCGCAATCACGTCGTCCACGTCAAGCGCCTCGACGAACAGGCCAGTCCTGCGGCGGAATTCCTCCTGCCGGCGCTCCGATTCTTCCGCCTCGGTCAGAATATCGATGTCCCACCGCGTCAGCTGGCTTGCCAGACGCACGTTCTGCCCGCGACGCCCAATGGCCAGCGAAAGCTGATCATCCGGCACCACCACTTCCACGCGCCCGGCTTCCTCGTCCATCACCACCTTGGTGACTTCGGCCGGGGCCAGCGCGTTCACCACGAAGGTTGCGGCCTGCGGGCTCCACGGAATGATGTCGATCTTCTCGCCCTGCAGCTCGGCCACCACCGCCTGCACGCGCGAACCACGCATACCGACGCAAGCGCCCACCGGGTCGATCGAGTTGTCACGCGAAATCACCGCCATCTTGGCGCGTGAGCCAGGATCGCGCGAAACCGCCTTGATCTCGATGATGCCGTCATAGATCTCCGGCACTTCCTGCGCGAACAGCTTCGCCAGGAACCCTGGATGCGTGCGGCTGAGGAACACCTGCGGCCCACGGGCCTCCTCACGCACGTCATAGATATAGGCCCGCACCCGGTCGCCGTTGCGGAAACTCTCACGCGGGATCAGCTCGTCACGGCGCAGCAGCGCCTCGGCGCGACCAACTTCGACCATCATGTTGCCGTACTCGGTGCGCTTGACCACACCGTTGATGATCTCGCCCACGCGGTCTTTGAACTCGTCGTATTGTTTCTTGCGCTCATATTCGCGCACGCGCTGCACAATCACCTGCTTGGCGGTCTGGGCTGCGATACGCCCGAAATCAATCGGCGGCAGCGGGTCGATCAGATGGCCGCCAATCTCGATATCGGCCTTGAACTTGCGCGCGATGTGGATCGGGATCTGCGTCTCTTCGTTCTCGACCACTTCCACAGCCTCGGTCCAGCGCGACAGGCGCACATCGCCGGTCTTGCGGTCGATGGTCGCGCGAATGTCCTTTTCGTGGCCGTACTTGGCTTTGCCGGCCTTCTGGATGGCCTGCTCCATCGCCTCCAGCACCTCATCGCGCTCAATCGATTTCTCGCGAGCAACGGCGTCGGCAACCAAAAGCAGTTCAGGGCGGGAGACGGAGGTGTCCATTGATGTCTCTCAGTGTGCGGGAGGAGGCGTTGAAGGGGCCGACGCATCAATCAGCGCGTCGGTGAGAACAAGCTTGGCGCGGCGGATGTCGGCCAGCGGAATGTCGTAGTCGATGTCCGCCTCACGAACGCGCGCGGTCGTGGCGTCAGCACCCAGAATAATGCCGTTGATCCGCCTGCGCCCGCCCACCGGAATGGATAGCTCAACGCGCGCAAGATGACCCACAAATCGCACCCAGTCTTTGACGCGCGTCAAAGGCCGGTCAATGCCTGCGGAGCTGACCTCCAGCGTCCAGCGGCCGGGAATGGGGTCGTCCACATCCATCACCGCACTCACAGCGCGGGAGATTTTTTCGCAATCCTCCACCACAATCTGCTGCCCATCGGCGCGATCAGCCATGATCTGCACCGTCGGCCGCTCCCGCCCAAGCACCATCACCCGCACCAGCTCATAGCCCAGGGCCGAGACGGTCGGATGAATAATACCAATGATTCGAGCCTCAAGCCCCACCTGCATCGGCAGATCGAGGGCAGTCTCCTCAGCATCATCAGCGGGTTCGTCATGTGTCGTGTTCATGTGGAAAAGCAAAAAAGGCGGCCCGCAAAGGCCACCCCCCAAAGTCGTGGAGAATGTAAGTGTGAGATACAGATAACGATGCGGGGCAGGGAGTGCAAGTGTGTGGATGTCCGACTATATGCACGCCTCATGAATGTGATGATTCCAAACTCCCCCGAACTCTGCGTCGTCGTGCCCGTTCTGAACGAGCACGACAATGTTGGCCCGCTGGTTGAAGCCGTTGCCCGCGTGCTCGAAGGTGTTTCGTGGGAGATCATGTTCGTCGATGACGACAGCCGCGATGGCACACGTGACGTGATCTCTGACATCGCCAGCCGCGATCCGCGCGTCCGCATGATCCACCGTGTCGGGCGGCGTGGCCTCTCCAGCGCCTTCATCGAGGGCGCGCAGGCCAGCTTCGCGCCCTATATCGCCGCCATGGACGGTGATTTGCAGCACGACGAATCTTTGCTGCCCAAAATGCTCGAAGCCCTGCACGACACGCCAGGCCATCAAGGGGCCGAAATCGCCATCGGCAGCCGCTACGTCCCGGGCGGCGGCATCGGCGAGTGGGACAAAAAGCGCGCCGGCATGTCCAACCTCGCCACCAAACTTGGCCAGATGGTGCTGAAAACCGAGGTTGCCGACCCAATGAGCGGCTTCTTCATGCTGAGGCGTGCCACGTTTGACACGGCGCTGCGCAACCTCTCCGCCATCGGCTTCAAAATCCTGCTCGACATCATCGCCTCAATGCCCACGCCGCCGCGCATCATCGAACTGCCGTTCCAGTTCCGCACCCGTGTGGCCGGTGAAAGCAAGCTCGATTCCGGCGTCATGCGAGACTTCGCATTGCTGCTGGTGGACAAAACCGTGGGCCACTGGATACCGGTGCGCTTCGTGCTGTTCGCAGGCGTGGGCTCAATCGGCATCGTGCTGCACATGGCGGCGTTGCTGGTGGCGCTGAAAGCCGTCGGCCTGCCCTTCGCCAGCGCCCAGCTCTGGGCCACGATGGTCGCCATCTTCGGCAATTTCTGGCTCAACAACGTCATCACCTTCGGTGACCGCAAGCTGAAAGGGGCCCGCATCTGGTGGGGCCTCGCCCTCTTCGCGGTGATCTGCGCGGTGGGGGCCATCGGCAATCTTTCCGTGGCCTCGTTCCTCTTTGGTCCGCAAATGGTAAGCTGGTGGTTCGCGGGTTTCGTCGGCGCGTTGATGAGCCTCGTTTGGAATTACGCCGTAAGCTCTGCCTTCATCTGGCGGAAATGACACAGACCGTCACCGTCCTGGGAACGTCTCTGGTCGATGGTCCTGCCCAGGCTCCCGTCCTGCACAGCAATGTCGGCCTCAGCTTCTGGGGCGGAATCGATCCGCTCACCGGCATCGTCATCGACGCCCATCACCCGCTGCACGGAGAATGCGTCACCGGGCGCATTCTCGCCATCCCCAGCGGGCGCGGCTCCTGCACCGGCAGCTTCGTGCTGCTCGAACTCATCCTGGGCGGCATCGCCCCCGCGGCGGTCATCGTCTGCGAGCAGGAGGAGATCCTCACCCTCGGTGCCCTCATCGCCCAACTCGTGTTCGACCGCACCATGCCCGTGCTGCAAGTGACGCCGGACCAATTCCACACCCTCAGCACCGGCCAACACATCCAGATCGACGGCGCGCACCAACCGCGAGCCGACGGCGAAATCGAACTCTCCGCCACCGACCGCGCCATGCTCGCGGGCGAACACGGCAAAGCGCCGCAAATCGCGATGCAAGTCGTGCTCGGCATGGCCCGCATCCAAGGGGCGGACAAGCTCATCGACGTAACGCAGGTCCATATCGACGGCTGCATCTATACCGGACCCGCCAGCCTGCGCTTCGCCGAAATGATGCTCGCCGCCGGTGCCCGCCTGCGCGTTCCTACCACGCTCAATGCCATCTCCGTCGATCATCGGCGCTGGCGCTCGCAGGGTGTCCCCGAAAGCCTCGGCATCCCAGCCAGCGCCCTGGCCGACACACTCGTCGCCATGGGGGCCACCCCCAGCTTCACCTGCGCGCCCTATCTGCTCAAAACCGCCCCCAGCTTCGGCGAGCAAATTGGTTGGGGCGAATCAAACGCCGTCGCCTACGCCAACTCGGTCCTCGGCGCACGCACGATGAAATACGCGGACATGCTCGACCTCTGCATCGCCATCACCGGCCGCGCCCCCCACGCCGGCCCCCACCTAGACCGCGGCCGCCGCGCCGCCCTGGCCATTGATGTGGAATACCCAGCCGGAGCCGATGACAGCTTCTGGCCCCTGCTCGGCTATTGCGTCGGTCTGCACTGCGGCCCCGAAATCCCGCTCATCCGTGGCCTGGAGCACAGCCGCGCCACCCAAGACGAACTCAAAGCCTTCGCCGCCGCCTTCGCCACCTCCACCGGCGTGCCAATGTTCCACATCGCGGGCATCACCCCGGAAGCCACCGGCCAAAACCCCACCCGCACGCGCGCCATCGGCCTGACCGAGCTTCGCACCGCATGGATGGAACTCGATGCCGCGCCAGACGACGCAATCGGCCTCATCAGCCTCGGCAACCCGCATTTCTCGGTGGGTGAATTCGCCTCACTCGCCACCCTCGTCGCAGGCCGCACACGCTCCCCCAACGTCGCTGTCATCATCACCTGCGGCCGAGATGTGCTCAGCACTGCCACCGAAGCAGGCTCCACAGCTCCCATCGAAGCATTCGGCGCGCAGATCGTGACAGACACCTGCTGGTGCATGATCGACGAGCCTGTCATCCCGCCCTCGGTTCGCACGCTGATGACCAATTCCGGCAAATACGCCCATTACGCGCCCGGTCTCGTCGGCCGAGATGTCCGCTTCGGCAGCCTCGCCGCCTGTGTCGATGCCGCATGCGCCGGCCACGCGGCACGCAGCCTGCCGGCGTGGCTTACCGAGCCGTCACCGGCGCACGCATAAGCAAAACCGCCTGCACCACCGCCACCAGCACAAGCTGGCCCGCCGCAATCATAAACGGCAGATGCCAGCCCCAAACCGGCACCATCGCCGCAAAGATCGAAGGCCCCGCGACGTAGCCGAGGAACACAATCAACGTGGAGCCTGAACTCGCATCCGCAATCTGCGCGGGCGGAGCCAGACGTGCGATCTCCGCCATATAAATGCCGTTCCACGAACAGCCGAAAAACCCGGTCAGCAGCGCCACCGCCACCGTCAACGGCATTGGCTGATCCCCCGAAAGCGACGCATACGCCACCACACAGGCCGCCGCCACAAACGCCTGCACCGTCAAATTCGCCGCCGGACGCCCGGTCCGGTCCGCCAGAAACCCCAGGAACACGCGGGCGAACACACCAGCCCCCTGCAAACACGCATAAGCCAGCCCCGCCTCCGCCAGTGGCATGCCAATCTCGGTCAGATACGTCACCGAAAAGCTGAACAGCACGCCCTGCACCAGCGCAAAACTCAGCGCCAGCGCGGTGATCGACACCATTGCCGGGTTGCCCGTCAGCGCCCGCAACGGCGTCATCACATTGGCGACCGAAAAGATCACCCGTGGATGAACGGAGCGCGCCGGGTCCCGCTCCTCATCCATCAGCTCCCGCAAGGGTGCGATGGCGATGGCCGAGATCATCCCCACCGCCACCGCCAGCAGCAACGCCAGCGGCCAGCCATGCTCCACCGCGAACGGTGCCACAATCAGCCCAGCCAGCGCCCCACCGGCCGGAGCCCCCGCCTGCTTGATCGAGAATATCAGCGTCCGGTGCGCAGGCGGCGCGGTTCGGGCCAGAATCCGGCTGCCGGAAGGCGGCGTCGGCCCATATCCCAGCCCCAGCAGCAGCGAGGCACATACCAGCCCAATCCACGACCCCGAAGCCGCAATCGCCATCCCGGCCACCGCCAATATCGAGCCAAATTGCAGACTTCGCACCGGTCCAAGCCGCGCCAGAATGGGCGAGCCAAATGCCAAAAACAGGCACGTCCCCAGCGAGGTCAGCGACGACAAATTGCCAATCCGCTCCGGGGCCAGCCCATTGCTGCGGGTCAGCAGCGGTGCCACCACCGGCAGGCACTGCCCCATGAACGATGACGCCGATTGCGCGAGCATCGTGGCAGACAGTGCGAGCAGCCAGTCCGGTATTCGTTTCACCCGCCAATGCTGCGGCGGGGCACCCGCAACGTCAACCAGCAGCTGACACCGTTCGCCGCCGCACCGCACCATGCGCATATTTTGCGCGAGAGAATTTCAAACGCCCAAATATGATCATCATTTTGAGTGGATTTTCATCAATCGGTGAATTTTCGGGCGATTCATTTCGATGCAACCTCGAAAACGATAAATTTTTGGGCAATTTTCCAACCAAACCGCTGGCATAGCGTTTGCTGAGCAACAATCGGGTTCGGCGCAATGGCGCGCCGGTGGGGCGCTTTGACAGGCGCCGGGTGCACAGGGCTGTGCGCTGCTTCCGGTCTTTCGGCCGGGTCATCCCGATAAATCCCCTGCCGCAGCCCAGCCGCGCCATTCCACAGGAGCCACCATGCTTTTCGCCTCACCAGCGGTCAACGCGACCGGCCCAAAGGCCACCAAGATCGACCTGTTTACCATGCGCACCCCGCAGATGCGCGCCTTCCACATCACCTGGATGGCATTCTTCGTCTGCTTCTTTGCCTGGTTCGCCGCAGCCCCGCTGATGCCGCTCATCAACAAGGAGCTGCATCTGACCAAGGACCAAATCGCCAACATCAACATCGCAGCCGTGGCGGTGACGATCCTCGTTCGCCTCATCGTCGGCCCGCTGTGCGACAAATTTGGCCCCAAGCGCGCCTACACCTGGCTGCTGCTGCTCGGTGCCATTCCGGTGTTCGGCCTCGCCTTCTCGCACAGCTATGAGACGTTCATCTTCTTCCGCCTCTGCATCGGTGCCATCGGTGCCTCGTTCGTCATCACCCAGTACCACACCAGCGTCATGTTCGCGCCGAACGTGGTCGGCACCGCGAATGCCGCCGTGGGCGGCTGGGGCAATGCCGGCGGCGGGGCCACGCAAAGCCTGATGCCGCTGATCGTCGCCGCCGTGATCTACCTCGGCGTCGATCAGGCGATGGGCTGGCGTGTGGCCTTGTTCGTGCCGGGCATCGCCATGCTGATCATGGCCTTCGTCTATGCCCGCTACACGCAAGACACGCCGCAGGGTGACATCATCGACATGCGTGCCCAGGGCATCAACCTCGAATCGGGCAAGGCCGGCGGCTGGTCCATCTTCCTCACCGCGTGTTCCAATTATCGCGTGTGGATGCTTGCCGCGATCTACGGTGCCAGCTTCGGCGTCGAGCTGTTCATCCACAACATCGCCGCCAGCTATTATGTCGATCGCTTCGGCCTCTCGCTCGAAAGTGCGGGCTTCGCCGCCGGAATTTTCGGCTTGCTCGCCCTGTTCGCCCGCGCGCTCGGCGGCATCTTCAGCGACCGCATCGCCGTCACCCGTGGCCTCGATGGCCGCACCTACCTGCTGTTCGGCCTCATGCTGGCCGAGGGCATCGGCCTGCTGCTGTTCTCCCAGGCCGGCAGCGTGGGCATCGCGATTGCAGCCATGGCGGGCTTTGGTCTGTTCACGCATATGGCCTGCGGGGCCACCTACGCGCTGATGCCATTCGTCGACCGCAAGGCACTCGGCGGAGTTGCGGGCGTCATCGGTGCCGGTGGCAACGTGGGTGCCGTGCTGTGCGGCTTCCTCAACAAAGCCGCTGGAACCCCGCAGCAGGCGCTGTATGAACTCGGCCTGTGCGTGATCGTAATCGCGTTCTGCGCCGTCACCATCCGCTTCTCAATGGCCCACAAAACCGCCGAACAGCGCCTGCTCGACGACGCCGTGGCAAGCCGCAACATGCTGGAACCACAGCACGGACTTGGTGCCACCGCGGACTGACCACCGTTGACGCATCGCCACGAGCACACCCGCCTTCAGCCGCGCTCGTGGCGATGAACGATCGACCATAGGCTTGCAGTCACCCAATCCAAGATCACATCCGTTTGCACTGACGGGTCATATTGGCCAATAAAGACCGCTAAGAACTTCAGGACACAGCGGCGCGGCCATGCGAATCAAGATCATCATGATGCAAAAGAACGAGGACGACCTGCTGCGTCCGTGGCTCGCGCATCACGGCTATTTGGTTGGTTTCGAGAACCTGCACGTGTTCGACAACGGCTCCACCCATCCCGCCACGCTTGAGGCCCTCGAATGGGGCGAGTCACTCGGCGTCGCCGTCGATCGCACGCGCACCTCGCGGCAGGATTTTATCGACAAGGGCCATATCTTCACCAGCCTCATCCATGCCTACGAGGCAGAGAACGCGGCTGATTTCTACATGCCACTGGACGGTGACGAATTCCTCGTCGTCCGCACGGAGCACGGCGTTTCCGCCGACCGGAAGATCGTCGAGGCAGAATTCGAACAATATCGCGGCATGACCAGCCCTCTGATGATCGGGGCCGGGCTCGACAACAACCCCACCATGCCCGGCCACTTCTTCTGGTCCCTCGACCAGCGCAAAACCTTCTTCGCCGCTGGTGCCTGCGGCATTCTCGACCACGGCTTCCACGTCGGCGTGTCAAAAGACGGGTCGGAGCCGTTCAAGACGAACGCCGTCTACGTCCATTTCCATTACAAACCTTTTGCGGCGCTGCAGGAGCACTCCCGCGAGAAGCTGCTCCCGTTCACCGATGACTTCCGGCCCGAAGCGCTGGCAACCTACATCGAAGAACGGCGCGAAGGCTGGCACGTCGCCGGGCACCTGCTCCACACCGAGGAAGAATATTATCAATGCTTTTACCCGCCTAGTTACGTGCCAATGCCAGAAATCGCCGAAATGTTCGAACGTGTTGGCGAAAAGCTGCCATTTGCAGATCTGAAAACCAGCCAGTGACCCGTGCGGCATTGTGCCGCACGGCCATACTGACAAAACCGCCAATTCCCCCTATGTGATCGGCATGACGCAAACCGATCTCAGCCATATCCGCAACTTCTCCATCATCGCCCATATCGACCACGGGAAATCCACCCTGGCCGATCGGCTGATCCAGACCACCGGTGCCCTCACCGCCCGTGAAATGACCGAGCAGGTGCTCGACAACATGGATCTGGAGAAAGAGCGCGGTATCACCATCAAGGCGCAAACCGTCCGCCTCACCTACAAGGCGATGAACGGCGAGGTTTACACCCTCAACCTGATGGACACGCCCGGCCATGTGGACTTCGCCTACGAGGTCAGCCGCTCGCTTGCCGCCTGCGAAGGCTCGCTCCTCGTCGTCGATGCGTCCCAGGGCGTGGAGGCGCAGACGCTGGCCAACGTCTATCAGGCGATGGACGCCAACCACGAAATCGTCCCGGTCCTGAACAAGATCGACCTGCCCGCCGCCGAGCCGGAGCGTGTGAAGCAGCAAATCGAGGACGTGATCGGCCTTGATGCCTCTGAAGCTGTTGAAATCTCCGCCAAATCCGGCATCAACATCCAAGGCGTGCTGGAAGCCATCGTCCACCGCCTGCCAGCCCCCACCGGCGATGCCAACGCACCGCTGAAGGCGCTGCTGGTCGATAGCTGGTATGACCCGTATCTCGGCGTGGTTATTCTGGTTCGCATCAAGGATGGCCGTCTGAAACGCGGCCAGAAAATCCGCATGATGTCGAAAGGCTCCACCCACAGCGTGGAACAGGTCGGCGTGTTCGCCCCCAAAATGATCCCGGTGGATGATCTCGGGCCGGGCGAGATGGGCTACATCACGGCTGCCATCAAAACCGTGGTCGATTGCAACGTCGGTGACACCATCACTGACGACCGTGCCCCCGCAGCCGAGGCGCTGGCCGGTTTCAAGGCCTCCATCCCCGTCGTCTGGTGCGGCCTGTTTCCCATCGACGCCGATGATTTTGAAAAGCTGCGCGAGTCGCTCGGCAAGCTGCGCCTGAACGATGCCAGCTTCCACTACGAAGCCGAATCCTCCGCCGCCCTTGGCTTCGGCTATCGCTGCGGCTTCCTCGGCCTGCTCCACCTCGAAATCATCCAGGAACGCCTGTCGCGGGAGTTCGACCTCGACCTCATCGCCACCGCCCCCTCCGTCGTCTACCGCCTCACCCGCAACGACGACACTGAGGAAGAACTGCACAACCCCGCCGACATGCCGGACCCGACGCTCATCAAGGTGATTTCGGAACCCTGGATCAAGGCGAGCATCATGGTGCCGGACGAATATCTCGGCTCCATCCTCACGCTGTGCAACGAGCGCCGCGGCCAGCAGGTGGACCTGACCTATGTCGGCAACCGCGCCATGGCCGTCTATCGCCTGCCGCTGAACGAGGTGGTGTTCGACTTCTACGACCGCCTCAAATCCGTCAGCCGAGGCTATGCCAGCTTCGACTACGCCATGGACGGCTATGAGGAGGGTGATCTCGTCCGCATCTCCATTCTGGTCAACCAGGACCCGGTGGACGCCCTCAGCTTCATCGCCCATCGCAGCCAGGCCGACAAACGTGGTCGCTCGATCTGCGAGAAGCTGAAGGATCTCATCCCCAAGCAACTCTTCAAAATCGCCATCCAGGCCGCCATCGGCGGGCGTGTGATTGCCCGCGAAACCATTGGTGCCATGAGCAAGGACGTGACGGCGAAGTGCTACGGCGGTGACATCAGCCGCAAGCGCAAGCTGCTCGACAAGCAGAAAGAGGGCAAAAAGCGCATGCGGCAGTTCGGCAAGGTGGAAATCCCGCAATCCGCCTTCCTTGCAGCCTTGAAGATGGACGCGTGAGCCCCTCCATCCTCCCAAACCTGCTGGACCCCGACCGCGATCCCCGGCTCTGGCTGGAGGAAATCGACGGCAAGGCGGCGCTCGAATGGGTCGCCGCGCAGAACGCCCGCACCCTCGCCGCCTATGACGACGCAGCGCTGCAGAAAGATGCGGATGCCCTGGCCGAGATCATGGATCGGCCGGACAACATTCCCTACATCACCCGCCGCGGCGGCAAGATTTACAATTTCTGGAAAGACGCCACGAACGTCCGCGGCCTCTGGCGGCGCACGACCCTCGAATCCTACCAGACCGAAACGCCAGATTGGGAAATCGTCCTCAACCTCGACGCGCTGGCAGAGGCAGAGGGTGAGGATTGGACGTTCCAAGGTGCCGCCGACATCACCCGTGATGGCCAACTCGCCATGCTCAGCTTGTCACGTGGCGGCAGCGATGCGGCGGTTCTGCGCGAATTCAACCTCACAACATGCCAATTCGTCGAGGACGGATTCTCACTTCCGCAGTCAAAAGGCGACTGTGAATGGTATGACCACGACACGCTGATCCTCTACAGCGCCATCGGTGAGAACGCCGCCACCTCCTCCGGCTACGCCCGCACCGTCCGGCTTTGGAAGCGCGGCACCGATTGGGCAACCGCACCTTCCATCTTCGAAATCGAAGCCGGGCACATGGCGTGCCGGGCCACGCTTGACGAAGAAGATCCCGGCAAGCGCCTGCTGTTTATCGATCAAATCGATTTTTACCACTACGATATCTGGATAGGCGACCTCACCGGTGCCAAGACCAAGATCGACCGGCCCCGCGATGCGTGGGCAGCGTGGCGACGCGGCTGGTTCGCCATTCAGCCGCGCAGCGACTGGACCGTCAACGGCACCACCTATCTTGCAGGCACCCTGCTCGGCATCGGGCTCGACGATTTCCTCGAAGGCTCGCGTGCCATGCAGGTGCTGTTCGAGCCGGACCAGCGCCGCATTTGCAGCGGGTTCAGTTGGGTGAACGGCAAACTGCTCGTCTCCATCATGGACGATTTGAAGCCGCGCCATGAAATCCACACGCCCAGCGCAGAAGGCTGGACGCACGAGACGCTCGGCCATCTGCCAGAAATCGGCGTCGTGAGCGTCGGGCGATTGGACGCGGATGGGCTTGAGTCAGACGGCACTCTGCTCGCCAACATTCAGGACCCGCTGACACCGTCACGCCTGCTGCTGACGTCAACCGAATCTGCCGCTCCTACCATCCTCAAGCGCGCCCCGGTCGCGTTCAACGCCGATGGCCTCGTGGTGTCGCGCCATGAAGCCGTCTCAGTGGACGGCGAGCGCATCCCCTACGTGCAAATAGGCCCCGCGAAAGAAACTGGCGACGCGCCAGTGCATCTCTCCGGCTATGGCGGCTTCAACGTCTCAACCCAGCCAATCTATCGTCCGGGCATCGGCAAGCTGTGGCTGGAACGCGGCGGCACCGCCGTCATCACCCACATTCGCGGCGGTGGTGAATTCGGCCCACCCTGGCATGAAGCCGGCAAGCGCGAAGGCAAAGCCCTCAGCCACGACGATTTCGCCGCCATCGCCGCCGACCTCGTCCGTCGTGGCGTCACCAAGCCGTCCCGCATCGCAGCCGAAGGCGGCTCGAATGGCGGCATTCTCATCACCAACATGGCCACCCGCTACCCGCTGCGGTTCGGTGCCCTGTTCTGCACCATCCCGCTGGTCGATATGCGCCGCTACACCAAGCTCCTGGCCGGTGCGAGCTGGATTGCCGAATACGGCGACCCCGACAAGCCGGAGGATTGGGAGTTCCTGCGCCACATCTCCGCCTATCACACGGTTCAGGCCAACCCAGCCTCCCCACCCATCCTGATCGCAACGACGCGCAGGGATGATCGCGTTCACCCTGGCCACGCCCGCAAGATGGCGCACAAGATGCAGGCACTCGGGCATAACGCTTGGTTCTATGAGCTGGACACCGGCGGCCACAGCTACGGCAAAACCAACCGCGAGCGGGCACATTTCACCGCTCTCGGATATGCGTTCCTGCGCCGTTCGATTGGGTGGGAATAGAACAAAAAACCGTCATTGCGAGGGGCCTCTCGGCCCCGTGGCAATCCAGAGAGCATAGAACCGAACTTCCAGCCCCTGGATTGCCAAGCGCCCAAGCGGCGGCTCGCAATGACAGCCTTTCGAACAAAACGTGCAATCAGATCAGAACGTCGGCTCAACCGGGCGCGGAGCAGACGAGTCAACAGCCGGGCGCGGCTCGGTGATCATCTCGATACGGCCGGTGATCTGGCCACCATCTTCCACCTGCAGGCGACGGCAACGGGCGATGCCGAGCAGCTTGCCGGTCGAACGCACGATCAAATTGCCGCGAGCGGTCAGCGTGCCGTCGATGGTGCCGGCCACTTCGGCGTCTTCCACCTCAACCTCACCCTTGAACACGCCACCGGGAGCCACGGAAAGCTCGGTCGCGTGGATCATCGAGGCCTCAACGGTGCCTTCAACGACCAAACGCTCGGCATCCTGCACGGTGCCCTGCACCGAGATGCCACGGCCGACAACCAGCGTGCGGCGTTCGGCAGGCTCACGGCCTGGGGCGCGGCCAGGTGCTGCGACCGGGCGGGGGGCTGCGGCCGGAAGCGGGGCCTGCGGGGCGGGGGCGGCGGGGAACGGCGGACGGCTCATGGTGGGTGCCTCCTTGGAGGGTGCGGGACGGAATGGAGGAACGCCAAGACCGGTATCAACCGGTCGTGCGGGATTGGCGCCGAGGGCAGCCGGAGCGGTCGGAGGAATTGAAACCTCCGGAGACTCCACTTTTGTGGCCTCAGCAGAGGTTTCATCAGGCTTGCGGAATTTAAACACGACCACTCCGTTCAGCTGACGGGATTTTGACCTTGTGGGGGTAACACGTCCGAAGCCGCGGGGACAACCCGCCGTACATCCATGCCGACATCAGCCATGGCTGCATGAAGAACATGGACCATCGCAGCCGTCCCCAAAACCGGCACCAGCAGATTAAGCACCGGGACGAGGCTTCCGGCGGTCATCAGGCCGCCCTGCACCAGCACGTCGAACCGGCGACGACGATACAGGGCCAATGCCGTCGGTCGATCCATCCGAAGCATTGCCACCGGCACAAACATGCCGCGACCCACCGCCCACGAGGCAATGCCCCACCCAAAAATCAGGCCGGGCAGATAGGGCGGGATAACGGACACGAGCAGGGCCACCAGCTGCATCAGCAGCACCCGCAGGCCCAGCACAACGGCGTCCTGCACCTGCTGGGCAATATTCGCAGGCTTGCCAGGCGCCGCCTCCGGATACCATCGCTGCTCCACCGCCCGCGTGATGCGCTCAACGAACAGGCTTGCAATGACCGTCGCCAGCGGCAGGAACAGCCAAAGTGACGCGATGGCGGTGCCGAATGCACCCAGAAATCCTGCAATCCAGGCCACCCAGCTATGGCTGGCAACCAGCTCATGGGTCTCGTAGGTCACGCCATACGTGACACCCAGCGTCAGCAGCACAAAGGCCAGCACCGACCAAAGCACGCTATGAAGGACCACACCGAGAAACACCCGGTCAGAGATCTGCTCAATCGAACGCAACAGCGGTGTGAACATCAAAGGCGGGGTTCCCTGGTTGCCCGGCTGGGGGCGTGGTGTTAGGCGAGCGCCATCTTATGGGAGAGTTTCGTTCATGTCTGCCACTCCACGTTACGACATTCTGGGTATCGGAAACGCCATCGTTGACGTCGTGACCTCCGTGCCAGAGCAGTTCATCACGAAACACGACATGCAAAAGGGCGGCATGGCGCTGATCGACACTGCGGCGGCAGACGCACTTTACGCCGCCATGCCCGCCGGGATCGAAAGCAGCGGCGGCTCGGCTGCCAACACCTGTGCCGTCGCCGCCATGCTCGGGGCCAAGGTCGCCTATATCGGTCAGGTCGCCGATGACCAGCTCGGCCAAGTGTTTCGTCACGACATCGCAGCCGTGGGCGTTCATTTCCCCACCGCCCCGCTCAAAGGCGGCGCTCCCACCGCGCGCTGCCTGATCGTCGTCACACCCGATGGCCAGCGCACCATGAACACCTATCTCGGCGCATGCGTGACCCTCGGCCCGGATCAGGTTGACCCCGCTTTGGTCGCCGATGCCGCCGTCACCTACCTTGAGGGCTATCTGTTCGACCCCGACGCCGCCAAACAGGCCTTCTACGCCGCTGCCAAGGCCGCTCACGCCGCTGGCCGTCAGGTCGCGCTCTCACTGTCGGACGCGTTCTGCGTCGCCCGCCACCGCGAGGCGTTCCGTGATCTCGTGAAAGGCCATGTCGACATTTTGTTCGCCAACGAGACGGAGATCACCAGCCTGTACGAGACCAACACCTGGGCCGAAGCCGCCGAACACGCCCGCGCCGACGTGGCACTCGCCGTGCTCACGCGCGGGTCCGAGGGCAGCACCATCCTGCGCGCTGCCGAGACGGTGGACGTCCAGGCGGTGGCAACAGAAGTGGTCGACACGACGGGTGCCGGTGACGCCTACGCCGCCGGGTTCCTCGCAGCCCTCACGGCCGGCAAAACCCTCGCGCAATGCGGCAAGCTTGCCAGTTTTGCGGCGGCCAAGGTGATCGCCCAATACGGCGCGCGCCCCACCGCCGACCTCTCCACCGCCCTCGCACAGCTCTGACCCGCGCGTCGCAGCCAATTTTTGGGCTCGCCTCGCGCGCCCTGATTGACTATGTGTGCGATGCAACACGAAGAACCGCGCCGGGGATCGCCCCTGGCGCGGGTTTAGTAGCAACAAGCCAGGCGCCCCCATGGACATCCGCAATATCGCCATCATCGCACACGTCGATCATGGCAAGACGACCCTCGTTGACCAGCTGCTCAAGCAGTCAGGCACCTTCAAGGAGCACCAGCAGGTCGCCGAGCGCGCGATGGATCGCAACGATCTGGAACGCGAGCGCGGCATCACCATTCTTGCCAAGTGTACCTCGGTCGTCTGGAAAGGCACCCGCCTGAACATCGTCGACACCCCAGGCCACGCCGATTTCGGCGGTGAGGTGGAGCGTATTCTCGGCATGGTGGACGGTGCCATCGTGCTTGTGGACGCCGCTGAGGGCGTGCTGCCGCAGACCAAGTTCGTGGTCGGCAAGGCGCTGCAGCGCGGCCTGAAGCCGATTGTGGTCGTCAACAAGATCGACCGTCAGGACGCTCGTGCTGACGAGGTCCATAACGAGATTTTCGACCTGTTCGCCTCGCTGGATGCCACGGACGAGCAGCTCGACTTCCCCACGCTCTTCGCCTCCGGACGTCAGGGCTGGGCCGTGACGTCGTTGGATGACGAGCGCAAAGACCTCGCCCCGATGTTCGATCTGGTGATGGCGCACGTGCCGATGCCGGTGCTCGATGCCGAGGCACCGTTCGCCATGAACGCATCCATCCTGGACTACGACAACTTCCTCGGCCGCGTGCTCACCGGGCGCATCCAGCAGGGCCGCGCCAAGTTGAACATGCCGCTCAAGGTGATCCGCCTCGACGGCACGATCGTCGAGACCGGCCGTCTGACAAAGCTCATGTCATTCCGTGGTCTGGAGCGCGTGCCGGTTGATGAAGCCCAGGCCGGCGACATCATCGCCATCGCGGGCCTCACCGACAGCACGATCCCTGACACCATCTGCTCGCCGGAAGTGATGGAGCCGCTGCCGTCCATCCCCGTCGATCCGCCGACACTCGCCATGACCTTCCGCGTCAATGACGGCCCGCTCGGTGGCCGTGAGGGCAAGAAGGTCACGTCGCGTCAGATCCGTGACCGCCTGATGCGTGAGACCGAAGGCAACGTCGCCATCAAGATCACCGAGAGCCAGGAATCAGACGCATTCGAAGTCGCCGGCCGCGGCGAACTTCAGCTCGGCGTGCTGATCGAGACCATGCGTCGTGAAGGCTTCGAGCTCACCATCGGCCGTCCCCGCGTGCTGATGCAGACCAACCCGGAAACCGGCGAACGCGAAGAGCCGATGGAAGACGTGCTCGTTGATGTGGACGAGCCTTATTCGGGCGTGGTCGTCGAGAAGATCTCCCGCCGCAAGGGCGAAATGCAGGACATGCGTCCGTCCGGCGGTGGCAAGGTTCGTCTGACCTTCCGCATGCCGTCACGCGGCCTCATCGGCTATCACGGTGAGTTCCTGACCGACACGCGC
The DNA here is from genome assembly GCA_903823665.1 of uncultured Rhodospirillales bacterium. Taxonomy (GTDB): domain Bacteria; phylum Pseudomonadota; class Alphaproteobacteria; order Acetobacterales; family Acetobacteraceae; genus CAIQQQ01. Next base: position 45,408 of record CAIJTR010000095.1, read on the forward strand.
GGCACCGGCATCATGAACCGCCTGTTCGCCGGCTACGGCCCGTGGAAAGGCAAGATGGAAGGCCGTCGCAACGGCTCGCTCATCTCCAACAATGACGGCGAAACCACGCAGTATTCGCTCTGGTATCTGCAGGATCGCGGCACACTGTTCATGAATCCCAGCGAGAAGGTCTACACCGGCCTCATCGTCGGCGAGCACAGCCGTGAGAACGATCTGGATGTGAACGTGATCCAGGAGAAGAAGCTCACCAACATCCGCGCCGCCGGCAAGGATGACGCGATGCTTCTGGTCCCACCCCGCCGCATGAGCCTTGAGCAGGCGATCGCCTACATCGAAGACGACGAGCTGGTGGAAGTGACGCCAACCGCAGTCCGTCTGCGCAAGCGCTACCTCGACCCGCATGAGCGCAAGAAGAACGAGAAGAAGTCCGAAACGGCTGCTTGACCACATAATCCCGGGGGTTAACGCCCCCGGGATTTTCTTTGCGGTGATGGCACCCTACATCACACTCGCCGGATCGGCATTCGATCCGCACATCACCACACCCACAACGGCACCCGCTGGCGGAACCCACCGCCCCGACAGCAAGGCCGCCAAAGCCGTCGCCCCACCGGGCTCAGCCACCAATCGAAACTCCCGCCAAACCAGCTTCTGCGCCGCCCGAATGGCGTCATCCGTCACCAGCACCGCCTCCGACACATGAAGCTGGGCCACCGGGAACATCTCCGCCCCACATTGCCGCGCACCCAGCGCATCAGCCGCCACCCCGCCGACGGGCGAGGCCACCGGTACGCCAGCGGCCAGCGCGTCATGCAGACAAGGGCAGCCCTCCGGCTCCACGCTCACAACCTTCGTCCGCCCAGCATACCAGGCCGAAATGCCGCCGATCAGCCCGCCGCCGCCGGTGGCCACCAGGACATGGGTCAGTTCCGGCGCATCCGCCTCGAACTCCCGCGCCAGCGTGCCCTGGCCAGCCAGCACCGCCGGATGGTCATAGGCGTGAATTTCGAGCGCGCCCGTCTCCACCTGCCGCGCGCGACTGGCCGCCAGCGCCTCGGCATAGGTGGGGCCGCCCAACGTCAGCTTCGCCCCAAAGCTCTCAATCAGGTTGCGCTTGGCCTGCGGCGTTAGCGCCGGGACGAAGATCTCCGCCGTGATCCCAAGCGCCCGCGCCGCATAGGCGACCGCCGCCCCATGGTTCCCGCCAGAGGCCGCAATCACGCCCGAGGCAGGCACAGCACCCGCCGACAGGATGCGATTAAACGCGCCCCTTGGCTTAAAGCTGCCCGCATGTTGCAGGCATTCCAGCTTCAGCGTCACACCAAAGGGCAGCCCGAGCTCCCCAGGCCCTAAACGCATCACCGGTGTGTGGCGCACGCGCCCGGCAATTCTGCGTGCTGCGGTCTCAATGTCTGTCGAATCGATCATGAATGCAGCGTGGCCGGATCAGCCCTGCGCCGCAAGCGGTCAACAAGCCTCTTTCCTTCCGGCGCTGAAAACATCATGTTGCCGTCTCATGCACAGCAAACGATCCGGTGCGGCCAAGCAGATACACGCGAGCTGCGTGGCACGTGATGGTTCCGGGGTGATATTGCTGGGCCCGTCTGGCTGCGGAAAATCCGATCTGGTGTTGCGGCTTCTGGGGTGTGGCTTCGTGCTCGTGGCGGATGACAGGGTAAATATCGACGGTGGCATGGCCAGCGCGCCCATGGAGCTCGCGGGGCTGTTGGAGATTCGTGGCCTTGGCATTCTGCGCCTGCCGCACGAGGCCTCCGCGCGTCTGGCGCTCGCTGTCGATCTCGCCGGAAAAGCGGAACGCCTGCCAATGCCGGCACGCCATGCTGAACTGGATTTGCCGCTGGTGCATATCAACCCAAATGCCGCCTCCGCCTCCGCCCGCGTGGCGGTAGCGCTTGATTGCGCGCTTGGCCGCACATCGCAGCTGGCAGGTGCGTTTCAGGCATGAACCGCCAGCCGGTCATCCTCGTCACCGGCCTGTCCGGGGCTGGCAAGGCCTCGGTGCTGCGTGCGCTTGAGGATTTGGGCTTTGAGGCCATCGACAACCCGCCACTCACCTTCATCGAGGAATTGGTGGCCCGCAGCGAGCCCGGCAGCGGCCGGCGCATCGCCGTCGGCGTCGATGCCCGCAGCCGTGGCTTCAACGCCGAGGACGTGCTGATCACAATTGGCCGCCTGCGTGCCAACCCCGGCCTGCGCGTCGAACTGATCTACGCCTGGGCGGAGGAGGAGGTCCTGCTGCGTCGCTACACCGAAACCCGTAGGCGGCACCCGCTTTCGCCAGAAGGTCGCGTGATCGACGGCATCACCTCCGAACAGCGACTGACGGCCCCACTCCAGGAAGCCGCTGACCTTGTAATCGACACGTCGGAGCTGCCCCTCGCGGCCCTGCGCCAGATCATCGACCGGCGTTTTGGACATGGTGATGACGAGAGCGGCGAGCTAAGCCCCGGCCTCGCCGTCACGCTGATGTCATTCGGCTTCCCCACCGGGCTGCCGCGGGAGGCCGATCTGGTGATGGACGCCCGCTTCCTGCGCAACCCGCATTACGACCCGCAATTACGTCCGATGACAGGGCTTGACCCAAAAGTGGGTACATACGTAGAGGCAGACCCAGATTTTCATGAATTTTTCACACGATTCAGTGGAATGCTCGGGTTGCTCTTGCCCCGGTTCCTACAAGAGGGCAAGAAGTACGCAACGATCGCGGTTGGCTGCACAGGTGGCCGGCATCGTTCTGTTCACATTGTCGAGAAACTGGCTGAGACCCTCACCCAAACAGGATGGCGCGTGACCGTCACCCACCGTGAACTGGCCCGAGAGGGTCATACTGCGAAGATCGTAACCTCCAACCATGCCCCGGTCGGTGCCAACGCCGACACCGCGCGGATATCGAAGGCCAATTCATGATCGGGCTTGTGCTCGTCACCCACGGCCGTCTGGCCGAGGAACTACGCTCCGCGATGGAGCATGTGGTCGGCGTCCAGCGCAACGTGTGCACGGTGTGCATCGGTGCCGATGACGACATCGAAGGCAGGCGGGCCGAAATTGGCCGCTGTATCAACGAGGTCGATACCGGGGACGGCGTGGTGCTGCTGACCGACATGTTCGGCGGCACCCCGAGCAACCTCGCCATCTCACAGATGGACCGTCCGGGCGTGGAAGTGATCGCAGGCGTCAACCTTCCCATGCTGGTCAAGCTCGCCAAGGTCCGCTCCGCCCAGCCGCTCGCCGAAGTGATAGACTGTGCGCAGAACGCCGGTCGCAAATACATCGCATGCGCCTCGCATGTGCTGCCATTCGCCAAGCTCAACGGAACCTGTGGGTGAGCGAAGACGGCGCGGATAAGCCTGACAACGCCCATCCTGCCTTCCTCAGCCGACATCTGACGATTATCAACAAGCGCGGTTTGCACGCCCGCGCCGCTGCGAAGTTTGTCACCCTCGCCGAGCGATATGGGGCGTCCGTCGACGTGATCAAGGATGGCCAAAACGTCTCGGCCCGCTCGATTATGGGATTGATGATGCTTGGCGCTGGCATCGGCAGCAAAATTGAACTCCGCGCTGAGGGCTGGGACGCGAAGGAGGCGATGGAGGCACTCGCCACCCTCGTGGAAGCCGGCTTTAACGAGAATGACTGAGCCTCCTGCCAAGCCCGCCCGCCGGGCCACACCGCGCCCTGTTGTGCCCCGCGCCGAACGTCGGCTGATCGGTATTCCCGTCTCGCCCGGCATCGCCATCGGCCCGGTTTTCGGTGCCGCTGAAGCCCCCGCCCCGGTTATCCGGCACAAAATCAGCGCCGCCGACACCCAGGCCGAAACCGCCCGCCTCGAAGCTGCCATCCTGCAGTCCCGCAAACAGCTGATGAAGCTGCGCGCCCGGCTCGGCAATCTGCCGGAGGACAGCCAGGCCGAAATTGCGCCGATGCTCGATGCCTACCTGCAAATGATCGGCCCCTCCCGACTCGTGCGCGGTGCCCGCAGGCGCATCGGCGAAACACTGGTTTCCGCCGAAACTGCCGTGCTCGATGAGACGGACTCAATCTGCTCCGCCATCCTGGCCATGCCCGCCGATGACGACGCCGCTGGCCTGCGCCGCCGTGCGGACGAGGTACGCGAGGTTGGCCGCAGGCTTGTGCGCAACCTCACGCAAACACCCTTCCGCAGTTTCAGCGCGCTGCCGCAAGGGGCCGTGCTGCTCTGCGAAAGCCTCCGCCCCGCCGATGCCGCCCTGCTCGATCCGTCCCGGCTTGCCGGTGTCGCCACCGATGAAGGCGGCTCAGACGGGCACACCGCCATCATGCTGCGCGCGCTTGGTGTTCCCGCCGTGCTCGGTGTGGCAGGCCTCGGCCAGGCCGCCCTGCCTGGTGAAACCGTGATCATCGACGGCGTCGCCGGGACGGTCATCGTCAACCCCACCGCCGAAACGCTGGCAGACGCACGCCGTGCCGTCACCGCTTTTGCCCGCGCCCAGCAGAAGCTGGCACTGCTGCGCCGCCTGCCCGCCATCACCACCGACGATCAGGTGATTGAGCTGCAGGCCAATCTGGAAATTCCGGCCGAACTGCCGCTGATTGCACAGGCCGGGGCCGCAGGCATAGGCCTCCTGCGCAGCGAATTCCTGTTCATGAACCGCGAAACGCTGCCGCAGGAAGACGAGCAGACAGAAACCTACCGCTCCGTCATCGAGGCGATGGCAGGCGACCCCGTCACCATCCGCGTGCTCGACTGGGGCGGCGAGAAAGATATCGAGGCGCTGCAAAGCGAGGGCGTCGTGCCCGAGGTCACGGACGACAACCCAGCCCTTGGCCTGCGCGGCATCCGTCTGCTGCTGCGCGAGACGGCGCTGTTCGAGACCCAGTTGGCCGCCATCCTGCGCGCGTCCGTCGCCGGGCCCACCCGCGTCCTGCTGCCCATGGTCACCACCGTCGGTGAAGTGCGCCACGCGCGGGAAATCTACGAACGCGTGGCGCGAAGGCTGCGCAGGCGTGGCGAAAAGCTGCCCGAAACGCTGCCGCCGCTCGGCATCATGATCGAAACGCCCGGTGCCGCTTTGTCCGCCGACGCGTTGGCGCTGGAGGCGGATTTCTTCGCCATCGGCACCAACGACCTCACCATGTACACCCTCGCGGTCGATCGCGGCGAAAGCGACGTGGCAGCGCTCTACGACCCGCTGCACCCGGCGGTGTTGCGACTCGTACAATTCGCCGCCGAAGCAGCGCTGCGTCTGCGCATGCCGGTCTCGGTCTGCGGCGAGATGGCAGCCAATCCAAAGCTGCTGCCGCTGCTGCTTGGGTTAGGGCTGCGCAGCTTCAGCATGAACGCGTCCGCTGTGCCGCGTGTGAAGCAGGCTGTGCGCGCCGCCGACATCGACGAATGCGTCCGCTTCGCTCGCCGCGTGATGGAACAATCCGACCCGGCACGGATCAAGGAAATGGTGCTCGGCCAGCCTTAACAGGGCCAGATCAGGCTCCCGGCCGACGCAGCCTTGTCCGCCCGTCCCGCGCGATCAGCACCCGATCACCGGCGCGAAACTGCATCTCATTGCCCTGCACAACCGAGATCGGCTTGGCCTCGCCTTCCATCTGCACGATGATCTCCATCTCCTGCCCACGGCTGAAGTTCTGCACGTCAGAGGATGGCACACCGCCAATGGCACTCAGCAGGTCAGCCCCTTTCCCGGTGTTCATCACAACGGGCCGGATCGACATGATGGTGCCATAGGACACGCCAGTCGCCACCGCCGGTGCTGCCACCGTGGCGGGTTTGGCAGCGCATCCCGCAACGGCGACGACGATGCCGAGCAATGCCCCGCGCGCCCACTTCATCCCCCCCATGGGCGGCCCCTCTGCCAAAACTGTTCCAAATATATCACGCAAAACCGCAATGCTCTCGCACCTCTATCTCGGACGTAGCGTCTTTGCCTTGTTTCGAACAACACTATCCTATAAGGGCTTAGAGCAGGTTCCTGTGTTCTACCACGAAGTCGTGCGGCATAATTGATGCCTCGGCCGGTGCGAGCGCTTGATGGATCGACATGGTTTCGGAAGGCACTGCCGGAATGCTCTCGCAATATGCCGCCCCTCGTCAAACGACGCGCTGGATGAGGCACGCCTTCGCAATCGCCGCCCTCGCAAGCCTCGCCGCATGCGCCAGCCAGCGACCGCAAATCAGCGCCGTGCAGGAGGCGCACCAATACCAGGCGCGCGCCAAGAGCAATTACACACCGCCGGGACCGCCAAGCGACCCCTGGGGTCCGTACATCGTCGAAGCGTCAGCCAAATACGACATGCCCGATCGCTGGATCCGCGAAGTTATCCGCGCGGAATCAAGCGGCAAAGTGTTCGACACGTCCGATCCTGGTGCCATGGGCCTGATGCAGGTCATGCCAGCAACCTATGACGAGTTGAAGGCGCAATACGGCCTGGGCGATGACGCCTATGACCCGCATGACAACATCATGGCCGGCACCGCCTATCTCCGGCAGATGTACGACCTCTATGGCAATCCCGGCTTCCTCGCCGCCTATAACGCTGGGCCGGGGCGGCTGGATGACTACCTGAACCGTCACAAGCCGCTGCCGCTGGAAACCCGTAACTACGTGGCGAAAATAGCACCGCGCATTCAGGGTGTGGAGCCGAACCGTCTGTCTCCGGCCACCGCCTATGCCATGAACCAGCTGCCGATCAACATCCCCCCCGGCCCGCGTTACCCGACGCGCCCGCAAACGCCGGTGGTGCTGGCCGATACGCGTCGCGGCGGCACCCCGCGCGGCACCGTTCAGGTCGCCACGCTCGACCCGCCGCTGCCGCTGCCGCCGACACAGTCGCCGCCGCCGCAGAACCTCGCCGCCGCACAGCCGCCACACCGCTCCGGCATCAGCCTGATACCGCAGGCAATGGCTGACACAATGCCGCGCCAGACCGGCGGCCCATCCACCTGGGCAATCCAAGTGGGTGCCTTCGGCAACGAACAACTCGCCCGGGCCGCCGCAGACAGTGCTCGCAGCCGCACACAGCTCGCCAGCGGCCACACCACCATCGGCACCAAAAAACAGGCCAGCGCCACGCTTTATCGAGCCCGCGTCACCGGCCTCTCCCGCGATGCCGCGATGGGTGCCTGCGAAAAACTCGGCCACGCGCACACCAACTGCATCGTGCTTTCGCCAGACGCGCAGGGGTGATCGTCAGCGCCAGGAACGATCATCTCCTGGCAGCCGGTTGAAGTCGTCGATCACTTCAATCCGGTGGGGCGGTGTCCTCTCCCATGACCAGAACACCGCGTTGGCGTCGGCTGACCTGGCGCGATAAGCGAAGCTGGGCACAATCACCCCAGCCACGCCCGCAGCCATGAGCCGACGCGCCACATCCCAGCTCGGAACAGGCAGCTTCAGACTGGCGAGATTTTCCCACGCACAAGACAGATGATCCGGGCTGATGCCGTGGGAGACCTGCGTGCCAGGGTCGCGCAGATCGAGCATATCTTCGCACGCCACCTGATACGCACACATCGTCATCGGCTGCGCCTTGAAGGCAAAGCTCTGCTGCGCCTCTAGCCATGCGGTTTCCATACGCAGTGATGTATAAAGTGCGGGCATGCCACGCGGGTTAAAGCGCCCGCCGTAAATCGCTGCGCCCTCGCCCGAATCTGGTTGAAACGCCCAGCGCGGGTGGTGGGCGCGATAGACGACGCCCTCAAACCTCAAGCGTATCCGCCAACCGCAATCCGGCTGAGATACGCCTTCACCGCCTCCGCACGTCCTTCCTTGACCAGATCCTCAGCGGTCTGATCCCCGAAAGACGGCAACGGTTGTGCACGATACCAAGCATACGCTTGCTGCACCGATCCAGCCCAGAGCGAGGCGCGATTGAGGATTTCCGCCAGATCACGCAGCCGTGCGACGGTGGTGGGAGCATTGCGCCTAGCCGTCTTTGACACTGCATCGCGTGACAATCCGCTGACATCAGCCAATTCTTGTCGCGTCAGGTGCAACGTTGCGGCCAGTGAGTCGAGTGGGTTGTCGGTTGGGTCAAGTTCAGCGAGGAGCATGTTTGCCTCACATTATGCCTCAAATCTGAGGCAATACATGCGGCAGACCAGCCAAAATGTCAAGAAAATGCGGCGCGGAGCGATTCCCCGCGCCGCAATGCTCTCAAGCCGCCTTCGCCTGCGAAATCGCCGACCACAGCTTCTCTGGCGTCGCCGGCATATCCACATGCGTGATCCCAATCGGGCGCAGCGCGTCGATCACCGCATTGATCACCGCAGGCGGGCTGCCAACGGCACCGGCCTCGCCCGCACCCTTCACGCCGAGCGGGTTGGACAGGCACGGCACTTCGACGAAATCCACCTCGATGTCCGGCAGATCGTCCGCGCGTGGCAGGCAGTAATCCATGAACGAGCCTGCCAGCAGCTGGCCGCTGTCCTTGTCATACGCCGTGTTCTCCAGCACCGCCTGACCAAAGCCCTGCGCCACGCCGCCATGCACCTGGCCGCGCACGATCATCGGGTTCACCGCCTTGCCCACGTCATCCATCACAATGTAGCGGATCACGTCGAGCACACCGGTGTCCGGATCGACTTCAACCTCGGCAATGTGGCAGCCATTGGGGAAGGTGTGGCTCTTGATCTCCGCCACCTCGGCGGCATCGAGCGTCACCACATCCTCACCCTTCGCCGCACGGGCGCGCTGACCAGTGGCGAGGCGGACGATGTCAATCCCGCGGTCCGTGCCGACCACGGAGAACTTGCCTTCCTCGAACACGATATCCACCGGGGCTGCTTCCAGCACGTCGGCTGCGGCCTGACGGCCCTTTTCGATCACTGATGTCGCGGTGAGCAGAATGGCCTGACCTTCCGAATACAGGCTGCGCGCGCCGCCAGTGCCGCCACCAGTCGGGATGGTGTCGGTGTCACCCTGATGGATGCGAACCTTGTCGCCGTCCACGCCCAGCTGATCCACCGTCAGCTGCACATAGGCGGTTTCATGGCCCTGACCGGTGGACTGGGTGCCGACATAGACGTCCACAAACCCATCCTCGGCAAAGCGGATTTCAGCGCGCTCCGTCGGAGCCCCACCGGTGGCCTCAAGGTAGTAGGCCAAGCCAATGCCGCGACGCTTGCCGCGCTTGGCCGCCTCCGCACGACGGGTTTCAAACCCGGCCCATTCAGACTTCGCCAGTGCTGCATCGAGCACAATGGTGAAATCGCCCGAGTCATACAGCTTACCGACCGGCGTCTTGTAAGGCATGGCGGCCGGCATGACGATGTTGCGGCGACGCAGTTCCACGCGGTCAATACCAACCTCGGCCGCTGCTGCGTCGATCAGACGCTCCACCAGATAGTTGCTCTCCGGACGGCCCGCACCGCGATACGCATCCACTGGCACCGTGTTGGTGAACACGCCGATCACGTTGGCATACACCGCCTTGAAGCCGTAGATGCTCGCCAGAACGCCCGTGCCCGCACCCGTCGGGATATACGGCGCAAAAGTGGACAAATACGCGCCCATATTCGCCACGTTGCGGGTCCGCAGTGCCAGGAAAATACCGTTGGCGTCGAGGGCGATCTCACCGAGCGTGATGTTGTCACGGCCATGCGTGTCGGACAGGAACGCCTCAGACCGCTCGCTCGCCCACTTCACCGGGCGACCCAGCTTGCGCGCGGCATAACAGGTCAGCACATGCTCGGCATAAACGAACAGCTTCATGCCGAAACCGCCGCCCACGTCCGGCGTGATGATGCGGAATGCCTCGGGTTCCGTGTGGAACACTTTGCCGCTGAGAATACCCTTCAGCAGCCAGCCGCCCTGCGTATTCGTGCGCAGCGTGAAGCGGCCATCCTCGAACACCGCAACCGCCGCCCGTGCCTCCATCGAGGACACGACGATGCGGTTGTTCACCACCGTCAGCCGCGTCACATGCGCCGCCTTGGCGAACAGCTCCTCGGTCAGCTCCTTCTGGCCGATATCCCAGTCGAACACTTTGTTGCCCGGTGCCGCGTCCCAGACCTGTGGCGCACCTGCATCGAGAGCCGCCCCAAGATCGGTGATCGACGGGAGTTGCTCAAAGTCGATCTCAATCGCCTCAGCCGCGTCACGCGCCGCTTCAATCGTCTCGGCCACAATGAACGCCACCGGGTCACCGGCGTGACGCACAGCCCCACGCGCCAACACGGGATGGCCGAGGTTGTGAATATCGGTGCCGTCCTTGTTCTTGATCAGCGCCTGGCACGGCAGCTCACCAATCCCGTCAGCATCCAGATCGGCAATCGTATAGACCGCAGCCACACCCGGCAGCGCCTTCGCCGCACTCGTATCGATCGACAAAATCTTCGCCGCCGCATGCGGGCTGCGCAGCACAATGCCATGCAGTTCACCGGGCAGGCTGAGATCGTCCGTGTAGGAGCCATGCCCCTTCAGCAAACGCGGATCTTCGACGCGACGGACGGATTGGGCGAGGCCGAATTTTGTCATGGGATCCGCTTCTTTGGTTGGTGCTTATCGACAGATTAGCCCGATGACGCGATATGCCAAGGGCTGCTCCATCGCATCGGCTCAATCGGCATGGCCACCGCCCGCCTGCGCCACCTTCGGCTTGCCGGCAAACTTGCCCTTCACCCACTCCCGCGCGGTCTGGAACGTGACGTAAAGCATCGGGATCAAGAAAATCCCCAGCGTGCTGGCCGCGATCATGCCCGCGAACACCGGCATCCCCACCGCCTGCCGCGACAGCTTCGCCGCACCCTGCGCCGTCACCAGCGGCACCAGACCCAGAATGAACGCGATCGAGGTCATCATCACGGCACGAAACCGGGTTTTGGAGCCAAGCACCGCAGCCTCACGAATGCCCAGCCCATGCTCGCGCTGTTCCTTGGCGAACTCCACAATCAGAATGCCGTTCTTCGCCGCCAGCGCGATCAGCACCACCAGCCCGACCTCGGCGTAAATGTTCAGCGCCGTGCCCTTGAGCAGGAGCCCAGCAAACGCGCCACAAATGCCCACGATCACCGAGAGCAGCACCGGCACCGGGATCACCCAGCTTTCATACAGCGCCACGAGGAACAGATAGGCGAACAGAATGGCCAGCCCCAGAATGGCCCCGGTCTGCCCGCCCGCCTGAATCTCCTGATACGCCGTCCCGGTCCACTCAAAGTCATACCCCGGCGGAAGCGTGGTCTTGGACAGCGCCGCCATCGCATCCAGCGCCGCGCCGGACGACACACCGGGTTTCGGCGAGCCGCTTATGGTGATGGAGCGATAGTTGTTGTAGCGGCTGATCGTCTGCGGCCCGAGCACAATGCGCGCATCGGCAATCGCCCGCAGCGGCACCATCGTCCCCTGCCGATTGCGGATATAGATCTGCCAGACGTTGGAAAGGTCCGTCCGATCCTTCGCCTCACCCTGAATGTTCACCTGCCAGGTGCGGCCAAACAGGTTGAAGTCATTCACATACAACCCGCCCAGCGTCGCCTGCAGCGCGTTGAACACGTCCGTGATGGCAAGCCCCAGCGCCTGCGCCTTGTCGCGGTCGATGTCGAGATAAAGGCTCGGCGTGGTCGGCGTGAACGTGCTGTAAACGCGCGTCAGCCTCGGGTCGGCGTTGGCGGCCCCAATCAGCCCGCCCATGGCCGAGCCCATCTCGGCAGGGTCTCGCCCCTCCAGGTTCTGCAGCTGATACTCAAACCCGCCGCTGGTCGAAAGGCCGATAATCGGCGGCAGATTGACGGGGAATACCACCGCCTCGCGGATTTGCGACGCACCGCCGAACACCCGGCCAATCACCGCCTGCACGCTGTCCGCCACCGCCGTCCGGTCGGCAAACGGCTTCAATCGGCCGACCATAAAGCCCGCATTGCTCTGCGCTCCACCATCAAGCAGCGAGAAGCCCACGATGGCCAGCGTGTTGGTGATCTGCGGCTGGGCCTTGAACACCGCCTCCACCTTCTTCACCACCTCCCGCGTGCGGCTGACAGACGCACCATCGGGCAACTGAATGAAGGTGAAGAACGCGCCCTGATCCTCCTCCGGCACAAAGCCGGTCGGCGTCTTGCTGGACAGCACATAGCTGCCCACTCCGAAGCCCGCCACCAGCAGCAGGCTAATGATGGAAAACCGCACCAACCACGCCACAACCGAAGCATAGCCGTCGCGCACATTGTCGATCCGCCGCGAAACCCAGCCCATGATCCCGTGCGATTTGTCCTCATGCCGCAGGAACACGCCGCAAAGTGCCGGCGAAAGCGTCAGCGCGTTGATGGCCGAAATCACCATCGCCACCGAGATCGTCACCGCGAACTGGCGAAACAGCGTCCCGGACAGGCCAGGAATGAACGCCAGCGGCACAAACACCGACAGCAGCACCAGCGTGATCGCAATGATCGGCCCGGTGATCTGGCCCATCGCCTTCTTCGTGGCGTCCTTGGCACTTAGCCCCGGCTCCTCCTCGATCACGCGCTCGACGTTCTCCACCACCACAATCGCGTCATCGACCACAATGCCGATGGCGAGCACGAGCCCCAGCATCGAGACCGTGTTCAGCGAGTAGCCGAACATCAGCAACAGCGCGAACGTGCCGATCAACGACACCGGCACCGCGATGATCGGAATGATCGTGGCGCGCAAATTGCCGAGGAACAGATAGACCACAATGACCACCAGCACGAAGGCCTCGATCAGCGTCCGCTCCACCTCACTGATCGTGTCGGACACGAAGGTCGAGCTGTCATAGAAGATGATCTTCTTCATACTGTCCGGAAACCGCTCGGCCAGCTTGTCCAGCGCCGCATTCACCCGCGCCGATGTCGCCACCGCGTTGGCACCGGGCGACAGGTAAATCGCCATCGTCACCGCAGGGTTGCCGTTCAGCCGGCTCTCGGTGTCCTGGTTTTGCGCCCCCAGCTCCACCCGCGCCACATCACGAATGCGCAACACCGAGCCATCCGGATTGGCCCGCACCACAATGTTGCCGAACTCCTCCGGTGTCGTCAGACGCCCCTTTGTCTGCAAATTGACCTGAAACGACGTCGAGTCATCCGTGGGCTTGGAGCCAATGCGCCCGACCGCACCCTGGATGTTCTGCGACTGAATGGCGGCCTGAATGTCGCTCGGCACCAGCCCGAGCGCCAACATCCGGTCGGTGTTCATCCAGATGCGCATGGAATAGTTGAGCGCACCGATCAGCGAGGCCTGACCCACTCCCGGCACCCGGCTGATCGTATCAAGCACGTTGATCGTCACGTAGTTCGACACGTAAAGCGGCGAAAGCTTCGCACCCTCAGAATAGAACTGCAGAAACTCCAGAATGGCGGAAGATTTCTTCGCAACCGTCACCCCGCCCTGCTGCACGATCGACGGTAGCTTGGCGAGTGCGGACTGCACGCGGTTGTTGACGTTAACGGTGTCGATGTCCGGATTGGTGCCCAGCGCGAAGCTCACCGTCAGCGAGTAGCTGCCATCATTGCCGGAGTTGGACTTCATATACAGCGCCTGATCGACGCCGTTCACCTGCGCCTCGATCGGCTGCGCCACGGTCGCTTCCACCACAGCAGCGGACGCACCGGGGAAGCTTGCGGTGACCACCACCTGCGGCGGCACAATGTCTGGAAACTGACTGACCGGCAGCTTCGTCAGCGCCAGCCCACCCGCAATGGTGGTGACGATGGCGATAACAATGGCCAGCCTGGGCCGGTCAACAAAGACGTCAGAAAACATACGGCCTACCCCTTCGCAGGGGCTGCGGGTGCCGGGCCAGCCGGTCCGGGATTAACCGGGCTTCCCGGCCGGACCTTCTGCAACCCGTCCACAATCACACTGTCGCCCTCGGAAATGCCGCTCAAAATAGCCGCCAGTTCCGGGGTCGATTGCCCCAGCGTCACCCGCCGGATCTGCGCCTTCTTGTCGGCGTCCACGATATAGACGTAGCTGCCCTGCTGATCGGACAGCAGCGCCACTCGCGGCACCGCCAGCGTGTCCACCGGCTTCACACCCTCCACCGAAACCGTGACGAACGAGCCATCCACCAGTTCACGATTGCCTGGCTCCCCCAGCTTCGCACCGGGTCGCAGCGGGTTGGGAATGCGCGCCCGCAGCGTCAGTGTGTCAGTGTTGGTGGCAACCGACGGATCGACATAGTCGAGCGTGCCCGTCTGCTTATACGTCTTGCCATCCGGCAGGCGTATCCGCACCACCACCGCGGCAAACCCGCCCTTATCGGCATATTTGTCACGCAGATCGATGGCATCGCGCACCGGCACCGGGAAGCTCACATACATCGGGTCCTGGCTCACAATCGTGGCAAGCGCGCCAGACGTCGGACTCACCACATTTCCCGTCGTCACCGTCGAGCGTGACAACTCCCCGGCGAACGGGGCCTTGATCTCGGTGTAATCCAGATTGATCTGCGACTGCCGCAACTGCGCCTGGGCACCCAACAGCAGCGCTGCCTGACTGGCCTGTGCGGCCTCATTGTCATCCACCGTTGAACGCTGCCCCGCCGGCGTGTTCAAAAGCGTCCGGCTTCGGCCCAGCGTGATGGCGGCGTTGCGCAGCAAGGCTGCGTTCTGCTGCACGGCGGCCTGCTTGGCCTGCAAATCCGCCTCAAACGGGGCCTTTTCCAGCGTGAACAGCAGCGCCCCCTTCTCCACCTCGGCCCCCTCGACGAAGTTGCGCGTGGCCACGAACGCCGTCACCCGGGCGATGATGTCCACCTTGTCCACCGCCTGCACCCGGCCGACGAAGCTGTTCGTGACAACCACGGGCCGCTTGGTCGCCGCCACAACCCCCACGGCGGGCGGCCCGGCCGGTCCAAACTGTGCTGCGGCCGGCATGACGTGAGCGATTGCGAGGAGGGCTGCGAGGGCAAAAACACGACGCATCAGAAAACCTCGATCAAGGGGAGCTTTGAGCTGAACCATATGCTGCGCTGCACCAGCCCTGCCAGCATATGTGGACGAGCCGCCATAATTCCACCAAGCATTGCGAGAGATGCACGAACTTGTCACCCTGCCCATCAAACCGGGTGCGCCGCAGGGGGATATGATGGGTGAAAAGGTGATCGTCTGCGAGGTCGGCCCGCGTGACGGCCTGCAAATGGCCAAAACCCGCATGGCCACCGCCACCAAAACCCGCTGGATCGCAGCCCTCGCCGCCTCTGGCCTCCCTGAAATCGAAGTCGGCAGCTTCGTCCCCGTCCGCGTCATCCCGCAAATGGCCGACACCGCCGAAATCACCCGCCGCGCCGTGCTGCTGCCGAACGTCACCATCGTGGCCCTCGCCCCCAACCTCAAAGGCGCCCAGGCCGCCTACGAAAACGGCGCCCACCGCGTCTCCGTCCCCGTCTCGGTCAGCGAGGGCCACAGCCGCGCCAACCTCAACCGCAGCCCCGCCGAGCAGATCGCCGAAGTCGCCCGCATCGTCACATGGGTCCGCGCCCAGCCGCGCCGCATGGAGATCGAGGGGGCCTGCTCCACCTCCTTCGGCTGCTCCTTCGACGGCCGCATCCCCGTGGCCAACGTCGTCCGCGTCGCCGCGGGCCTCGCCGAGGCAGGCGTGGACATGATCGGCCTCGCCGACACCGTCGGTTACGCCCACCCCGCCCTCATCCGCGAGATCGTCCGCGCCGTCCGCGCCGAGATCGGCCCCAAGCTGGACGGGCTGCATTTGCACGACACCATGGGCCTCGGCATCGCCAACGCCCTCGCAGGCCTGGAGGAGGGGGTGCGCAACTTCGACGCAGCCCTCGCAGGTCTCGGCGGCTGCCCCTTTGCCCCCGGTGCCTCCGGCAACATCGCAACCGAAGACCTCGTGTTCATGCTCGAAAGCATGGGCTTCTCCACCGGCATCGACCTCGACAAGCTCATCGCCACCCGCGAAATCCTCGCCCACGGCCTTCCCGCCGAAACCCTGCACGGCCAGATCGCCCGCGCCGGCATTCCCAAGACCTTCAAGGCCGCCGCGTAACCATGTCCGCCCAACTTCTCCACGGCATCCGCGTCGTCGAATTCGTCCACATGGTCATGGGCCCCACCGCGGGCCTCGTCCTCGCTGACCTTGGCGCGGACGTCATCAAGGTCGAGCCCGCGCCGGACGGAGACAACACCCGCAGGCTGGGCAGCTCCGGGGCCGGGTTCTTCGCCATGATGAACCGCAACAAGCGCTCCATCGCCGTTGATCTCAAATCCCAAGCCGGCCGCAAACTCGTCCTCCGCCTGCTCGCCGACGCCGACGTGCTGATCGAGAACTTCCGCCCCGGGGCCATGGAAAAGCTCGGCTTCGGCCCCGTCGATCTCGCCCGCCTCAACCCCCGCCTGATCTATTGCTCCTGCAAAGGCTTCCTCCCCGGCCCGTATGAGCACCGTGTGGCGCTCGATGAGGTCGTGCAGATGATGGGCGGCCTCGCCTACATGACCGGCCTGCCCGGCCGCCCCCTGCGCGCCGGCTCCTCCGTCAACGACATCATGGGCGGCATGTTCGGCGCCATCGGCATCCTCGCCGCCTTGAACGAGCGCCACACCACCGGGCGCGGCCGCCACATCCAATCCGGCCTGTTCGAGAACAACGTCCTGCTCATGGCCCAGCACATGGCCCAATTCGCCGTCACCGGGGTTGAGGCCCCGCCGATGAGCGAGCGCATGGTGGCCTGGCCGGTGTATGACATCTTCGACGTCACCGACGGCCAGGTCTTCGTGGGAGCCGTCACCGACACCCAATGGCGCGTCTTCTGTGACGCCTTTGACCTGTCCGAGCTCATGGCCCACCCCGATCTCACCACCCAGGACCAGCGCCGCACCGCCCGCCCCTGGGTGCTGCCGAAAATCGCCGAAAAGCTCGCCCCGCTCACCTGCGCCAGCCTGATGGCGAAATGCGAGGAGCTGGGCCTGCCCTTCGCCCCCATCTCCCGCCCGGTCGAGCTGTTCGACGACCCCCACCTCAACGCCCAAGGCGGCCTGCTGCCCGTCACCCTGCCCGACGGCCGCGTCACCAAACTCCCCAACATCCCGCTCGCCATCGACGGCGAACGCCCCGAACTGAGACGGGACCTCCCCAACATCGGCGAGCACGGAGCCGAAATCGCCCGAGAACTCGGCCTCTCCGAAGCCGAGATCACCGAAATGCAGGCAGCCGGCGCGCTGGTGTAAAAATACCGCGTCATTGCGAGGCCCACTCCGCCATCGCCGTCATTGCGATGCCCTCACCACGCCGTCATTGCGAGGCCCGCTTGAGGGCCGTGGCAATCCAGAAGCCTCAAGCCGACACCCGGGATTGCCAACCCACCAAGCGGGCACCAGCAATAATAACTTTCATTACGATACCGGAACGATTAGAGCACAATTCTCCCCCAACGCCTCTCCCCGCAAAAAAACGTGAAAAAAAGCAGCGGCCGCCATCACCCGCACAGCGCTCCAGCCGAGGGCGCCCACCGGCACGTTGCGCACGCGCACAAGCGCCGCGGTGACCACAGGGATCACCACGGCCAAGCCAAACCGTGTCACATGCCGCCACAGCACCACGCGGCCGCGCGGGGTCATGAACCCTCGATAGAGCCCATCCTCCCCACCCCAGCCATCCTCAACAACACCGCGCTGCGGCCCGAATTCCAGATGCGCAAACCGCTCCTCGGTCGCCAACCACGCCAGCATCGCATGCCGCAACGCCGGCGAATGCCCCGAGACCACCATCAACTGCATCAAAAGATTGACCTGCCCCGCATCCCTCACAGCTCCGCCGATGAGGCACAGCAGTGCCATCGGATCAGAGAGTGAAAGAGTACGAGAGACGATCATCGGGAGGAGGGTTCCTGTGTTGAGGGTGAGTGCCACTTGCTATGACACGCCCTGGCCGAACACAAGAAAAAAGAACATACGTAGAACAACGTAGGGTCCGCCGCGCTTGAGCGTCGCACCGACCCAGCACCCGTTCAATGGATCGGCGCGACGTTGGCAGAACCCAATATCTCCATGGCCGCAACCAACAGATTAGGCAAGCGCGGCGCCCTTCTTATGCTTGCTGCACCAAACAATGGATCAGCCACATAGAACGTCTACAACGTAGTTACCAAATAAAATAACTACCCCATAATATTAAAGTGCATTCTGCTCGCGTTCCTTTTTATCTTTCGTAAATTCACGCATACCAGATTTAGATTCATAAATTATTAAGTAATACGCATTTTCTCCATCTATGGCGCGAATAGAAATCTCAATACTTATGTTATTGGTCTCGAAGTTAGTATAACGATTAGCGCGTCCTTGTTTTAGGGACATTATATATTCGTTTGGTTTCTTCCACATTTCATGGTCCCGCAAATCTACTTCGGTGCCATGCCCATATTTTTGTGATAACGACAATACTAATTCTTTATATCTTGTAAGAACCTCACTTCCATAAGGGTCTGGACCAAATGACTTGCTCGGAACAGCTATTCGCCAGAGTTTATTTTTGAATCCAAATGAAATACCAGGAGGATCCATATCGCTCAAAACTTGAGAAAGACCAGTCGCAGTGAATGTTGTACCCCAACTTTTATTTTCAGATATCTCGCTGAGATGTATACCTGCCTGCTGAACCAATTCGATTGAAGCGCCAAACGTCAGTCCAAATGGCCCTCGGTTTTCATCAGATTGCGATGAAGCGATTTTACTCCTAAACAAGGCAGTAGACACAGTTGCTATCGCTAAACGACGTTTTAACAGCATCACAATGCGTCCTTGTCTGAAGTAATTGTACCAACGGGTGGAGGTATGACGCTTACCTTAGCACCAAGCGCCGGAAGCGGTATTCCCGCTCGCGCAAGTTCCATTCGCTGCTGGAGGCTCGCTACAGTAACTTTCACTGCTGCCTCTTTCGCAATTGCAAGCGTTCGTATTAAGCCACCAGAGTATTGCGCAGCCTCAGTGTGCGCTTGGGCGGCGTCATTTTTTGCTGCCGCCAACTCGCGCTCAATATCTGGATCCTGCGCTGGGTATCGACTCATACTATCTTGATATTGCAGGCTTACACCCCTCAAAACTGACAATTTCTTGCTCTCAAGCATGGCAAGGGTGTTTTTCAAAATCTGTGTCCTTAGTTCAATTTCAGTATATATAATACCACTCTTATATTTTTTTATTTCGTTATTTGCATCATCAATCTGTATTCTTATCAAGGCCATATCAGAATCAAGCTCTGAGTTATTTGGACCATGCTGATTTATAACCAAAAAAGACGCAAGTGTCGAAATTAGTCCACATAGCACAATCAATAATAGATTTTTCATCAATGCTCTCCAACCACCCTGCATACTATACATATGCACACCAATGCAGATTCTCTCAGTCAACTTTTGTAATATGATCTACATACTAATCAAGTGTAAAAATTGCTAAAGTTAGTACCCTACCGCGACCCACAAAAAAAGCCGGGGCATCACCGCCCCGGCCTCCCGCATCCCACCAAACTCAAACCCCGCAGCGTTCAGCCCGGCAGCAGCACATGGTCCACCACGTGGATCACGCCGTTGCTCTGGAACACGTCGGCAATCGTCACCCGGGCCACGTCGCCCTTGGCGTCGGTGATCATCACGTCCTGGCCGCCCAGCGTCGCCGTCAGCGTCTCGCCTTCCACGGTCTTCAGCGTGGCCTTGCCGTGGCCGTCCTTGATCATCTTCACCAGATCAGCCGAGCTGATGCGGCCGGGCACCACGTGATAGGTCAGCACCTTCACCAGCGTGGGCTTGTTCTCCGGCTTCAGCAGCGTGTCCACTGTGCCGGCGGGCAGCATGGTGAAGGCATTATTGGTCGGCGCGAACACGGTGAACGGGCCTTTGCTCTCCAGCGTGTCCACCAGCCCACCGGCCTTCACGGCAGCCACCAGCGTGGTGTGGTCCTTCGAGTTCACGGCGTTCTCAACGATGTTCTTCGTCGGATACATGGCAGCCCCGCCCACCATCGGCTCATTGGCGGCAAACGCGGCCAATGCGGTGAAGCTGAAGCCAATGGCCAAGGCGGCGGCGCGAAGTTGATGACGCATGATAGGGTCCCCTGAATATGTTGGTGGCCAGATCATCCGGCCCACACACGCCATACGGGGCTCACGCGCCTGCGGATGCAGCTCAGGCGGGATCGTATTTCCGGCAAAAATCCTCCGCCGACAGATGGCGGAAATCCAACAGCCCCAGCCGCAGCTGCTCATGCTCCCAATCCCACCATTGGATGCGCTCAAGGGCTGCAATGATCTCCGGGGCGAAGCGGTAGCGGATCACCCGGCCCGGGTTGCCCACCACAATGGCAAACGGCGGCACGTCCTTCGTCACAATCGCCCCGGCCCCCACCGCGGCACCATTGCCCAGCTTCACGCCGGGCAGAACGATGGCCCCGTGGCCAATCCACACATCGTTGCCCATCACGCACCGGAACGAGCGCCGCCAGTCAAAGAAATCCGGATCGTCCTGTCCCAGCCCATAGCTGGACGAGCGATAGGTGAAATGGCTCAGCGCCACCCGTTCCAGCGGATGATTGCCCGGATTGATGCGCGTGTGCGCCGCGATGGAGCAGAACTTGCCCACATCAGTGTAGATAATATCGCTGTCATTCACCACGTAGGCGTAATCACCGAAATTGCTCTCGGCCACCTTCGTGCGCGCTCCCACCTCGTTGTAAATGCCGAACGTCGTCGCCCGCACCGAGGCAGTGCGATGAATGCACGGCTCGGTGCCCAGATTTTTTTCCGAGGCAGGGTCATTGGCCATGGCAGGGCGCTCCGTCTTCAAACTGATACGAAAACCGTCTAGAGCAGGTGCATGACCAATACCATCGCCTTCCAGGGCACCCCTGGTGCCTATTCCGACCTCGCCTGCCGCAACGCCTATCCCGGCTGGAACACCCTGCCCTGCTACAGCTTCGGCGAAGCAATCGAGGCTGTGCATGAAAAGCGCGCCGACCTCGCCATGCTCGCGTGCGAAAACTCGCTGGCCGGGCGCGTGCCGGATGTGCATTCGCTGTTGCCCGAAAGCGGCCTGCACATGATCGGTGAGCATTTCCAGCGGGTGGAGCACTGCCTGCTCGCCCCCAAGGGTGCCACGCTCGCCACCATCAAGCGCGTGCATTCCCACCCGGTGGCGCTGCAGCAAATCCGCAAAGTGCTGAAGGAGCTCGACCTGCAGCCCGTGGTCGAGGCTGACACCGCTGGCTCCGCCGAACTCGTTGCGCAATGGAACAATCCGGAAGAAGCAGCCGTCGCGTCGTCACTCGCAGGCGAACTGTTCGGCCTGCAAATCCTGCGCGCCAATGTCGAAGACGCCGCCCACAACACCACGCGCTTCTACGTCATGGCCCGCGAAGCCCGCGTCCCCGCACCATCAACCCCGGGGTTGATGACCACCTTCGTCTTCCGCGTCCGCAACGTGCCGGCAGCCCTCTACAAAGCCCTCGGCGGGTTCGCCACCAACGGTGTCAACATGACCAAGCTGGAAAGCTACATGGTCGGCGGTGCGTTCACCGCCACACAGTTCCTGTGCGAGGTCGAGGGCCACCCCGAACACCCCAGCCTGCGCCACGCTTTTGACGAACTCGGCTTCTTCTCGCATGAAATCAAAATCATGGGCGTCTACCCAATGGCCACCGTGCGCGGCGTCTCCGCCCACGCCGATTGATCCATTTTGCTTAGGTGTTTTCCGAGCCTCCCCACCTGATTTAAGGCGCGGCTAGGTTCCGGCTGCGAGTGATCGAGGCTTGGGTCGTTCCAGGCCACGTGTCCCTTTGCCAAGGAAAACAGATCATGTCAGACACCAAGCACCCGGCCGCCGACGCACATATGCACGCCGCCGCCGCCCACCACGCCGCCGCCCATCAGCATCATGAAGCAGCCCAGGCCCACGCCGAAGGCGACCACGACGACGCCAAGACCTCGGCCACCGCCGCCCACAAGCACAGCGAGACCGCCGCCAAGCACACGGTTGCCGCTCACACCGCCTCGCACAAGTAGCCTCGTGTGGTCCCCGGCATGGCAGCCGCCGCGCCGGGGATGCGAAGCCCTTGCCGACGCGCGCGCCGCATGCGGAAATCGCCGCATGCATGTGATCATCATCGGTGCCGGCATCATCGGCCTCACCACCGCCTGGCAACTGTTGCAGGACGGCCACCGGGTTACCGTCATCGAGCGGAACCCGCGCGTGGGTGAGGGCACCAGCTTCGCCAACGGGGCGCAACTCTCCTACAGCTACGTCGCCCCCATGGCTTCCAAATCCGTCCTCGGCTCTCTGCCGAAATGGCTGTTCAGTGCCGGCAGCCCAGTGCGCTACATTCCCTCCGCCGATCCAGGTGAATGGGCTTGGCTGCTGCGTTTCCTGGCCGACTGCAATGACGCCCGCGCCGCCGCCAGCACCGCCAAACTCCTCGCCCTCGCAGCCCTCAGCCGCACCCGGCTGCACGCCATGATCGAAGCCACCGGCATCGAATTCCACCACGCCCGCAACGGCAAACTCGTCATCCAATCCACCCGCGAAAGCCAAGACGCCGCCGAGACCCAGATGCGTTTGCAAGCGGCAATGGGCAGCACCCAAACCGCGCTCACCGCCGCCGAATGCATCGCCCTCGAACCCGGCCTGGAATCCGTGGCCCATCGCCTCGTCGGCGGCATCCACACACCCGACGAAGAAGTTGGAGACTGCCACGCCCTCTGCGCCGGTCTCCACGCCACCCTAGAAGCCACCGGCACCACATTCCTGCTCGGCACCGAGGGCCGCCTTGCGATGAACGGCCAACGTGTGACGGCAGTAGACACCCCCGGCGGCACGATAGAAGCCGATCTCTACATCCTCGCCAGCGGCGTCGCGGGCCGAGCAATGGGACAGCAGGCGGGCCTGTCCGTCCCCATCCTCCCCATTCGCGGCTACTCCATCTCCGCTCCCGTCATCGCCAGCAACCGCGCCCCGGTGCGCTCGATCACCGACACAGCCCGCAAAACCGTCTACGCCCCCCTCGGCAATCGCCTCCGCGCAGCCGGATTTGCCGAAATCGGCGGCCATGACAGCAGGCATCTGACAGCCCGCGCGGAGGCACTCCACGCCGATCTGCAAGCGATCTTCCCCGGTGCCTGCGCCAACACCGACCTGCAACCCTGGGCCGGCCTGCGTCCCGCCACCCCCAGCGGCGTGCCCGTGATCGGCCCCACGCGCGTCTCTAACCTCATGCTCAACCTCGGCCAAGGCGCACTCGGCTTCACGTTGGCCTGTGGCAGCGCCGCATTGCTGGCCGACCTGATCGCCGGACGAAGACCCAGCATCAACGCCGCAGATTACCGGGGATGACGCATTTCACCCGATTGTCATCGAATTGCAGAACCATCGGCTTCTGCTGCGCCGGTGTTGATCTATGCTGCACTGCGCCATATAGGCCAAATGGCGCAGCTTCGTGCTGATCCAGCAAGGATAGGGAACCAACAATGTCGGATCAGCTACGCTATGACAGCCGGACCATCTGGCTGCACTGGGCCACCGCGGGGCTCATTGTCACCCTCTGGGGCCTCGCCCAGATCATCGATGAATTCCCGAGCGCGGATCGCGTCTGGCCGCGGTCGCTGCACATCATCCTCGGCGTGACGTTGCTGGCCATCTACATCACCCGCGCCTTCTGGCGTCTTGGCCGGGGCCGCCATCTCCCACCAGCCGACAGCGGCGTGCTCGCCCTCGCCGCCAAAGCCGCGCATTACGGGCTCTACGCGCTGGTCGCGGCCACACTGGGCCTCGGTCTCGTCCTGGCCGTGGCACGTGGCGACAACATGCTCAACCTGTTCCACGTGCCAAAGCTCATCGACGCCGACAAAGCACTCCGCGGCATGCTCGGCGAATGGCACGGCACCGCCGCGAACGGCATTCTGATCCTGGCCGCCCTGCACGCCGCCGCCGCACTCTACCACCACTTCGTGCTGAAAGACGGCGTGTTGCGGCGGATGCTGTAGCCGCCTACTTCCGCCCCAACTCGGCCCGCGCCCGCTCCAGATCGGCGGGCGTGTCCACCCCAAACGGCGCGAACTCCACCCGCGCGCACGCAATGCGCATCCCCGCCTCCAGCGCCCGCAACTGCTCCAGATTCTCCCGCATCTGCAACGGTGACGACGGCAGCGACACATAACGCGCCAACGCCACCCGCCGATACGCATAAACGCCAATATGATGCCAATGCGGCCCCTCGCCCCACGGCACCAGAGCGCGCGAGAAATACAGCGCCGGGGCCACCGCCCGCCCACCATCGAACGCACACACCGCCTTCACCACCGAAGGCGCATGCCGCTCCTCATCCGTGGTGATCGGGGCCACCAGCGTCGCAATGTCCACCGTTGGGTCCGACAGCGGCGAGAGTGCCGCGCGCAGCATCACGCCCGGCATCGTCGGCAGATCGCCCTGGAAATTCACCACCACATCATGCCGCCCTTGCGGGTCGAGCACCGACAAGGCCGCATGCACACGGTCCGAGCCGGAGGGCAGCGACGGATCGGTCATCACCGCCACACCTCCCGCCGAGCGGACAGCGTCCGCCACCTCCTGTTCCGAACAGGCAACAGCCACCGGCCCTATATCGGCCTCCAACGCTCGGTCAAGCACATGCAAAATCATGGCGCGGCCGCAAATATCAGCCAATGGCTTGCCCGGAAGCCGCGTGGAGGCCATACGCGAGGGGATGACGATGATCGGGTTCATGGCCAAGATGATAACCGTGCCGCCATCGAGCGCAAACGAGGCGCGCAAAACGAAGGGACACAGCGTGATCGACCGCTTCATCGCCGCAGCCGAAGCCGCAGCAGACGTGGCCGCCAGCGTGGTGCGTCCGTTCTTCCGCGCAGGCGTTGCCGCCGATCTTAAATCCGATGCAAGCCCGGTCACCATCGCCGACCGCTCCGCCGAGCTCGCCATGCGCGGCGTACTCAGCCAGCGCTTCCCCGACCACACCATCTCCGGCGAGGAATTTGGCGACCTCAACCCAGGCCAACGCTACCGCTGGGTGCTCGACCCCATCGACGGCACCCGCGCCTTCATCACCGGCCGCCCGCAATTCGGCACACTCATCGCCTTGCTGGACGGCAGCACGCCCATCCTCGGCGTCATCGACCAGCCCATCACCCGCGAACGCTGGATCGGGGCGGCCGGGCGCAAAACAATCTTCCATGGCGAGTTTGGCGTTGCCGGATGCAGGCCCTGCCCCACGCTCAGCCACGCCGAACTGTCCTGCACCAGCCCGCAAGTCCATGCCGCTGACGCGCCCCGCTGGGAAAAGCTGCGCTCCAACGTGCGCCGCACCAGCTATGGCGGCGATTGCTACGCCTACGGCCTGCTCGCGCTGGGCCAGATCGACATCATCGCCGAAGCCACCATGCAGATCTGGGACTGGGCCGCCCTCGTGCCGGTGATCGAAGGGGCCGGCGGCTCCATCACCGATTGGAATGGCGCACCACTCCGCCCCGGTGGAGACGGGCGCGTATTAGCCCTCGGCGATCCGAGCCTGCTCGGCCACGCCATCGAGATTTTGGCTGCTTAAATGCCGTCCATGCGAAACGTTGAAGTGTTTGCGTCGTCATTGCGAGGAGCGCTTGCGGGGCTCGCAACAACGGTTTTAGGAGGGAGAAGCGAATGATCGTGAAATTCGGGCTTGCATTGATCGCTGGCTTCTTGCTGCTGACCGGCCAGGCACAGGCGCAAACACCGCCCAAACCGGGCGTCACCGTCGCCTACGGCCTGTCGCTGATGGGCGCGTTGAAGATGGCACCAGATTTCACCCATTTCCCCTACGCCAACCCAGACGCCCCCAAAGGCGGCGAAGTCACCACCGCCGCCATCGGAACGTTCGACAGCTTCAACCCGTTCATCATCCGCGGCAAAGCCGCAGCGGCCAGCGCCTCCATTTACGAATCGCTCACCGCCCACTCCGCCGACCAGCCGGAAGAGGCATACGTCCACGTCGCCCAATCGATCGAATTGCCGGCCGATCAGATGAGTGTCACGTTCAACATCCGGCCGGAGGCGCATTTCTGGGACGGCCATCCCATCACGGCTGAAGACGTGATCTGGAGCTTCAACACCCTGCGCGACGAGGGCCGCCCGCTCTACCGGACCTATTACGCCGACGTTGATCGCGTGGAGGCCGATGGCCCGCAACGCGTCACGTTCCGCTTCAAAAAGCTCAACCGTGAATTGTCGCAGACCGTGGGCGAACTGCCGGTCCTGCCCAAGCATTGGTGGGCCACGCGAGACTTCACCAAGCCGCTGACCGAGCCGCCGCTCGGCTCCGGCCCCTACCGCATCACCAAGTTCGAAATGGGCCGCAGTCTCACCCTGGAACGTGTGAAAGATTACTGGGCGCAAAACCTGCCCATCGGGCGGGGACTGAACAACTTCGACATCCAGCGCGTCGAATACTACCGCGACGCCACCGTGGCGCTGGAGGCCTTTAAATCCGGTCAGGTCGATTGGCGCGTCGAGAACTCCTCCAAATACTGGGCCACGGAGTACGGCTTTCCCGCCGTCGAAAAAGGCCTCGTGGTCAAGGAAGCCATACCGCGCCACCTGCCAAGCGGCATGCAAGGCTTCGCCATGAACACGCGCCGCCCCCTCTTCGCCAACCGTTTGGTGCGTCAGGCAATTGTGGAGCTGTTCGATTTCGAGTGGATGAACAAAAACCTGTTTTACGGCCTCTATGCCCGCACCAACTCGTTTTACACAGGCAGCGAATACGCCTCCTCCGGACTGCCAACCGGCGACGAATTGGAGTTCCTCAACAAGGTCCGCGACAAGATCAGGCCGGAGATTTTCACCCAGCCCTTCACCCTGCCGGTCACCGACGGCTCCGGCGACAACCGCGCGGGCCTCAGGCGGGCGCTTGATCTGTTCAAGCAAGCGGGCTGGAGCGTCGTTGATCGCAAGCTGGTCAACGCAAAGGGCGAGCAGTTCAACTTCGAAATATTGCTCGGAGATGCCGCCTTCGAACGTGTGGCGCTGCCCTATGTGCAGTCTCTCAAGCGCCTCGGCATGGAGGTGCGCGTCCGCACCGTCGATCCATCACAATACCAGCGGCTGACCGATGCGTTTGATTTCGACATGATCGTCCAGGTTATCGGCCAGTCCGACAGCCCAGGCAACGAACAGACCGAGCAATGGTCCTGCGCCGCCTCCAAAATGGATGGCAGCGACAACGTCATGGGCATTTGCGATCCCGCCGTGGATGAGCTGGTCCAAAACGTCGTTTCAGCCAAGGACCACGCCCATCTCGCAACCGCCGTCCGCGCGCTGGACCGGGTGTTGCTCGATGGCTACTACATCGTCCCGCATTGGCATCTCGACGCGGTCTGGATCGCGCATTGGAACCGCTTCTCGCATCTGGACGTCCCCGTGCGCAGCGGCGTCGTGCTCTCGGCATGGTGGCTCGATGCGGCAAAGGCCGCCGTGACCGACCCGCAGCGCCGCATGGGGCAGTGATCGCCGCATGAGCGGATACCTGCTCCGTCGCTTGCTGCTGGTGATCCCGACTCTGCTCGGCATCATCGCCATCAACTTCGCCGTCATCCAGTTCGCACCCGGCGGCCCGGTGGAGCAGATGATGGCGGAATTGAAAGGCAAAGGCGGCACGCTCTCCCGGCTCACCGGCGGCGGAAGTGAGACGGCAGCGCCATCAGACGGCAGCTATCGCGGTGCCCGCGGGCTTGATCCGCACGTCGTCGAAGAGATCAAAAAACTATTCGGCTTCGATAAACCACCGCTTGAGCGCTTTGAAATCATGCTCAGCGGCTACGCCCGCTTCGATTTCGGCCGCAGCATCTTTCGTGACGACACCGTGCTGCATCTCGTGCTGAAGAAAATGCCGGTCAGCATCTCCATAGGCCTGTGGTCCACGCTGCTGGTCTATCTGATCTCCATCCCGCTCGGCATCGCCAAGGCGGTGCGCGACGGCAGTCGGTTCGATGTCGTCAGCTCCGCTATTGTGCTGATCGGCTACGCCATCCCAGGCTTTCTGTTGGCGATCCTGCTGGTCGTGCTGTTCGCCGGTGGCAGCTTTGTCCAAATCTTCCCACTGCGCGGCCTCACCAGTTCGGACACCACCGGATGGTCCCTGTTCGAGCGCATCGTGGATTATGCCTGGCACATGGTGCTGCCCACCATCGCCCTCGTCGTCGGCGGTTTCGCGTCGCTGACGATGCTGACAAAGAACTGCTTCCTCGAGGAAATCCGCAAGCAATACGTCACCACCGCCCGCGCCAAAGGGGCCAGCGAGCAGCGCATCCTCTATCGCCACGTCTTTCGCAACGCCATGCTGCTGATCATCGCGGGCTTCCCGGCCGCCTTCATCGGCATCCTCTTCTCATCCTCCCTGCTCGTTGAAATCGTCTTCTCGCTGGACGGCCTGGGCCTGCTCGGCTTTGAGAGCACCTTGCAGCGCGACTACCCGGTGATGTTCGGCACCCTCTACCTCTTCACCTTGCTCGGCCTCGTCATGCAGATCGTCGGCGACCTGATGTACACCATGGTCGATCCGCGGATCGACTTCTCGGCGGCGCAACGCTAGCCATGACGCTATCGCCTCTCACCCAGCGCAGGCTCGCCATCTTCCGCGCACACCGGCGCGGTTACTGGTCGTTCTGGTTATTCACCGTCCTCTTCGTTGTCAGCCTGTTCGCCGAATTCATCGCCAACGACCGCCCATTGCTGATCCACTTCGACGACAAATGGATGGTGCCGGTCCTGTTCGACTACAGCGAAGACGCGTTCGGCGAAGACATGCTGCCGACCGACGCCGACTACAAAGACCAGACCCTCGTCCAGCGCATCGAGACACATGGCTGGATGCGTTGGCCGCTGGTGCGCTACTCGTATGCCTCCGTCGTTCGCAGGCTGGAGGCAGCAGCCCCGGCCCCGCCCTCCTGGCGCAACATCCTCGGCACCGACGACCAGGCGCGCGATGTGCTGGCCCGCGTGATCTACGGCTTTAGGCTCTCGGTGCTGTTCGGCTTCACGCTCACCATCATCTCATCCATCATCGGCGTCGCGGCCGGTGCCGTGCAGGGTTTCTACGGCGGCCTGACCGATTTGCTGTTCCAGCGGTTTATCGAGATCTGGTCGGGAATGCCGCAGCTTTATTTGCTCATCATCCTGTCCAGCATCATCACGCCAACGTTCTGGATCTTGCTCGTCTTCCTGCTGCTGTTCAGCTGGATGTCACTCACCGGCGTCGTCCGCGCCGAGTTCCTGCGCGGCCGCAACCTCGAATACGTCCGCGCCGCCCGCGCCCTCGGTGTCTCCAACATCGCCATCATGTGGCGCCACATTCTGCCCAACGCGATGGTGGCAACCCTCACCTTCCTGCCGTTCACCCTGTCCGGCTCGGTGACCATCCTGGCGAGCTTGGACTTCCTAGGCTTCGGCCTCCCACCCGGCTCCCCCTCGCTGGGTGAGCTGGTGGCGCAGGGCAAGGACAATCTCCAAGCCCCCTGGCTTGCCATCACCGCCTTCGTCGTCCTCGGCGGCACCCTCACCTTGCTCATCTTCATCGGTGAAGCGGTGCGCGATGCGTTCGACCCGCGCCGGGTGATCAAATGAGCCTCGTCTCCGTCGAGAATCTGAACGTCCATTTCGGCACCCGCCCCGTCGTCCGCGACGTGTCGTTCACCCTCGATCGCGGCGAAACCCTGGCCCTGGTCGGCGAAAGCGGCAGTGGCAAGTCGCTGACCGCCCTCTCCCTGCTGCAACTCCTGCCGCAAGGTGCCACCAGCACCGGCAGCATCATGCTGGATGGCCAGTCTGTCATCGGCACACCTGACACCGTGCTGCGCCGTCTGCGTGGCGGTGTCGCGGGCATGGTGTTCCAGGAGCCGATGACCAGCCTCAACCCCCTCGGCCGTATCGGCCGCCAGGTGGAGGAGTCGGTGCTGCTCCACACCACCATGCCGAAAGCAGCAAGGCGCGCTCGCGTCATCGACCTTTTGAAGCAATGCGGTTTCGCCGATCCTGAGCATCGCCTCGACGCCTACCCGCACCAACTCTCCGGCGGCCAACGGCAGCGCGTGATGATCGCCATGGCGCTCGCCAACGATCCCGCCTTGCTCATCGCAGACGAACCCACAACAGCACTCGACGTCACCATCCAGGCGCAAATTCTCAAACTGCTGGCCGAACAAAAGGCCGCACGTGGGCTGGCTCTGCTACTGATCAGCCACGACCTCGCCATCGTCCGCCGCTATGCGGACCGCGTGTGCGTGATGAAGGCAGGCCAAATCGTCGAGACCGGCCGTGTGACCGACGTGTTCTCCCGCCCGCAGCACCCCTACACCAAAATGCTGCTCGCCGCCGAACCCGGTGGCTCGCCACTGCCCCTGCCGCCCAACCCGCCAACGCTCGTGACCGCAGAGAACCTGAAGGTCCGCTACGCCATCCGCCAGGGCTTCCTGCGGCGGGAAGTGGGTGCGATCAAGGCGGTGGACGGCGTGAGCCTCGTCGTCCACGAGGGCGAAACCGTCGGGCTGGTCGGCGAAAGCGGCTCCGGCAAATCCACCATGGGTGCCGCATTGCTCAGCCTGGAGCAACGCACTGGTCGCGTCACCTTCTGCGGCAGCGACATCGGCACGCTCGACAAAAAAACCCGCGCCAGCCTCCGCGCCCGCGCCCAGATTGTGTTTCAGGACCCCTATGGCAGCCTGTCCCCGCGCATGACCGTGGGCGACATCATCGCCGAAGGTCTGCGCGTCCACGCCCGCCACCTCACCCAAGCGGAGCGGGACGCCAAGGTCGCCGCCGTGCTGGAGGAAGTTGGCCTCGATGCCGCCAGCGCCACCCGCTACCCGCATGAATTCAGCGGCGGCCAGCGCCAGCGCATCGCCATCGCCCGCGCCATCGTGCTCGAACCCCGCTTCGTGGTGCTGGACGAACCCACCAGCGCGCTCGATCGCTCCGTGCAGGCGCAGATCGTGACACTCCTCCGCCGCCTGCAAAAAGACCGCAACCTCGGCTATCTCTTCATCAGCCACGACCTGAAAATCGTCCGCGCGCTGGCCCACCGCGTGATGGTCATGCGCCACGGCGTTGTGGTGGAAGAAGGCCCGGCCGAGCAGATCTTCGACAACCCGCAACACGAATACACTCACGCCCTCATGGCCGCCGCCTTCGCGCTAGAGCCGGAAGTGGTGCCTGAGGAAGAAGGTTAAAACCCGTAGCCCGTCATTGCGAGGAGCGCTTGCGACGTGGCAATCCAGAGGTCGTGGAGCCCAGCATGTCGCCCCTGGATTGCCACGCCCCAAGAGGGGGCTCGCAATGACGGCGTGAGCATAACCCCCTAGCGCGTCGGCTTCGGCGGCGTTGTGCTGTAATCGTAGAAGCCGCGCCCGGTCTTGCGGCCGTACCATCCAGCCTCGACATACTTCACGAGCAGCGGGCACGGGCGATACTTGCTGTCCGACAACCCATCATGCAGCACCTGCATGATCGACAAACACGTATCCAACCCAATGAAATCCGCCAATTCCAGCGGCCCCATCGGGTGATTGGCCCCCAGCTTCATGCCGGTGTCGATGGAGGTGATGGAGCCCACGCCCTCATACAGCGCATAAACCGCCTCGTTGATCATCGGCACCAGAATGCGGTTGACGATGAAGCCCGGGAAATCCTCAGCCGCCGAAATCGTCTTGCCCAGCCGCTCCGCCAAAGCCAGCGTCGCCTGAAACGTCGGCTCGTCGGTGGCAATGCCGCGGATGATCTCCACCAGCTTCATCACCGGCACCGGGTTCATGAAATGCATGCCGATAAACCGCTCCGGCCGGTCCGTCACCGCCGCCATCCGCGTGATCGAAATCGACGACGTGTTGGACGCAATCATCGCCGTCGGGCTCAGATGCGGCACCAGCGTCTTGAAGATGCTGCGCTTGAGGTCCTCTTTCTCCGTCGCCGCCTCAATCACCATATCACAGTCACCGAACGACGCGTAATCGACGGTCGTGACAATCCGCGCGAGCGCCGCGTCCTTCTGCTCGGCGGAAAGCGAGCCCTTGGTCACCTGCCGGTCCATATTCTTGCCGATGGTGGCCATCGCCTTCGCCAGCGCCTCGGCCTTCACGTCGAGCATCACCACGTCGATGCCCGCCGCCGCACTCACATGCGCAATGCCGTTGCCCATCTGGCCGGCCCCAATGACGCCGACCTTCTGGATTTGGACGGTCATTTCGACAGCTCGGCCTGCAACTCAGGAAGCACAGTGAACAAATCCGCCACCAACCCGTAATCAGCCACCTGGAAGATCGGCGCTTCCTCATCCTTGTTGATGGCGACGATCACCTTGCTGTCCTTCATGCCGGCCAGATGCTGAATGGCACCGGAAATGCCGATGGCGACATAAAGGTCCGGTGCCACAATCTTGCCGGTCTGGCCCACCTGATAATCGTTCGGAACAAACCCAGCATCCACAGCCGCACGCGATGCACCAACAGCAGCACCGAGCAGATCGGCAATCGGGTCGAGCAATTTGAAGTTGTCGCCATTCTGCATCCCGCGCCCGCCAGACACCACGATGCGCGCAGCCGTCAGCTCAGGCCGCTCAGACTTCGAAAGCTCAGCCGAAACAAATGTCGAAAGCCCAGGTGCCGCCACATGCGCCGCCGCTTCAACCGAAGCCGAACCACCCTCGGCCGCCACCGGGTCAAAGCTCGCCGCACGAACCGTGATCACCTTGATCTTGTCCGACGACCGCACCGTGGCCAGCGCGTTGCCGGCATAAATCGGGCGAACAAACGTGTCGGCATCGATCACGCTGGACACGTCACTGATCGGCTGCACATCCAGCAACGCCGCCACACGCGGCATCACGTTCTTGCCAATCGCCGTGCTGCCCGCCAGCAAATGCGTGTAGCCGGGCGCGAGCGAGACCAGCAAAGCCGCCAGCGGCTCAGCCAGCGCGTGGTCGTAGGCGGCATCGACGGCGGTGATGACCTTGGAAACACCCGCCAGATGCGAAGCGGCGGCAGCGGCCTCCGGATTGGTCCCCGCCACCAGCACATGCACCTCACCCAAATGCGCGGCTGCGGCGACGGCGGAACGCGAGGGCTGCTTGATGGTGCTGCCTTCGTGGTCGAGCAAAACCAGAACGCTCATAATCAGATCACCTTCGCTTCAAGACGCAGCTTTTCAACCAACTCGGCCACCGACTTCACCTTCACGCCCGCCAGACGCTTCGGCGGCTCAGCCACCGACACCACCGTCAAACGCGGGGCCGGGTCAACGCCGAGATCGGCGGGCTTCATCGTGTCGATGGTCTTCTTGCGCGCCTTCATGATGTTCGGCAGCGACGCATAACGCGGCTCATTCAAGCGCAAATCAGCGGTGATGATGGCCGGCAGCGTCAGCGCCACCGTCTCCAACCCACCGTCCACTTCACGGGTCACAACGGCACGATCCGCCTCGATCACCACCTTGCTGGCAAACGTGCCCTGGCTCCAGCCGAGGAGTGCCGCCAGCATCTGGCCGGTTGCGTTCATGTCGTCATCAATCGCCTGCTTGCCCATGATGATCAGGCCCGGCGCTTCCTTCTTGGTGATCGCCGCCAGCATCTTGGCCACCGCCAGCGGCTGCAGATCAGCGTCCGTCTCGACCAAAATGCCGCGATCAGCGCCCATCGCGAGTGCCGTGCGGATCGTCTCAGAACAGGCCGCAATGCCGAGGGAGACGGCAACCACCTCAGTGGCCACGCCTTTCTCCTTCAGGCGCACAGCCTCCTCGACGGCGATTTCATCGAACGGGTTCATCGACATCTTCACGCCGTTGGTTTCAACGCCCGATCCGTCCGATTTCACCCGGACCTTGACGTTATAATCCACCACACGCTTGACGGGGACGAGGATCTTCATGGGTTGTCGTGCCGTTTCCTTGGATATGGCGCGGACCATATGTGTCGGGCTGATGGCGAGTCAAACCCATCCACGTGGTCAGTGACGCATGGCAAACAACAGCAGCGTGAACAGCACCAGCGTCACGCCCTGCAGAATCACCCGCCACTGCATAAGCTTGTTCGAGCGCTGCGGATTGCCGTCACCTTTGGTGAGCCCGAGCATGCCGGCGAACAGCGTGCCCAGCGTTGCCACCATGCCGATCACAACCAGGATTGTCAGAAATGTAATCATTCAGTGGATATACGGTGGAACCCTCTCCCTGCCATCCCCCATGCCGCACGCTTGCCATAGTTTTTCGTGAGGTTGCGATTGACAGCAAGGCGTGGCGCATGATCGGCAGACGGACATGACACAATTTCGTACCCGGCTTGCGGCGTTCGCCTTGGCTCTCGGCATGTTGCTGGAGGCTCCCCTGGCGCATGCGCAGACCCCAGTCGCCCCTGCCCTGCCCGCAGCGCAGGCCAAGGCCGCGCTGGACGCACTGAAAGACCCGGCCCAGCGCGCCAAGCTGATCAGCATTCTCGAAGTGCTCGCGGCGCAGCCCGCAGCACCCGCCGGCAAAGTGCTGCCCGCCACCGCCGCCGCGCCAGTCCCCGCAACGCCTCCGGTGGTCGCCACCACCACCGACGCCCCGGCGGCAGCAGCCGAAAAACCAGCCATCGTGCTCGCCCCGAACAGCGTCGGCGCGCAGGTGCTCGTGGGCGCATCCCGCCAGCTCAACGACCTCTCAGGCGAAGTGGTCGATGTCGTGCGTACTATCACCGATTTTCCCCTGCTCTGGAGTTGGCTGACATGGCTTGCCACTGACCAGACCGTGCAGCTCGCCATCCTCGACGCCTCATGGCGGCTGATCGTGGTGATGGTTGCCGGTCTGATCGCCGAATTTCTGGTCCGCCGCGCCTTGCGCCGGCCGTTGCAATCTCTGCGCGATCGCGCACCAGTGCCGTCCTCTGGTGAACCCGTCCACCAAGGCCTCGCCGAAGCTGAGGCGGGACAAACAGAGTGGATGATCCGCCGCGCCAACGCCGTAAGCCTGATCCGCAGGCTTCCCTTCGTCGCCGGATGCTTCCTGCTCGAATTGCTGCCCGTCATGGCCCTCCTCGCGGCAGGCTCCGGCATGCTGGCAGCGGGCATGGCAGGCGGATTGACCTCGCGTCAGGTCATTCTCGCCGTATTAGGTGCCGCTGTCGGCTGGCGGCTGTTACAATGCGCAGCCCGCCTGATCGCCTCGCCAGACGCACCGCGCCTTCGCCTCATTCCAATCAGTGATGAAAACGCGGTGGTGTTCGTCCATGAGGTTGTTCGGATCGGTGCCGTGGCCATCGGCGGCTACGCACTGGCCGAGTCGGCGCTGTTGTTCGGCCTCTATCTCTCCGCCCACGACGCAATGCTGCAACTCGTCGCGCTGCTGGTCTACATCCTCGTGGTGCGCATCGTGCTGCGCAACCGCCGCGGCATGAGAAACCTGCTGCGCGCACCGGAAGGCAGCACCGGCGCGCTGGTCGTCCTGCGCAACGGTTTCGCCTCCGCCTGGCACCGCATCCTCATCGTCTACCTGCTGGCACTTTGGGTCGTCTGGGCGCTGGACATCGCCGACGGCTTCGCCAGATTGCTGCGGGTGATGCTGGCAGCACTGCTCGTCGGCCTCGCCGCCCGGCTGCTGTCGATGGCCGCAGAAAGCATGCTGAACCGCCTGCTCGATGCGTCGGACGGGCTGGATGAGCGCTATCCCGGCATGGAGGCACGGCTTGCCGGATATCACCCACTGGCCCGCGCGTTGCTCAATCTGGCGGTGACGATTGTCGCCATCGTGGCCCTGTTCGAGGCCTGGGGCATCAACGCCATCGCGTGGTTCGCACCGGAGCACCTCGGCGGCCGGATGATATCAGCCGGCGGCACCATCGTGCTCACCCTCATGCTGGCGCTGGTGACGTGGGAGCTGACGAACGCCGCCATCGCCCGCCACCTCGCCCAACTTGCCCGCAACGCCCAGCTCGCCCGCTCCGCCCGGCTGCGCACCCTGCTGCCAATGTTCCGCACCACCTTGCTCATCACCGTCTGCCTGGTGGCGAGCCTCGTGATACTCTCTGAAATCGGCGTGAACATCGCCCCCCTGCTCGCCGGTGCCGGTGTCATCGGCCTCGCCATCGGTTTCGGCTCGCAAAAGCTGGTGCAGGACATCATCACCGGCCTGTTCCTGCTGCTGGAAAACGCCATGCAGGTGGGCGACGTCGTAACGCTCGGCGGCATGAGCGGCACGGTGGAGAACCTCTCCATCCGCACCATCCGCCTGCGCGCCCTCGACGGCGCGGTCCATATTGTCCCGTTCAGCGCGGTCACAACGGTCACCAACTCCACCCGCGACTACGGCTTCGCGTTGTCTGACGTCATCGTCGGGCTCAACGAGGAGCCAGACCGCATTGCCGACATTCTGCGTGAACTGGCCGCCAAGATGCGCACCGAATCGCCATGGCGCGGGCTCATCCTGGCCGATCTCGAAATGATGGGCGTTGAGAAATTCGTGGCCTCCGGCTGGGTCATGCGGGTGCGAATCAAAACCCTCCCGGCCAGCCGCTGGTCCGTCGGGCGCGAGCTGAATCGCCGGATCAAATACCGATTTGATGAGTTGGCTATCGATTCGCCGATGACCAGCTATCGCGTATTGGGCATAGCGCCGCCTCCGCCCAACCCTAGTATCACACCGTTCGACGGCTGATTTCGAAGGTGGCCCCGTGACTCTTCCCAGTGCTGACGCCCACGCTGACCTCGCCCGCGGCGGCTTTGCCTTCCTCGCCACAGCGACCTCACGCGCGTGGCTCGAACGCTCAGGCGCGCTGTCAGACTGGGACGCTCTGGCCGAAAGCTGGAACGGCATGGCGCATGACGAGTTCATGGCCGATGGCGGTCGCTACCGCAGGCGCCGCTATGCCGCATTCCGGGCAGACGCGAACGGCATCTCCCGCGAGGCGCATCAGCCGCATTGGCAAGGCCTCGACTACAACAAGCTGAACGGCGGTGTGGCCCGCTGGTTCGAGCCGATGCCGGCCACCATTGCCAGCGGCCCCAGCTTCCAGGCCATTCTCGCCGCCTGCCATTTCCTGTTCGCAAGCCTGCGGCCTGAGCAAAACTGGCACATCGAAACCCACCAGTTCCGCATCGAAGCAAAATCCGGTGAAGCCGGCCAACCCACCCCCGAAGGCCACCACCGCGACGGCGTCGATTACGTCCTCGTGCTGATGATCCACCGCGAAAACATCGCCCGCGGCGTCACCACCATCCACGCCCCAGACGGCACCGAACTCGGCAGCTTCACCCTGGAACATGCCTTCGAGGCGGCTTTGGTGGACGATCATCGCGTCTTTCACGGTGTCACCGCGGTCGAGCCCATCGACCCCACCAAGCCCGCCTGGCGCGATGTTCTCGTGGTCACGTTCAGAGTGGCGTGATCGACGAAATCGCCTCACCCCACCCCCATCGCCTTTCGCATGAACATCCGCTTCAGCCGCGGCATCCGATGCACCGCCGCAATCCCGAGATCCCGCGCCAGCCGAACCGCCGGGTTGTCCGTGCTGAACAGCCGGTCCAGCGCGTCCGTCGCCGCCAGCATCATCAGCGCATCCGGCCGCCGCGCCGCCTGATAGCGCCGCAGCAACGCCGCACCACCAATATCCTCGCCGGACGCCTTGGCCGCCGCCACCAGATCACCCAGGCAGCCCACATCACGAAAGCCCAGATTAAGCCCCTGCCCCGCAATCGGATGAATGCCGTGTGCAGCGTCGCCGATCAGCGCCAGCCGCGTGTCGGTGTAGCGATGCGCGTGCAGTGCGCCCAACGGATAGCTCCACCGCCGCCCAACCAACTGGATCGCGCCGAGATGCGCGCCCATCCGCCGCTGCACCTCACGGCCAAACGCCACATCATCCATCGCCAATAGGCGACGGGCCACATCGTCTCGCTCGGTCCAGACCAAAGCCGACAAATTCGGCTCCTCCGCATTGCCCGCCATCGGAAGCTGCGCGAACGGGCCGGAAGGCAGAAAATGCTCCAACGCCGAGCCGTGATGCGGCTTCTCATGCGCAATGGCGACGACAATGCCGGTCTGGCCATAGGGCAGCCGCGTCACCCGAATGCCAGCCTGCTCACGCAGCTTCGACCCACGGCCCTCGGCGGAGACCACCAAAGCCGCATGCAGCACAGGTCCGCCCTCGATCTCAATCACCGCATGCTCGTCAGTCCGGCGCACCGCGGCCTTGGCCGGGGCGAAAACCTCCAGACCGTCCAACTCCGCCATATGCGCGTTGATGGCCATGCGCAGGCTGCGCGCCTCAACCATCCAGCCAAACGCTTCCTCGGCCTGATCAACACCGGCCTCACGCGAATCAAAATGCAGGAACAGCGGCGATGCAGGCCTCCCGATCTTGCCGTCTGACACGCGAATGTCGCGGATCGGCCCAGCCGGATAAGGCAGCCGCGCCCACAATCCCGCCCGCTCCAGCACCGCACGCGATCCCGCCGCCACCGCATAGGCCCGGCCATCGAAGTCCGGATGCTCCATCGGCGGCAATGCGGCATGATCGACAATCGCCGTGCGCACCCCTCGTTCGGCCAGCAGACACGCCAGACTGCCGCCCACCGGCCCCGCACCGAGGATGCAAACATCGACCTGCCTGATATCGGCCATACGCTCATTCCCCCACTTGCTGCTTTGTTGTGCAGAAAATCATCGATCCGGCCCCAACCCGGCCACATGATTCTGCACAAAACGCAGGCAACATAAATTTAGAGCCATACGCAGCCTGTATTCATCGCCGCGGCACGGTTCTTGATAGGACATGGCCGGAAGCTTGGCCAATCCGCATGTGGGTGGCCGGGTAAGGCGTGCAAGAACGGAAACTGGAACAGGGCTGCGACATGAAACTGATCATGGCCATCATCAAGCCCTTCAAGCTCGACGACGTGCGCGAGGCGCTCACCCCGCTTGGGGTGCAGGGTCTCACCGTCTCAGAGGTGAAGGGTTTCGGCCGCCAAAAAGGACAAACCGAGATTTATCGTGGTGCCGAATATCACGTGAATTTTCTCCCAAAGGTGAAAATCGAGCTCGCTGTGGCGTCAGACCTCGCTGATCAGGTCATCGAGGCCATCAGCAAGGCCGCACACACTGGAAAAATCGGTGACGGCAAAATCTTCGTCCTCGACCTCGAGCGCGCCGTGCGGATCCGCACCGGCGAGACCGATGGCGAAGCGTTGTGACACCATTGCGTTTTACTGACCACAAAGGAACGAGGCTGATGAAGAAGTTGATGACGCGCGCAGGTCTGGCACTGCTGCCGCTGCTGATGGCGGCACCAGCCTGGGCCGAAGACGCGCCCAAGCTCGACTCTGGTGATACCGCCTGGATGCTGACCAGCACGGCTTTGGTGCTGCTGATGACCATTCCCGGCTTAGCACTGTTCTACGCAGGCATGGTTCGCAAGAGAACATTCTTGCCACCATGATGCAGTCTTTCATGATCTGCTGCCTCGTCACCGTGGTGTGGATGATCGCCGGTTACTCGCTCGCCTTCACCAATGGCTCGCCCTATATCGGCGACCTCAGCCGCTTCATGCTGTCGGGCATTGCCGAAAACTGGGACAAGCCGTTCATCCTCGGGGCAGGTTCGGACAACGCACAGCCGCAGACGGTGCCTGAGAGCGTCTACATGATGTTCCAGATGACGTTTGCCATCATCACGCCCGGCCTGATCGCCGGTGCCTATGCCGACCGGATGAAGTTCTCGGCGATGTGCATCTTCACCGTGCTGTGGTCGCTGCTGGTCTACTCGCCCATCGCGCACTTCGTCTGGTCGGCCACCGGCTTCCTGGGTGCCGGCGTGTTCGGTCTGCCCGGCGCTGCCGACTTCGCTGGCGGCACCGTTGTGCATATCAACGCGGGTATCGCTGGTCTCGTCTGCTGCCTCGTCCTCGGCAAGCGCGTGGGCTATGAGACGGAGAACATGGCTCCCTACAACCTCGCCTTCGCCGTTATCGGCGCATCGCTGCTGTGGGTCGGCTGGTTTGGTTTCAACGCGGGTTCGGCAGTGGCAGCCAACGGCCGTGCTGGCATGGCAATGACGGTCACCCAGATCGCAACCGCCGCCGCCGCCATCGCCTGGACGTTTGCCGAATGGGCCGCCAAGGGAAAACCCTCGGTGCTGGGCTGCATCTCCGGTGCCGTCGCTGGCCTCGTGGCCATCACCCCGGCCTCTGGCTTCGTGACCCCAACCGGCGGACTCATCATTGGTCTCGTAGCAGGCGTGATCTGCTTCTGGTCGGCAACCTCGCTCAAGCACATGCTCGGCTATGACGACAGCCTTGACGCCTTCGGCGTGCACGGCGTGGGTGGTATCGTCGGCGCGTTGCTCACCGGCTGGCTTGCCTACGGTCCGTTCACCGCCACCAAGGACGCGCCGAACGGTGTGAACATTGGCGGTCTCGCACAGTTCGAATCCCAGGTCGTCGCGGTCTGCGTGACCCTGCTCTGGTCCGGCATCATCACCTTCATCATCCTCAAGGTGATCGACGTGGCCATCGGCCTACGTGTCACCTCGGAGGAGGAGCGCGAAGGCCTCGACGTGGTGCTGCACGGCGAGCGGATGGGCTGAGCCTTTCCAACAGCTTGGCTAAAAAAGGGCGCTTCCTCGGGAGCGCCCTTTTTTTGCACTCATTCGAATCATAAGCTTGTGGCATAACGTTGTCTGACCGCATGAAGATACGCCCGTTCGGAGCCCGCAATGCCGCCAGCGATTGCCGATACCAGCCCACCGCCGCCAGCGCTCCGCGGCATGCTCAGCCGCAGGCTGCGGGAAGTTGCAGCACTTGCACTCGCCCTGGCAGCCTTGGCGCTGATGGTCGGCCTCGTCAGCTACAACGCGCACGACCCGTCGCTGAACACGGCCACCGGGGCCATCGTCACCAATCTGGCGGGACCACCGGGTGCCATCGCCGCCGATCTCCTGCTGCAAGCCTTCGGGCTGGCGGGAGCATTGCCGGGATTGGCCTTGCTCGGCTGGGCATGGCGCATCGGCTCGCATCGCGGCCTGTCCGCGCCACCGTTGCGCGTCGTGGCGTTGCTGACAGCCATGCCGGTCGTGGCCGCCAGCCTGTCCGCAATTGGTTTGCTGATTGACGTGAACCCGGCATGGCCGGCCGCTTCCGGCATTGGTGGCGCAATCGGCAGTGCCGTGGCCACGCTCAGCCTTGCCATGGGCCGCGACATTCTCGGCCCCATGGGCGTGTGGCTGATGCTGGCAGCGGGCCTGCTGCTCTCAGGCCTGCTCGCCATTCTCGCAACCGGCCTGTCCGCACGGGAATTCCGTGCCGCTGGCCGGGTGGCGCGTGGCGGGGCGGAGCAGGCCCGCGTCGCCTCCGGTGCCGTCGCCCGTGGCTCGCAGGTGATGGTCGGTGCCGCGAAATGGACACTGCGCACCGTCAACGGCACCAAGGACACCGAACCGCCGCGCATCGTCGGCCAAGACCCCACGCCGCCCCGCAAACCCGGCGAACTCACGCCGATCATCCAGCCAGCGCCAGCGAAAGGCGCACGACTGGAACCAACTCTGCCCAAGGCGCTCCCGAATGCGTTGCCGGCTGCCGTGCCAAAAGTGCTCGCCAAAATGGCAGCGGCCAAAGGCAAGCCTCCCGCACCGACGACCGAGCCGCCCAAGATCGCCAGCACCTGGAAACTGCCGCCACTCGATCTGCTCACCCCCGCCCCACCGCGCAGCAGTGTCGGCGCTCTCACGCCCGAGCAAATGCAGGCCAATGCCCGCCTGCTTGAAACCGTGCTCTCCGATTACGGCGTCCAGGGCCAAATCCTCGCCATCCGCCCCGGCCCGGTCGTCACTCTCTACGAACTCGAACCGGCACCGGGCACCCGCGCCGCCCGCGTGATCGGCCTCGCCGACGACGTCGCCCGCAGCCTCTCCGTCCTCGCGGTTCGCGTGGCGGTCGTCCCCGGCCGCTCCGTCCTCGGCATCGAGGTGCCGAACGCCAAGCGCGAGACCGTCTATCTCTCGGAGCTCATTGCGTCGGAAACCTGGGACAAACAAAACGCCCGCCTCGGCATCGCACTCGGCAAGGACATCTCAGGCCTGCCCATCCTCGCCGACCTCGCCCGCATGCCGCATCTGCTCGTCGCCGGCACCACCGGCTCCGGCAAGTCGGTCGGCATCAACGCGATGATTTTGTCGCTGCTCTACAAGCTCTCGCCGTCCGAGTGCCGGCTGATCATGATCGACCCGAAAATGCTCGAACTCTCCGTCTATGGCGGCATCCCACATCTCATGGCCCCGGTGGTGACGGAGCCCACCAAAGCCGTCTCCGCCCTGAAATGGACGGTGCGCGAGATGGAACGCCGCTACCGCGCCATGAGCCAGCTCAGCGTGCGCAACCTCGCTGGCTACAACGAGCGCGTGGCGGAGGCCAAGGCCCGCGGCGAAGTCGTCACCCGCCGCGTGCAAACCGGCTTTGACAGCGAAACCGGCAAGCCGATTTTCGAGGAACAGAACCTCGCCCTCGAATCCCTGCCCCTCATCGTCGTCGTCATCGACGAAATGGCCGACCTGATGATGGTCGCCGGCAAGGACATTGAAATGACCGTCATGCGCCTCGCCCAGATGGCCCGCGCCGCCGGCATTCACGTCATCATGGCAACGCAACGCCCTTCGGTGGACGTCATCACCGGCACCATCAAAGCCAACTTCCCAACCCGCATCAGCTTCCGCGTGGTATCGAAATTCGACAGCCGCACCATTTTGCAGGAACAGGGGGCCGAACAGTTGCTCGGCCAGGGCGACATGCTGTTCCAGCAAGACAGCCGCACCACCCGCGTCCACGGCCCGTTCGTCTCCGACAAGGAAGTGGAAGACGTCGTGGCCTTTCTGCGCGAACAGGGCGAGCCCGACTATCTCGACGAAATCACCGAGCCGCTGGACGAGCCCGAGCAGAGCGCGATGTCCGGCATAGCGGGCGGGACCGACGCCGAGAAATCGCTGTTCGATCAGGCCGTCGATGTCGTCACCCGCGAGGGCAAGGCGTCCACCTCCTTCATCCAGCGCCACCTGCAAATCGGCTACAATCGCGCCGCCAAACTTATCGAGCAGATGGAGAAAGAGGGCATCGTCTCCGCCGCCAACCACGTCGGCAAACGCGATGTTCTTACGCGCAGACCCTCGCGTGACGAGGAAGACTGATAACAGATCCGTAGGGTGCAGTTCGCTTTGGCACTGCACCAACCCACCCCGAGAATGGTGCAGTGCCAAAGCGCGGCGCATTCACTGCCTCACATTGTTCATCGGACTGTCACAACCCTTTCCATTCAATCCTATAGCCATATGAAAATAGGCAA
Source organism: uncultured Rhodospirillales bacterium (assembly GCA_903823665.1). Taxonomy (GTDB): domain Bacteria; phylum Pseudomonadota; class Alphaproteobacteria; order Acetobacterales; family Acetobacteraceae; genus CAIQQQ01. Next base: position 88,694 of record CAIJTR010000095.1, read on the forward strand.
CGGGATCAGCAGCATGACCGACGAACACCATCCAGCCGCCACACACTCCTGGGTCGATCTCGAACTGCAGGATGATTTCGACGAGGAGTTGGAGCAGGAGGTCGATGACAGCCGCATTCCCGCCGAACTCCGCGAGCTGCTCTCCAAGCACAAGAAAAGCACCATCGACCGGAACTTCTACTTCCGCGAGCTGATGCGCCTGCAGGCCGAACTGGTGAAGCTGCAAGACTGGGTTGAAGAGAAAAAGCTGAAGGTCGTCGTCCTGTTCGAGGGCCGCGACAGTGCCGGGAAGGGCGGCGTCATCAAGCGCATCATGCAGCGCGTCAACCCGCGCACCTGCCGGGTCATCGCGCTGCCCGCCCCGTCCGACCGCGAAAAGACGCAATGGTATTTCCAGCGCTACGTCCCGCATTTGCCCGCCGCCGGCGAAATCGTTTTGTTCGACCGCAGCTGGTACAACCGCGCCGGCGTGGAGCGCGTCATGGGCTTTGCCAACGATCAACAGGTCGAAGATTTCTTCCACGACGTGCCGGAATTCGAGCGCATGCTGGTCCGCTCCGGCATCACCGTCATCAAATACTGGTTCTCCATCACCGATGAAGAACAGCAATTCCGCTTCCTGATGCGCGTGCACGACCCGATCAAGCAGTGGAAGCTGTCACCGATGGACCTGCAATCCCGCGTGCGGTGGGAGCAGTATACCAAGGCCAAGGAAGACATGCTCAAGCGCACCAGCATTCCCGAAGCTGCGTGGCATATCGTCGAAGGCAACGACAAAAAGCAGGCGCGCCTGAACTGCATCGCGCATTTCCTGTCGCAGATCCCCTACGGCGAAGTGCCACACGAAGAAATTGTGCTGCCGGAGCGCGTCTATAACCCAAACTACGAACGCGCCACGCTGCCGCCGGAACTCTTCGTGCCGAAAATCTACGGCGAGTAACACAACAACACCGGAGCTTGATCTTATCGCTAAAATCAAGCTCCGGTTGCGGATACCTTACTGCTTCGATTCCAAAATATGATTGTGCAATTCGATTGTCAGAGTCTCAATCCGCTCTGACAGCGCACGGGCGGCAGACGTCATTTCAGTATTCTGCTCCAGCATCTTCACAAGCAAAGCCGTCTGCTCGGCCATCAGCGATTGCCGCTCCTCACTTGTGCGGTGCAGGTCTTCACGGTGTTCGGCATCGGCCAGCGAGGTCACCTTATCGCGATCCGCCTGACGCGTCTGCGCAAGCAGGATCAGCGGTGCGGCGTAGGCGGCCTGTAAGCTGAAGGCCAAATTGAGCAAAATAAACGGATATTCGTCGAACACCCAAATACGCGCCACATTGATCGCAATCCAGATCGCCACGATCACCGTCTGCGCGACCAGGAACACCGGTGTGCCGAAGAACCGGGCGAATGCTTCGGCCTTCAGGGCGAACCAGTCATCGCCAAACGCTGAAGACATATGCGCATGCGGACGATGGAAGCGATCAAACGCCTTTATATGAAATCCATTCCGGCTGCCGGGAGGTCTGCTGTCAGTCATACTGATCATCCTTTCCTGAACGCAAGGTGCGTCCGTTCCTAGATGACAATGACCATCAGTGCTATCTCGGTGGCGGGCTGCGGTGGGACGCGGAGCGCGCTAACGCTCCCCATCCCGGAATTCCCGAGCAATCTCAGGTGTTTCAGGCGTGGACATCGTCTCGCCAAGTTCGGTGAACTCGCCCAGATTTGCCTGTAGTGACGCCTCTTCGATCAACACACCCTCAAATGTCGGCCGTGGCGGTGCCACAAGCGGGTTTGGCAACATCCCCGGCGCGTCGCTCTGCAGGGCATCCAGTTCACGCGCCCGCTCCCAATATTCGGCAGACTGCCCTTCGGGACGCCCCTCACTCTCCCAGAGATGATAGGCGCGCAGACGAATGCGTTGCAGATGCTCCGGCGAGGGGTCCAAAGGGTTATCACTTTGGGAATTCGACATGGGGATACCTCCGGCCAGCACGTTGACATGCGATGGAGGCATCGTATCGCCACCGCACGATCACGCGCAGGCTCGGATTCTACCCAATCCGCCTCAATAAGTGAGGGAAATGCGCTCAATCTCCGCCGGATCGCGCGTCACCGTCAACGCCAATGCAAGCAGGATGCGGGCCTTCTGTGGGGTCAGATTATCGGCGGCGAGAAACCCGTTCGTATGCATCTTTTGCCCACGGAATACCCGCCCACTGCCGGCGCGGGAGGACTGCATCACAATCAACCCGTGCGTCTTCACGGCGTCAGCCAACACAGCCGTTTCCGCAGCGCCGGGAGAGCCGGGCGCAAAACCCGCCGAGACGATGCCTTGCGCGCCAGCGGCAATAAACGCCCGCGAAGCCGTGCCATCCGCCCCCACATAGGCGAACACGATATCCACCCGCGGCAGAACCTCCAGCGCGCGAATATCAAACTCGGTGTCCGGCCCGACGCGCCGCACCGGCTTGCGGTAGAACACCACCTGATCGCCATCGGCATGACCAAGCACGCCAAAGTCGGGAGTGCGGAATGTCTGCAGCCGGAACGTGGACGTTTTCGCCACATCGCGCGCCGCATGAATTTCGTCATTCAGCAACGTCAGCACGCCCATCCCGCGCGCCAGCGGGCTCGATGCCGTGCGAATGGCGTTGGCAAGGTTCATCCCCGCGTCAGACGACAACGCAGAGGGCGGCCGCTGCGCACCCACCAGCACAATCGGCACATCCACCTTCGCCGTCAGCGACAGGAAATACGCTGTCTCCTCCAACGAAGCCGTGCCATGCGTGATCACAATCCCGGCAAGCCCAGAATTATCCGCCAACACCTTATCGAGCAGCAGAACAAGCTCACGCCAAATCGGATACGTGATGTCCGTGCTGATGATCGCCTGGAACCGAACCGGAATAATCTCCGCCAATCCGTCCAACTCAGGGAACCGCGCCAGCAGTTCATCCACCTGCAAAATGACGCCGTTCGCCCCGTAATCGAGAATATCGAACGGGTCTTTACCAACCGAACTGATCGTCCCCCCCGTCCCGATCACAGCAATTTTCGGCAGGGCGGGGGAATGCGTCATCAGCTTGCTCCGAATGATCAAAGCATTCGAGCGCGCGGAGCATGGCTACGTCAACCGATTGCGATCACGCCTTCGGCAGTGTCACCACAAACCGTGCGCCGATCACCGCACCCGTCACATCGCGCCGGTTTGACGCCACAATCTGGCCGCGCAGAGCGCTCACAATCTGCCGGCTGATCGACAAACCAAGTCCGGAATGCTGGCCGAAATACTCACCCTGCGGCCGCTCCGAATAAAACCGGTCGAAGATGTGTTCAAGTTTGCCGTCTGGAATGCCCGGCCCGGAATCCTGCACCGCAATCTCGATCATGGCACCATCCTCATGCGCCGAAAGTCCGATCACACCGCGTGGCGGCGAGAAACTGCGTGCGTTGCCCAGCAGATTGCGCAGAACCTGCACAACCCGGTCCTCCACGCCTTCGACAACCAACCGCCCCTCGCCAACATCAAGGCTGATGCGAGGATCGTTCTCGCCGCGCGTGGCTTCGTCAATCTCAGCCAAAGCAGACAAAATCGGGGCCAGATCAACCGGCTCGGTCGCGGCACGTGAAAGCTCGGCATCGATGCGCGACGAGTCGGAAATATCGGTGATCAGCCGGTCCAGCCGCGCCACATCCTCGGCGATAATAGCGGTCAATCGGCGCTGCTTTTCGGGGTCGTCAATCCGGCGAAGCGTTTCAATGGCACTGCGAATGGACGAAAGCGGGTTCTTGATCTCATGCGCCACATCGGCTGCGAACGCCTCAATCGCGTCCATGCGTGACCACAGCGCCACTGCCGATTCAGACAATGCCCGTGCCAGCTCACCCACCTCATCCCGCCGCACCAGCAACGGTGCCGGAACCTCACCCTCGCGCCCTCGTCCCTCCCGCATCCGCGCCGCTGCCCTCGCCAGCCGCAAAATCGGCCGTGCAATGGTGAGCGACAGATACCAGGACAGCATCACCGTCAGCCCCAGCGCCAAGGTGAACAGCGCCAGGATCGAAAGCCGCACCGTCAGCACGCTGTCATCGACCTCCCGCGCCTCACGGGTCAGCACCACGATGCCGAGCGTGCGCCGGTCGCGGGCAACCGGCTCGGCCACGCTGACCAACAACCGATTGTCATCGGTGCGACGAATATACGGCGGAATTTGCGCGCCCTGGCTTGCCGCGATCAGCTTCACCTCAGCCTGCACATCCGGCGTCCAGTCAGCCCCGGCGGCGGGATGATCGAGATCAAGCAACGAGCGATCATTCGAGTGAGGCAGCAGGCGCAGCAGATCATCATAGGCACGGCTCACAAGCCCCACCAGCCGGCCCCGCTCCACCGCAGGCGGCAGCGGCTCGGTGATCACAGCGCCCGCAGCCCCCTCACGCACCCGGCTATCCGCCAGCACGCCACCTTCCGGCGAATAAAGCCGCGCCTGTGCGTTCGGCGTCGGCTCCGTCAAACGCCGCAACAGCGGGCGCGCCACATCCGGCGCGATAACGGGATTGTCCGGCGTGTCATTGTGCACCGCCGTCTCACCAATCGCCCCGGCATAGATGCGCGCCTGCTCCCGCAGCGTGGTCACCTCGGCTTCAAGCAGACCGTTCTGATATTGGTCCAGATACAGCAAGGCTGCGAGCAGCAGCGCCAGCGGCAGCAAATTGACCAGCAGAATGCGCTGCAGCAAAGGCGAGATAAAGCGCCGCTGTGGCGGGGGCGGAACCTCCGCCTCGCTGCGCAACACCTGCGGCAGGGCACCACTATCGGGCATCAGGCTTCCTTGTACCGGTAGCCGATGCCGTACAGCGTCTCGATGTGATTGAAGCTGTCATCGGCCTGACGGAACTTCTTGCGCACCCGCTTGATGTGGCTGTCGATCGTCCGGTCATCCACATAGATATTGTCGCCATAGGCGGTATCGATCAGCTGATCGCGGGACTTCACCATGCCCGGCCGCGCCGCCAGCGCCTTCACCAGCAAAAACTCAGTGACGGTGAGCGCAATATCCACGCCCTTCCAGTTGCATTGATGCTTCGTCTCATCCAGCACCAACTCACCGCGCACCATAATCCCGCCGGGAGCCGCACCCGAGCCCTCGGCCTTGCTCGTCTCGTTCCGGCGCAGCAGCGTGCGGATGCGCTCGATCAGCAAACGCTGGCTGAACGGCTTGGTGATGTAGTCATCCGCCCCGAGGCGAAGACCCATCAACTCATCCACCTCCTCATCCTTCGAGGTGAGGAAAATCACCGGCAATTGGGTGCGGGTGCGCAGGCGCTGCAGCAGCTCCATCCCGTCCATGCGCGGCATTTTGATATCGAGCACGGCGAGATCGACCGGTTTGGCGATAATCCCCTGCAATGCGCTCTCGCCATCCGTATAGGTGCGGACGATGTAGCCCTCCTGCTCCAGCGTCATCGAAACAGAGGTGAGGATGTTGCGGTCGTCATCAACCAGGGCGATCGTCTGCTTCACGTGTGGCTCTCCATTTCCATATGAGGGCTTATGCCACACGATTGTGGCGCTTTGAGGTAGAAGGGTGAACGAATTATGTCCGAGACCGAAGACAGCCCAGCCTGGCAGGCCCGCAAGCTGCTGCGTTCGGCCCGTGCGGCAACATTGGCGACGGCAACCGACGGCCAGCCCTTCGCCTCACTCGTCACGCCAGCCTGCGCGGGCGACCTCTCGGTGCTGGTGTTTCTCTCGCAACTGTCAGAACACACCCGCCATCTGCGAGACGAGCCCCGTTGCGCCATCATGGTCACCGGCCAGCCCACCAGCGCCAACCCGCAAACCGCCCCGCGCGTCACCGTCACCGGCATCGCCGAAATCGAGCCGGACCCGGCGTTCAAGGCACGCTGGCTCGCCATTCACCCCTACGCCCAGCTTTACGCGGAGTTCACCGATTTCGCGCTCTACCGCATCCGCCCCCTCGCCGGCAGCCTGATCGGCGGCTTCGCCCGCGCACACCGCCTGCGCGAGGCCGATCTCACGCCAGACCAAGCAGCCGTTGCCAGCATCGCCGAGGCTGAAGCGAGCATCATGGCCCATTGCAACGACGACCACGCCGTCGCCATGTCGCTGATCGCAGGCGGCGGTGGTGAATGGCGGATGGTAACCGCCGATGTGGACGGCTGTGATGTGGCTCAGGGTGAGATTGTCAAACGGATAAACTGGTCAGCACCCGTTAGTGATGCTTCCGGATTACGTAATGAATTGGTGCAGTGCACACGCCATGCCCGTGCTGCAACTAAATAATCTGGTTGCGATATCATAGACATATATCGACATATTATAACTGGACCCACCTCAACAGCACTCCTATGCCATCAGGACTGACATGGCAAAGCCATGCGAAACCTTATGCGCGGGAGAGCTCCACAATGAACGCTCAATCAAAGGCACTGCACGTCTCGCCACTGTCCGGCACCGGCGTTCACGCAACACAGCCGGTCCATGCGAACCTCACCGCATCGTCGCTCATCCCGCACGCCATCCGACGCAACGAAGGCACGCTGTCTGAGGACGGCGCCTTCATCGCCATCACCGGCGTCCACACTGGCCGCTCCGTGAAGGACAAGTTCGTCGTCGTCGAGCCGGACACCCAGGGCGAGATCGATTGGGGCCGCGTCAACCAGCGCCTGCCGATCGAGAAGTTCGAAATCTACAAATCCCGCGTGCAGGCCTATCTGCAGGGCCAGGAACTCTACACCCAGGACCTTTACGCCGGTGCGGACCCCGAGCATCGCGTTCGCGTCCGGCTCGTCACCACTGGCGCGTGGCACGCTTTGTTCGCCCGCAACATGTTCATTCGCCCGACCGAGAGCGAGCTGGTGGGCTTCGAGCCCGATTACGTCATCCTGCACGCCCCGTTGTTCGAGGCAGACCCAGCGATTGACGGCGTGCGCTCCACCACCGCCGTGGCCCTCAGCTTCGCGCAGAAGATGATCGTGATCGCCGGCACCGAATATGCCGGTGAGATCAAGAAATCGATCTTCACCGTCATGAACTGGATTTTGCCTGCCAAGGGCGTGCTGCCCATGCATTGCTCCGCCAACGTGGGCAGCGATGGCGACGTGGCGCTGTTCTTCGGCCTGTCCGGCACCGGCAAGACCACGCTTTCGTCTGATCCCGCCCGCCCGCTGATCGGCGACGATGAGCATGGCTGGTCCGCCGATGGCGTGTTCAACTTCGAAGGCGGCTGCTACGCCAAGGTCATCGACCTGTCGAAAACCGCCGAGCCCGAGATATGGGCCGCAACCCACCGCTTCGGCACCGTGCTGGAAAACGTGGTGGCCGATCATCGCGGCAGGCTCGACCTCAGCGATGACCGCCACACCGAGAACACCCGCTCGTGCTACCCGGTGGAGTTCATCCCGAACTTCGTGCCCTCCGGCCGCGCCGGCGTTCCGAAGAACATCATGATGCTGGCATGTGACGCTTATGGCGTGCTGCCGCCGATCGCCAAGCTCACCCCGGCGCAGGCGATGTACCACTTTCTGTCCGGCTATACGGCGTTGGTGGCGGGCACCGAGAAGGGCCTGGGTGCCGAGCCGCAGCCCTCGTTCAGCGCCTGCTTCGGTGCCCCGTTCCTGCCGCGCCCGGCCGCCCTTTATGGCCGCATGCTGGCCGAAATGATCGCCAATGGCGGGGCCGATTGCTGGCTGGTCAACACCGGCTGGTCCGGCGGCGCGTATGGCACAGGCAGCCGCATGTCGATCCGCCACACCCGCGCTCTGCTGAACGCCGCCCTTGATGGCTCGCTGGCAAAGGTTGCCTTCCGCACCGAGAGCTTCTTCGGCCTCGCCATTCCAGAAGCCGTGCCGGGCATCCCGTCCGACGTGCTCGACCCGCGTCAGGCCTGGGCCGATAAGGCCGCGTATGACGCCACCGCCACGCGCTTGGTCGGGATGTTCGAGAAGAACTTTGCCGCGTTTGAAGCGGACGTCGGTGACGATGTCCGCGCGGTGGCACTGAAAGCGTAAAATCCAACCCAAGGGTGCTGGCGGGCTAAAAGCTCGCCAGCATCTCGTCAATATTGGCCTGCGCCAAATCCGGGCCGGACACAGCGATTTCCAGCCCGCGCGGCACCTTGATCTCCGCATTCGGGTTGGAAATTGACCCCAGCATTGATTCAACATGATGCAGTTGGTCAATGGCCCGGCGAATGCGCTGGCTGGTGAGGTCTTGAAACGAACATGCCTCAAAGATCGCGTTCACCTTGTCAGAGATGCGGGCATACAGCTCCGGTTCGTCCCGCAGTTCCACCAGCCAATCACTGATCGCCTCCGCCGCCTCCATGATGCGATTGGCAGCAGCCTCCGTCGTTTGCACCACAGCCTCCAGTTCCACACCGGAATTGCGCGTGCTCAACGCCGGGGCGGCAAGAACGGCGGCAATCTGCTCCTGCATGACCTCCAGCTTGCTTGCCAGATTGGCCTCGCTGTAATCCACAAGCTGCTCGGTGGCATGAATTTCCATGCTCAGTTCAGCAAACCTGCGATCAATGAACCGCCGCATCTCGTCCAGCTTGTCTATAACGATCAAGGCTTCAGTCTGCTCCGCCATCAGATGCCACCCTGCGATCATTGCAGCGCCCAGCCTACACGCCGATGGTTGCGGAGTGGTTAATCGCGCGGCGACTTGCCTTTTTCGGCAAGCTGCTAGAGCCTCGCGCGCTGGTCGGATTCGACTGGCGGGGAGTGATATGCAGACCGAAACCGATACTGTCTCGCGCTGGCTGCACAAAGCCGCCGCCGCCGCACGCGCCGCCTCGTCAGTGCTGTCACGCATGCCGGAGGCAGCACGCAACGCGGGCCTGCGCGCCGCCGCAGACTCCATTCGCAGCCGCGCGGCACAGATCGTCGACGCCAATGCACGAGACATCGCAGCCTTTGATGCCAGTGGCGGCACCGCAGCCTTCCGCGACAGGCTATTGCTCGATGAAGCCCGCGTTGAAGGCATGGCGCGGGGGCTCGACGAAATTGCAGCCCTGCCCGACCCGCTCGGCCGCGTGCTCGCGGATTGGACACGGCCCAACGCGCTGCGCATCCGCCGCATCGCGCAGCCGCTCGGCGTCATCGGCATGATCTACGAAAGCCGCCCGAATGTGGGGGCGGACGCCGCCGGCATCTGCCTCAAATCCGGCAATGCGGTGATCCTGCGCGGGGGGTCCGACAGCCACCATTCCGCCCGCGCCATTCATTCCGCCATCACCGCCGGTCTGCGCGCCGCCGGGGTGCCAGAAGCCGCCGTACAGATCACGCCAGGGACAGATCGCAGCTATGTGGCCGCCATGCTCGGCGGCTCCGGCCTGCTCGACCTCATCATTCCGCGCGGCGGGCGTTCTCTCGTGGAGCGGGTGCAGGCGGAGGCGCGGGTGCCAGTGCTCGCCCACGCCGAGGGGCTGTGCCACACCTATGTCCACGAGGCCGCCAATCACGCCATGGCGCGACGCCTCGTGGCGAACGGCAAGATGCGTCGCACCGGCGTGTGCGGGGCCACCGAAACACTGCTGATCGACGCTGCCATCGCACCGGCCCTGCTGCCCTACATCGTCAGCGACCTCATCGCCCTCGGCTGTGACTTCCGCGCCGACGAACGGGCGCAGACCGTTGTGCCCGGCCTGAAGCCCGCCACCGAGGAGGATTTCCGCACGGAGTGGCTGGGGCCGACGCTCTCAATTGCCGTGGTGGATGGCGTGGACGCGGCACTCGCCCATATCGCCCGCTATGGCAGCTCGCACACCGAGGCCATCGTGACGCAGGATGAGGCCGTGGCGATGCACTTCCAGATGGGCGTTGAGTCCGCCGTGTGCCTATGGAACGCCTCCACCCAGTTCTGCGATGGCGGTGAGTTTGGCTTCGGGGCCGAAATCGGCATCGCCACCGGCCGCGTCCACACCCGCGGGCCGGTCGGCGTCGAGCAGTTGACGACCTATCGCTACATCATCACCGGCACGGGTCAGGTGCGGCCCTGAGCCAGCGTGCAGCGGACCCCATTCCACGTTGGGGTGACAAACGGCGCATGACGGTGGGCCTGCTCGGCGGTTCGTTCAACCCAGCGCATAAAGGCCATCTGCACGTGGCGCAGACAGCTTTACGCAGGCTTCGGCTGGATCAGGTCTGGCTCATGGTCTCCCCCGGCAACCCGCTGAAACCAGCCAAAGGCATGGCATCGGCAGCAGCGCGATTGGCCTCCGCGCGCGCCATTGCAGACGGCAGACGGGTGATCGCCACCGCCATCGAGACGCATCTGCACACGAGATATACCGTGGACACGCTGCGAAAGCTTAAAATCCGCTTCCCCCGCACCCACTTCGTGTGGCTGATGGGCGCTGACAATCTGGTTCAGCTGCCGGCGTGGAACGCGTGGATGGATATTGCCCGCCACACCAACTTTGCCGTGCTGCCGCGCCCGACCTACAATCATCGTGCGTTGGCAGGGCAAGCGGCCCAGCGCCTGCGCCCGGCCCGGCGTTTGGAACGCAGTGCCGCCGCGTTGGCGCGGATGACGACACCATCCTGGGTGTTCTTGCCGGCGCGGCAGAACAGCCTTTCCGCTTCCGCCATCCGCGCCCACGCTTCAGGAGTCTGACACCATCGCCCGCAAGCCGCCCAGCCCACCAAGCCTGCCCCCGCAACCCCCAGCCCCCACGCTGTCCGGGGAGGTGCCCGCAAAGCCCGTGCGCAAGCGCGCGGCCCCGAAGGCGGACCCGACGGTCCCCGCCTCCCCCGGCACCCCGCGCAAAAAGGCCGCAGCCGCCGGGCCAAAAAAGACTGCGGAGCGCGTGCGGGAGCGCGCGGCCCCGTCGCGGCTCGATCAGCTGCAAACCATCATTCTGGCCAGCCTGGAAGACGACAAGGCCGAGAACATCGTGGCCCTCGACCTCTACGGCCGCGCCGCCTTCACCGACCGCATGGTGATCGCCACCGGCCTCGCCGACCGCCAGATCGCCGCGATGGCGACGCATCTGGAGGAAAAGCTTGAGGAGGCCGGGCTCAAGCGCGTGCAGATCGAAGGCACCGGCGGGTCCGACTGGGTGCTGATCGACGCCGGTGACATCGTCATCCACCTGTTCAAAGCCGAAGCCCGTGAGATGTACGGGCTGGAGCGGATGTGGGGGCCTGATCTCGACGAAGCCACCGTCGATCCGTCCGAAGAAGGCTAAGCGAGCTTTTGTCCGAATGGCGGCTCGTGGCGGTCGGAAGGATCGGCCGCGGGCCGGAGGCGGAGCTGTTCACCCGCTACAATGACCGTCTGCGTCCCAAGCTCACGGTCGTTGAACTGCCCGAAGGTCGAGGCAGTGCGGCTGAGATCAAACGGCGCGAGGGTGAGGCCATTCTCGCCGCCCTCCCCGCCAACAGCTTCGTTGTGCCGCTCGATCTGGGCGCGGCCGCACCAGACAGCGAGAAGTTTTCAGCCCAACTCACCAGCTGGATCGAACTTGCACGCCCGATAGCCTTCGTGATCGGTGGTGCCGAAGGGCTCGATAAAGCGGTGATGGCCCGCGCCGATCACGTGCTCTCGCTGGGCGCACTGACATGGCCGCACATTCTGGTCCGCGTGATGCTGGCGGAGCAACTGTTCCGCGCGAGGGCCATCGCCACCGGCCACCCATACCATCGCGCAGGGCGACCCTGAGTGCGCGTCGTTTAAGCCTGCGCGACCCAAACCAGCAGCAAGATAAAGCCCAGAGCACCCGCTCCGGCATGAGCCGCCAGCACCCATCCCGTGCCCTTCACGCCACGCCTGCCGATCACGGCTGCAACCAAGCCGGTGAACAGCGCCCCCACCAGCAGCCCAACAGCCCAATGGCCGGTATTGCCGGTGTATTCGTCATTCGTCGCCTGGAGCAGAACCGCCAGACCCTCCATGGCAAACGCGCCGGAGATCAGATGCAGCGCCGTCATCCAGGTTTTACGGGGAATACCACGCAGATATTGCTGCCCAATAAACACACCAAGCCCCACCGTTGCCGCAATCAGCAACACCGGCGGCAGGGCGCGCATATCCATCACCAAAGGCTCGCCGCAGCACGGGCCGGCCAAGCCTCGTCATACGCTTTTCCGCCCACTCGATTGTCGCTGAGTTCGGCCAACACATCGCCGGGCGTGGGAATGCTGCCGGGCGAAATATGCTCGGCCGGGTTCCACAGTTTCGAGCGCACAATCGCCCGCGCGCATTGGAAATACGCCTCGGTGATCGCAACCACGATCACCGTGCGCGGGGCCTTGCCGTCCACCGCGAAACTTTCGAGCAGAGCCGGATCAGCACTCAGATGCGCATGGCCGTTGACGCGAAACGTGGTGCCGGAGCCGGGAATGAGGAACAGCAACCCCACGCGCGGGTCACGCACAATGTTGCGCAGGCTGTCCACCCGATTGTTGCCGCGCCTGTCCGGCATCATCAGCGTGGCATCATCATGAATGCGCACAAACCCGCGCTCATCGCCACGCGGCGAACAATCCAGCCCCTCCGGCCCCACCGTCGCCAACGCAGCAAACGGCGAAGCCTCGATATAGGCCCGATAGGCCGGGATCAGCCGCGACACCACCTTGGCCGTCGAGGCCTCACCAATCCCGTCATAGCTGCCATAGATGGCTTCCAGCTGGTCGACGGTCTCGATGATCAACGCAGCACGCCCCCCGTCGATTTCGCCACGGCCGCGACGATCTTGGCACAAGCCGCTTCGATTTCGCCATCGGTGAGTGTGTGATCACGCGGTTGCAGCACAACTTCGATCGCCAGCGACTTCTTGCCGACTTCCAGCTTGTCGCCCTCATAGACGTCAAACAGCGACACGCCCGCGATCAGATTGCGCTCGGCCCCACGCGCGGCGCGCAGCACATTTTCGGCAGGCGTGGCGGCGTCAACCACAAACGAGAAATCCCGGCTGACAGGCTGGAAAGCCGGCAGATCAGGCAGCGACTTCTTCCGCCGCTTCGGCTCGGCAATGGCATCAAGATGGATTTCAAACGCCACCACAGGACCGGTCAGATCGAGCGCCGCCAGCACGCTCGGGTGCAACGCGCCAAAGCTCGCCAGCACCGTCTTCGGTCCCTGCCGGATCAGGCCGGACTGGCCTGGATGGTAGAACGACGGCGCGTCAGCAGTAACGGTGAGCGCCTCCATCGGAACACCCAACGCCACCAGCACGTCCAGCACATCCGCCTTGGCATCGAGCGCCGTGGGAGCACGGCTCCCCGCCCAATGCCGCACCGGGGTGCCGGAGCGCAGACCAGCGGCGCGCATCGGCTGACCGTTTTCGGTGCTGTCATGGAACACCGGGCCGATCTCGAACAGTGCCACGTCGGGAATACCGCGCGCCGCATTGCGAGCAGCGGCAAGAGCGAGCGTCGCAATTGCGGTCGGGCGCATCTGGTCGAGATCAGACGCAATCGGGTTGGCCAGATGCAGCGTGTCCGGCGCTGGGCCAAACAGCGCGGCGGTGGCACGGTCGAGGAAGCTGAACGTGACGCACTCCACCATGCCAGCCGCCGCCAGCGTGCGACGCGCCAAAGCACGACGGGACTGCGCGGGCGTGAGGATCGCCTGCGGCACCACACCCATCACCGGCAGAGACACCGGAGGCACAGAATCCAGCCCCCGCAGGCGCAGCACCTCCTCGATCAAATCCGCCTCCGGCTCCATCACCGCCGCGCCCTCGGCGAGATCCGGCCGGTCAGAAAACGGCTCCAGCGGCGTGCCCGCAGCCACATCATTGCGCCACGACGGCACATTGACGGTCACACTCTCGATGGCACGCGAGGCCACCGTGAAGCCAAGCTTCTCCAGATCGGCCACCGCCTGATCCGGCGGCACGGCAAGGCCGCCAAAGCTCTCCATTCGTTCAAAGCGCAACGTGGCCGTGCGCTGCCAGGCGGGCTCAGCCCCGGCAGATGCCACCGCGCCGGCGGTGCCGCCGCAGAGTTCAATGACCATCGCCGTCGCGGCATCAAGCGCTGCCGGCATCAGCGCCGGATCAATCCCACGCTCAAACCGCGCCCGCGCGTCAGACGCCACGCCGTGATGGCGACCCGACAGCGCCACTGCGACAGGATTGAACCACGCGCATTCAATGAACACGTTGGTGGTGTTTTCGTCGCACCCAGTGCTCTCACCACCGACCACACCGGCCAAGGACACAACGCCGGACGCATCGGCAATCGCGCAATCTTCTGGCCGCACGGTGATGGTCTTGCCGGTCAGCGCCGCAAAGCTCTCCCCCGCGCCAGGGCGAAACGTCAGCGTATCGCCGGTCACCTTGTCCGCGTCGAACACGTGCAGCGGGCGGCCGAGATCGATGGTGAAAAAATTCGTCATGTCCACCAGCGCCGAGATCGGGCGCAGACCGATGGAGGTCAGCCGGTCCTGCAGCCATTGCGGGCTCTGACCGTTCTTCACGCCACGGACAACGCGCCCGAGCACCCACTGGCAGGATTGTGGCATCTCAATCGCCCAGTGCAGCGGGCTCTCGAACGCAGCCTGGATCGGCGCAGGCGCGAACGGCTTCAGCGTCCCAATCCCCGCCGCCGCCAAATCCCGCGCCACCCCGCGCACGCTTAGCGCATCGCCACGATTGGGGGTGACGCTGATCTCAATGATCGGGTCCGTCAGCTTGGCGTATTCCGCATAGGACATGCCAACCGGCGCATCCTCCGGCAGATCAATGATGCCCTCATGGTCCGAGCCCAGGCCCAACTCCCGCGTCGAGCACATCATGCCCTCAGACTTCACGCCGCGGATCTCACCCACTTTCAGCGTGATGTCGCTGCCGGGAACATACGTGCCGGGCAGGCCGAGCACTGTCTTCATGCCGGTACGTGCATTCGGCGCACCGCAGACAACCGAGACGATGCCCTCGCCGTAATCCACCTTGCACGCGCGCAGACGATCGGCATTCGGGTGCTGCACCGCTTCGATCACATACGCCACGCGGAACGGGGCCAGCGCCGCACCGCGATCCTCCACGCCTTCCAGCTCAAGGCCGATATTGGTCAGCGTGTCGGTGATCGTCTGCAACGACACATCGGTGTCCAGATGCGTGCGCAGCCAGGAGAGCGAGAACTTCATAACCTAAACTCCCTCGTGGAGCATGACGGGGGAGAGCGGGTTGAACCCGTAATGGCGCAGCCAGCGCATGTCGCTCTCATAAAATGGCCGCAGATCGGGCATGCCGTATTTCAGCATCGTCACCCGCTCAATCCCCATGCCGAACGCGAAACCCTGCCACTCCCGCGGATCAATGCCGCAATTCGC
>CAIJTR010000096.1 GCA_903823665.1 uncultured Rhodospirillales bacterium
CCGGAACCGCCGCAGATGCCGCAAGTGAGGCACTGCCCGCCTTGCGTGAAGCCGAGGCTATCGCCCGCACCGCCCTCGAACGCCACCGCCTCGCAGGCGAGCAGATCGAGGCCGAAATCGCCCGCGCCCGCGCAGGTCTGGAAGCCGCCACCGCCCAGCTTTCCCGCGTCGAGCAGGACCTCGCCCACGCCACCCGACAGGCCAGCGAGGCCGAAGCCGCCATCGCGCGCCTCGACGCCGAAGCCGCACGCCTCGCCACCGAAGCAGCCAGCCATCCTGCTCTCATCGAGACGGCGCAGACCGAATCTGTCACCGCCGCAGACGCCGTGCGGACGCTGGAGGCTGAGACCAACCGCGCCACCGAGCACGCGGCCGAACTCGCTGCCCGACATCGCTCACTCTCTGAACAGCTCAACACCGCCGAACAACGCGCCCGCCGCCTCCGAGAGCAGACGGCACGGCTGGCGGAGGAGCAGGCGAAACTCCAGGCCCAACTCGTCCCGGCCGATCGCCTCACCCAGGCACAATCCGCCGCCACCGCAGCCGCTGTCAGCTTCGAGGCCGCTCGCGTGGCGCTGGAAGAGGCCGAGCGAGGCCGTGCCACCGCGTTTGCCGACGCCGCCGCCAGTCGTGACGCCGCCCAGCAAAACGCCGCCCGCGCCCGCAGCGAGGCCCGCGCCGAAGCCGAACGCCTGCGCACCGAAGCCGCCAGCAGGCTCACCGCCGCGCGCAACCAATCCAGCGCCGCCGAACAGGCCCGCGCCCGGCTCGCCACCGAACACAACGCGCTGGCCGAAGTGCTCGGCGTGAAGGACAATGAACGCTGGCCGCGCATGGTCGATCAGCTCGTCGTCCCCGCTGGTCTTGAAGCCGCGCTCGGTGCCGCGCTCGGCGAGGAACTCGACTCCGCCGCCGACACCGAAGCCGCCCGCCACTGGCGCGCCCTGCCGCCGTTGTCACCCCCGCCCGCGTTGCCGGATGGCTGCACGGCGCTCTCCACGCTCGTGAAGGCACCAGACACACTCTCCCGCGCGCTCTCGCAGATCGGTCTGATCGAAGCCCCATCACCGCAAGCCGTCGAAGCGCTGAAGCCCGGCCAAATGCTGATCTCGCGCGAGGGTGCCGTCTGGCGCTGGGATGGCTATACCGTCCTGCCCGGCACCCGCACCGCCGCCGCCGTCCGCCTGCAACAGCGCAACCGGCTGGCCGATCTCGCCGCCAAACTCGCCACCGCCAAATCCGCAGCCGACGCTGCCAAACTCGCCCTCACCGAAGCCGAAGCCGCCGAACGCGCCGCCCGCGTCGCTGCCGACACCACCGAACAATCCGCCCGCGCCGCCGCCGACCGCGCCGAGACCGAAGCCCGCGCCTCAGCCAAAGCCCGCGAGGATCAGGCCGCCGAAGCCGAACGCGCCGCCCGCCAATCCCGCGCCGCCGCCGAGCAGAATATGAGCCGCCTGCGCGTCGAAGCAGCGCAACTCGAAGCGCAATCCACCGCCGCCGCCGCCCGCGGGGCCGGTCTGGCCGAACAGCACGCCCGCCTCACCGCCGAACTGGCCGAGGCGGAGCAGGCACTCGCCACCATCCGCGCCGACCTCACCGGCATCCCCGACCCGGAAGCCGCCCGCCGCACGCTCGCCACCACGCGCGACGCCCTCGCCGCCGCCCGCACGCGCGAGAAGCAGACCAGCACCGCCCTCGACCAACTGCGCGCCCAGGCCACCACCCGGGAGTCCCGCCTCGCCGCCATCGCTCCGGAGCAGGCGGAATGGCAGACCCGGCGTAGGGAAGCCGCGCTGCGCCACACCGACCTCACTGCCCGCCTGCAAACTGCTCGCGCTGAGATGGTGGCGTTGCAGGAAGCCCCCACACGCCTCGCCGAACAGGGCCGCGACGCCCAGCGCATCCTGTCCGAAGCCGAAGCCGCGCACCGCCAAAAGGCCGCACATCTCACCGAGGCCGAGCGCACGACAGCTGCCACCGACCGCGCCGCCCGCGCCGCCGAAGCCTCCCTCGCTGCCGCCCGCGAAGCGCTCGTTCGTGCCGAGGGCGACAAAACCCAGGCCGATCACAACTGGGGCAGCGTCGCCGAACGCATTCTCGAAAAGCTCGGCGTGAACCCCGAACTTCCCGCCCCGCCCAGCGATATCGGGCCAGATGCCGAGGACAAATTCCGCAGGCGTCACGAGCGCCTCCAGCGCGAGCGCGAGGAGATGGGCCCCGTCAATCTCCGTGCCGAGATCGAGGCCGAGGCGATGGAGGAGCAGATCGCCACCATCGTGCGCGAGCGTGAGGAGATCGCCACCGCCATCGCCAAACTCCGCGGCTCCATCGGCCATCTGAACCGCGAAGGCCGCGAACGCCTGTCGCAGGTGTTTGCCGAAGTGGACGGTCATTTCCAGCAACTCTTCGCCCGCATGTTCGGCGGCGGCAGAGCCCATCTGGCGCTCGTCGGCTCCGACGACCCGTTGCTGGCCGGGCTCGAAATCTACGCCCAGCCGCCCGGCAAAAAACTCACCGCGCTCAGCCTGCTTTCTGGCGGCGAACAGGCGCTGACGGCGCTTTCGCTCATCTTCGCGGTCTTCCGCTGCAACCCCGCCCCCATCTGCGTGCTCGACGAGGTGGACGCGCCACTGGACGACGCCAACGTCGACCGGTTCTGCACGCTGCTGGAAGACATGGTGCGCGAGACCGGCACGCGCTTCCTCGTCGTCACCCACCACGCCCACACCATGGCGCGGATGGACCGGCTTTATGGAGTGACGATGCAGGAACGCGGCGTCTCCCGGGTACTTTCCGTCGACCTCGCGCGGGCGGCCGCGATGGTCGATGCCATTGCAGCCGAATAGCCGCATCCCCAATTCTGGGGCATATTGGCGACATCCATGCAGCAAGGAACGAGGCGATGAGCTGGAACGAGCTGTTTGTGCTGCTGGGCTTTCTTGCCGTGTCGTTCATCGCGGCCTCCAGCGGCGCGATTTTCAAGCCCGGCCCATGGTATGACGGCCTGACCAAGCCGTGGTGGACGCCGCCGAAATGGGCGTTCCCCGTCGTTTGGTCCGCGCTTTACGTCGCCATGTCCGTCGCCGCATGGCGGGTCTGGCTCGCCGTGGGCTTTGCCGCAGCCGAGGGCGCGTTTGCCATCTATCTGATCCAACTCGCCATCAACGCAGGCTGGTCGGCCGTGTTCTTCGGGCTGAAGCGGATGGATTGGGGCATGGTCGAGCTGATCG
Source organism: uncultured Rhodospirillales bacterium (assembly GCA_903823665.1). Classification (GTDB taxonomy): domain Bacteria; phylum Pseudomonadota; class Alphaproteobacteria; order Acetobacterales; family Acetobacteraceae; genus CAIQQQ01. The sequence continues at coordinate 3,234 of CAIJTR010000096.1, forward strand.
CCCTCTGGCTCGGTGTCGCCGCCACGATGGTGGCCTTTGCCCCGTATGACACGGTCGCCGTTTGGCTGCTGGCCCCCTACCTGCTCTGGGTGACCATCGCCGGCGCGCTGAACGCGGCGATGATCCGCCTTAATCCCACCGTAAAAGCGTAGGTCGAACTCAGCCCGCCAAAGCCTTCAGCGACGGCATCATCAACGCAGGCTCCGGCCTTTGGGTGTAATCCGGGTTGACCTCGGAATAGACGACCACGCCGTTCTGGCCGACCACGTAGCGGCCCGGCATCGGCAGCGTCCATGACGGCTCACCATTGACCATCGCAAGGTCATTGCCGAAGCCCTTGTAGATCGCGATCAGCTCGTCCGACAGGGCAAACCGCAGGCCGAACGCATGCGCCAGTTCGTTGCCCTTGTCGGTCAGAATGGGAAATGAAAGCTCGTTCTGGCGAACGGATTTGCGGCTGTTCGCAGCGTTTTCCGGCGAAATCGCCACCAACGATGCGCCCAGCGCCTGAAGCTCCGGAAGAATATCCTGCAGCGCCTGAAGCTCGGCATTGCAATACGGGCACCACACGCCGCGATAGAATGTGATCACCAACGGACCCTTCGCCAGCAATTCAGCGGACGAAACCGGCGTGCCATCCGGCCCCGGCAGCGTGAACGCGGGCATCGCATCGCCCACCTTCAAAGCCCGCTCCGCCTGCCCGGTGGCAGCGAGATCGGCGTTGGCCTTCACCATCACCGCCCGCGTCTCCGGCGGCACCCTGCTCACCGACCCTGCGGAAATGGCGGCAAGTTTCTCCTGTAGCGACATGACACTCTCCTGAATTGGCAGGACAGACATGGGCGCGTGCCTGCGGCCATCACAGTCCAGTTGGAGGAATAGCGCTGATGCCGGGCTGGAATGAATGGGGGGGGGGGGGATGTACGCCGGGCACCGCGCTGGACGGCGCCCGACCTACAAGATCAGGCCGCGATGTGACGGAACATCGCGCGCTTGGCTTCGTCGTCGAACTCGGTCTTGAACGCGTGGCGGTCCTTGATCGCCAGCGCGCGCACCGCAGCCGGCCGGGCCGAGATCTCATCAAACAGGCGCTTGAGGTTCGGGAACTTCGTCCAGGCTGCGTCATCACCCATGATGAACGGCACCATCCGCGCCCAGCCCCACACGTCCATGTCGATGATCGTATAAGTATCGCCCAGCATATACTTGCTGGTCGCCAGATGCGCATCGAGAATGCCGTAATGGCGGTTCGCCTCAAAGGCGTAGCGGGTGAGCGCGTAATCCTTTGGCTCCGGTGCGAAATGGCGGAAATGCACGGCCTGGCCGGAATACGGACCCACGCCGGTTGCCACAAACATCAACCAAGACAGCAGCTTGCCGCGCGCCACCGGCGTGTTCTCCGGCATGAACTTGCCGGTCTTTTCGCCGAGATAGAGCAGGATGGCGTTGCTGTCGAACACCACGGCGTCACCGTCGATGATGCAGGGCACCTTGTTGTTCGGGTTCAGCTTGCTGAACTCGGGCGAATGCTGCTCGCCCTTGCGCGTATCCACTGGGACCGCGTCGTATTCCAGGCCCGCTTCTTCCAGAAACAGCGCCACCTTCATCGGGTTCGGCGCGAGGCTGTAGTAGAATTTCAACATGTGTTCCTCCTGTGAACGCAGCAACGTTAGCAGTGCGTGCGGCCTTGCGCGTGTGAAATCTCCGAAACGCGTGTCTGCCTCGTTGCGATCATTGACACGCCGCCATGCCGTCCGGCCTACTGCACCGCAACATTGCGGAGCGCGCACGATGGCATACGCAACATGGCGGATATGGGGTGCTGCCTTGGGCACGATCATGGCTCTGCTCTGCGGCCGGCCCGCAAACGCCGCTTTCACCGTTACCTTCGCCGAGGTTGGGCCGAACGTCGTGGCCACTGGCCGCGGCAGCTTGAATCTGGCTGGACTGAGCTTCTATGCCGTTGATCCAGCCGCATACTCGTTCGCCGCCGTTAACCCGACGATCCCAAACTTCAGGCTCGGAGGTCTGCCGACGACAAGTGAAGATGTCTACGGCATCACCTCCAACGTCTTGACGTTCGGGCCGGGGGCCAACCAGGGCAGTATTTGCTGCACCACGCAGGTCAACACCACCATCGGCTCGGGAGACAGTTTCACCTTTGTTGCCAACACCGATATCGAGGTGCCACACGGCTACGTCTCCGGCACCGCGCTTTCCACCAGCAACACCTGGAACGATGCCAGCCTCTATTCTATGGGCCTCGCCGCCGGCACCTATGTCGAGACCTACGCCGTCACAGGCGGCACCGACAGCGTGACGGTGATCGTGCAATCCGTCCCCGAACCCGCCACCACGGCGCTGTTCGCCCTGCCTTTGGCCCTGCTAGGCTTCCTCCACGCCCGACGCGCCTAAACCATTCGTCACTTTGACGCCCCCGCAAGTCGCTGGTAGGGCAGTCACATGAATTCTCTCCTCGATTTCATCGCCCTGATTGGCCGGGCCCTGCTCGGCGCGTGTTCCAGCGCGGGCAAGCTGACGTTGTTCGCACTCAGCGGCATCTCCCACATCGTCCGCCCGCCCTTCTATGGCCGCATGTTCCTGCGCGCCTTCGTTGAGATCGGCTAATTTCTCACTGCCGGTGGTGGCCTTGACCGCGATTTTCACCGGCATGGTGCTCGCCCTGCAAAGCTCCACCGGGCTGTCACGCTTTTCGGCGGATTCAGCGGTGGCAAGCCTCGTCGTGCTGTCCGTCACCCGCGAACTCGGCCCTGTGCTGGCGGGATTGATGGTGGCGGGACGTGTCGGTGCCTCGATCGCCGCTGAAATCGGCACCATGCGCGTCACCGATCAGATCGACGCACTATCCACCCTGTCCACCAACCCGATGAAATATCTCGTGGCCCCCCGCCTGCTCGCGGGCCTTATCGCGGTGCCGTTGCTGGTGGTGGTGGCCGATATTCTGGGTGTGCTCGGCGGTTTCATCATCGCCACCGCCAAGCTGGGCTTCAGTGCGGAGAGCTATCTCAACAACACGCTCACCTTCATGCAGACCGAGGACGTCATCTCCGGCCTCGCCAAAGCCGCGGTGTTCGGCGTGCTCATCACGCTGATGGGCTGTTACCAGGGCTACAACTCCAAGGGCGGCGCGCAGGGCGTGGGTGCCGCCACCACCTCCGCCGTCGTCGCTGCCTCGGTGCTGATCCTGGCGTTTGACTACGTGCTCACCGAGTTGTTTTTCTCACGATGAGCGGCAGCGAAGGCTCAAAAACGATGAGCGCGTCTGTCCCCAAAATCCGCCTGCGCGGCGTGTCGAAATCCTTTGGCGACAAGAAGGTGCTGGACGGGATCGACCTCGACATCGAAACCGGCACCTCAATGGTCGTCATCGGCGGCTCAGGCTCCGGCAAGTCCGTGCTGATCAAATGCATTCTAGGGCTGATCGAGCCGGACAGCGGCACGATTGAAATCGACGGAAAGAACATACTGACGCAAGACCGCGCCGAGCGTGAGGCCATGCGCAGCCGTATCGGCATGTTGTTTCAGAACGGCGCGTTGTTCGACAGCCTGACAGTGTGGGAAAACGTGGCGTTCGGCCTGCTCGCGCAGAACAAATGCACGCGAGCGGAGGCCCGGCCACGGGCAGACACCGTGCTCGCCGCTGTCGGGCTCGATGCAACAGTGGGCGATCTATCCCCAGCCGAACTCTCCGGCGGCATGCAAAAGCGCGTGGGCCTCGCCCGCGCCATCGCCGCACAGCCGGAGATTTTGTTCTTCGACGAGCCCACCACCGGGCTCGACCCCATCATGGGCGCTGTGATTGACGGCCTGATCGTGGATTGCGTGAAAAAGCTGGGTAGCACCGCCATCGCCATCACGCATGACATGCTCAGCGCCCAACGAATTGGGGACCGTGCGGCGATGCTTTATAAAGGGGCGATTGTCTGGCAGGGTGCTGCTGACACCCTGCTCAACAGCGGCAATGCCATGGTAGACCAGTTCACCCATGGCAGACGGGAAGGCCCCATCCAAATGGAGCTTCGCCGGTAGGCCAGCCCGGCTAGATCACTCCAGGTAGGTGTGAACCGCCTCGAACACCAAGCCAAGCAACGCCACCGCATAGGTGAATGGGAAGACGTATTTCTTCAGGATTTCCTCGTTGTCCTCAAGCAGGGCCATCATCTTGCGCGGCAGCGCCTCGAACACTTCCGCACCGCCCAGAATGGTCGAAGCCGCCAGACCGATCAGCGCCAGCGAGCCCAACCCCATAATCGGGCCGAACACCGACCACATCCGCTCGCCTCCGGCCAGGAACACCGACGAAGCCAGCATCAGGCCAACCACACCGGCGAAACATGCGGTCACGGTGCGGCTGTTTGCGGTATCCGTGTCATTGCGGCCCCGGGTCTCCAAATGGCGCTCCATCGCACCGAGCAGGAACGCACCAAAAATGAAGTAGAATCCGAGGCTTTGCATCTTATCATTTCCCCAACCGGACAAGTCTCGCCAATCGTGGCACAACGTTTGAACGCTGAAAACAGCTTTGGAGCCCGAATGGCCGCCCGACCCGTATTTCGTTTCGTCTGTGGCCAATGTGGCGCGGTTACCGGCAAGTGGGCCGGGCGCTGTGAGAGTTGTGGCGAGTGGAATTCCATTTCGGAAGAACCGGCGGAACAGGCCCCGGGCATCGCCGCCAAGGGGGTTAAATCCGCCCATCGCAAGATCGCCTTCACCGATCTGGCCGGTGAAGCAGCCCCGCCGCCGCGCGCCCCCACCGGCATTGCCGAGCTCGACCGCGTGCTCGGCGGCGGCCTTGTGCCGGGCTCCGCCATCCTGCTCGGCGGCGATCCTGGCATCGGCAAATCCACCATTCTGCTCCAGGCGGCGGCGTCGCTGGCCAATCTCGGCAAGCGCGTCCTCTATATCTCTGGCGAGGAAGCGGTGGAGCAGGTGCGAATGCGCGCGCGCAGGCTCGGCCTGTCCGGGGCCAAGATGGAACTCGCCGCCGCCATCAATTTGCGTGACATCATCGGCAGCCTCGAAGCGGCCGGAGACGCCACTTTGGTGGTGATCGACTCGATCCAAACCATGTGGCTGGACGAGATCGACTCAGCGCCGGGAACCGTAAGCCAGGTGCGCGCCTGCTCGTTTGAGCTCATCCGCGCCGCCAAAACCCGGGGTTTCGCGGTGGTGCTGGTTGGGCACGTGACGAAAGACGGTGCGATCGCTGGCCCACGCGTGCTCGAACACATGGTCGATGCGGTGCTGTATTTCGAAGGCGATCGCGGCCATCAGTTCCGCATCCTGCGTGGGGTGAAAAACCGATTTGGGGCGACCGACGAAATCGGCGTCTTTGAAATGGGCGAGATGGGCCTGACCGAAGTGCCCAACCCGTCCGCCCTGTTCCTCGCCGAACGACGCGGCAACATCGCGGGCTCGGCGGTGTTCGCGGGTCTTGAGGGATCGCGCCCGGTGCTGGTTGAAATCCAGTGCCTGCTCGCCCCCAACCCCAGCGGCTCCCCCCGCCGCTCCGTGATCGGCTGGGATTCCGGCAGGCTTTCCATGCTGCTCGCCGTGCTGGAAACCCGCTGCGGCGTCCGCTTCAACGCGACGGACGTTTATCTCAACGTCGCCGGTGGCCTGCGCATTTCCGAACCCGCCGCCGATCTGGCTGTGGCCGCAGCCCTCGTCTCGGCTGCCTACGACACGCCCACCGACCCCGGCATGGTGTTCTTCGGCGAGGTCGGGCTTTCGGGCGAGATCCGGCAGGTCGCCCAGGCCGAGGCGCGGCTGAAGGAGGCGGAAAAGCTGGGATTCGATAGCGCCTGCCTGCCGCGACGGGTGGCACGCGGCAATCGCCCACTTGCAGCCCCAGCCGGATTGATCCTGCGCGAGATCGGCCATCTGAGCGATCTCGTCGCGCGCTTTGCTGCACCCGGGGCTCCCGCAGGAAGTGGCAAGCCTGCCACGCAAGCCTCCTCCGCGCGCGGGGCTGTCACGCCAACGTCATCACAGGCTGGTGCTGCGGCGCGATAGGACGATATATGCGTGGCGTCGCAGCACCCACCACCCTGGGGATTACGCTTGAATTACGTCGATGTCGCCGTCATCGCTGTGCTTGCCCTCTCGGCCTTGCTGGCGTTTCTGCGCGGCTTCGTGCGCGAAGTGCTGGGCATTGCGGCCTGGGTCGGCGCAGGCTTTTTCGCAGCCTGGGCGCATCCGTATGTTATTGACCGGTTTCACGGCTGGATATCCAACCCTGACATTGCCGACCCGGTCGCCTACGGTGCAATGTTTCTGATCTGTCTGATCTTTTTGTCCATCATCTCCGGCATGGTCGGCTCACTCGTCAGCGGCTCTATGCTGAGCGGGCTCGACCGGACCGTCGGCATGGTGTTCGGCATTGTCCGAGGCATCGTCATGATCAGCTTTGCCTATCTGGTGGCAGGCTTCGTCACCCCGCCGGAACATTGGCCGCCCGTCGTGCTGCAAGCGCGCAGCCTGCCCTATTTCCACGCGTCCGCTGAGTTGCTCGCAGGCTTGGTGCCAGAGGAATACCGGCCCAAGATCGAATTGCCGCCGAACGCCATTGAGACCAAAGCTGCCGATCTGCTGCGTGCCACGCCGCAGGGTCGCGCCATCACGCGGCCCTGAACCGGCCAAGGAGCTTCGAGCCATGCAACACATCGAAATCGACGACGACAAAATGCACGAGGAGTGCGGCGTGTTCGGCGTCTGGAACTGCGCCGACGCCTCAGCCGTCACAGCCTTGGGCCTGCACGCTTTGCAGCATCGCGGACAGGAAGCCACCGGCATCGTGTCGTATGACGGCGCGCGCTTCCACTCGCATAAGGGCCTGGGTCTGGTGGGCGAGAACTATTCCGACGCCCGCGTCATGGCCCGCCTGCCCGGCAGCCGCGCGGTGGGCCACAACCGCTACGCCACCACCGGCGAGACGGCGCTGCGCAACGTGCAGCCGCTCTATGCCGATTTCGAATTCGGCGGCTTTGCTGTCGCTCATAACGGCAACCTCACCAATGCCGCCTCATTGCACCGCGCCCTCGTGCGCCGTGGCTGCCTGTTCCAATCGACCAGTGACAGCGAGGTGTTCATCCACCTCATCGCCATCAGCCTGTATTCAACCGTGCTGGACCGTCTGATTGACGCGCTGAAGCAGGTGATCGGGGCGTATTCGCTGATCGCTTTGTCCGACCAAGCCCTGTTCGGCGTGCGCGACCCGTTGGGCGTCCGCCCACTCATCCTCGGTAGGCTTACCCATGCGGACGGCACGCCCGGCTGGGTGCTGGCGTCCGAGACCTGCGCCCTTGACATCGTCGGTGCCGAGTTCGTGCGCGACATCGAACCCGGGGAAATCGTCGTCATCGACGATCGCGGCGTGCAGTCCATCATGCCGTTCAGCCATCAAAGCCGCCGGTTTTGCGTGTTCGAATACATCTATTTCGCCCGGCCTGATTCCGTCGTCGAGGGCATGCCGGTCTATGATGCCCGTAAGCGCATCGGGGCCGAGCTTGCGCGCGAAAGCCACATCGATGCCGATGTCATCGTCCCCGTGCCAGACAGCGGCGTGCCGTCTGCCATGGGCTATGCCGCGCAATCCGGCATCCCGTTCGAGCTTGGGATCATCCGCAACCATTATGTGGGCCGCACCTTTATCGAGCCGACGGACAGCATTCGCCACCTTGGCGTGAAGCTGAAGCACTCCGCCAACCAGCCGGTGCTGAAGGGCAAGCGCGTCATCCTCGTCGATGACAGCATCGTGCGCGGCACCACCAGCAAGAAAATCGTGGAAATGGTGCGCGCCGCCGGGGCTGCCGAGGTGCATATGCGCATCTCCAGCCCGCCCAACACCCATAGCTGCTTCTACGGCATCGACACGCCGGAGCGCAGCAAGCTGCTCGCCGCCCGGCATGACGTGGCTGAAATGGCGAAACTCATCGGCGTGGATAGCCTCGCCTTCGTCTCCATTGACGGGCTTTATCGCGCGCTCAACCACGAAAAGCGCAACGCCGCGCAGCCGCAATATTGCGATGCGTGCCTGACCGGCGAATACCCCATCTCGCTCGCCGATCTCAGCGACGGCGACAACGCACAGCTTTCGTTGCTGGTCGGGCAAGTCTGAAGGACCGGATATGATTCTCAAGGACCAGATCGCCCTCGTCACCGGGGCCAGCCGTGGCATTGGCCGCGCCACTGCCATCGAACTCGCCCGTCGTGGTGCGCATGTCGTCATCACCGCCCGAACCCAAGGTGGGCTGGAGGAGACGGACGACGCCATTCGCGCCGTGGGCGGCACCGCAACCCTGTTGCCGCTCGACCTGATGGACGGGGCGCAGCTCGACCAGATCGGGCCAAGCCTGCTTGAGCGCTTCCGCAGGCTGGACATTTTGGTGGGAAACGCCGCAAGCCTTGGCCGTTTGACCCCCGTGCCTCACATCCTGCCGAAGGATTGGGCGAGCGTCGTCGGCGTTAACCTCACCGCCACGTGGCATTTGATCCGCAGTTGCGGACCGTTGCTGACCATCGCCCCCGCCGGTCGCGCCGTGTTCATTACCACTGCCCGCGTGCAACGCCCGCGCGCCTATTGGGGTGCCTATGGTGCCACCAAGGCTGGGATGGAGCACATGGTGCTCACCTGGGCGGATGAGACGCGGGGCGGTAGTCTGCGCGTCAATCTGTTCGACCCCGGCGTTGTCCGCACCGCCATGCGGGCTGATGCCATGCCCGGCGAAGACCCGGAGAGCCTGCCGCCACCTGAAGCCATCGCGCCACAAATCGCCGATCTGTGCATGCCCGCCGTCACCCGCCATGGCAGTGTGGTGGAGGCGGATCCGGTCTGAACACGGCGGCACTCGCCAAAGAGCACCCCTGTTCTTTCAGTTCATCGCGGGTTTGGTTGGAACGAGTTTACGGTCGCGACTGAATGCTCGTCATCACGGCACCAAGCATTGGCACGACCGCCGCACACAGCAGTGCAGCACTCACCCAAACAGCCACACTGCTCACATGAAGATGCGCCACCGCATAGGCGGGGTTTGTCGTGACGGTGCTCGCAACCAAGGCAGCCGGAAGACAACTCTTCATTTGCATTGACGCAATATTCCAAGAAAGTGAATTATTTCTTGGACGATACTGTAGAGATGAAATACTCTTGAGTCAATAAAAGTAGTTGCTTGTAGTCAAGCTTATTCCCCGATATCTGCGGCACACTGCCATCGTACATGCGCTCGGCGCAGTCAAATGCGCGTGACTGCGCCCGTTGTGCAGACCGATACGGGTTTCAGGACCAAGACGCCGGGCGGAGCGGTGTCAGGCGGTGCCGCCGGCATCCACCGTCATGACAGTTGCGGTGATGTTCCGCCCGTCCTCGCTGAACAAATATCCAACGGCTGCGGCAATGTCCGAAACTTCGGCCATCCGCTTCAGCGCACTCCGGCGGTCAATGGCGATGCGCTGAGGCTCCGTCAGCCCATGCGTCATATCAGTGGCGATAAAGCCCGGTGCCACCGAGTTCACCGTAATGCCCAGCGGACCAAGCTCACGCCCCAAAGCCTTGGTGAAGCCCACCAGCGAGGATTTCGTCGCACTGTAGACAGACAGACCGCTATAGCCCGTCGCCGCCACCACTGACGAGATATTGACGATACGCCCGCCATCCTTTGCCCCACCGGCCATCATCGAACGGACGACATATTTGGTGACCGTCATCGGTGCGGTGACGTTGAGCCTGATCAATCGCTCAATTTCATGATTCGGCATGGCCGACAGCAGACCGCCGGTGCCAAGGCCCGCGTTGTTGACGAGGCCGTAGAACGGTCCGAATTCCGTGTGCAGCGATTTCACAATCCCCGCGATCGCATCGGTATCCGCCAGATCGAACGGACGGAAATGAACTTCCCCGGGGGTGGCTGACACCCGCGCCGCCGCAAGCGCCTCAGTGTCCCGACGCGCCAGCACCATGACCCTGAACCCCTGGCTGGCCAATTTGATCGCGATTCCAAGGCCAAGGCCCTTGCTGCCGCCAGTTACCAGGACATTCCGCATTCGTTCATCACGCACGTGTCTTCTCCACCTTGGTCCGCGCCAGTTTTCCCGATTGCGCCACATCCAAGGACGCCACGGGCCGCAAAACCACCGGCACCTTATGCTCAGCTAGGTGGGCGCGGCATTGCGTTAGAATATCGTCAATTAGATTCACAGCAGATTCACGCAACACCAAATCCGCCATCACAATCGCCCCGGTGATCGGGCTCGCGCGCCCCCACACCCGGCTCATCACAACGGCCGGGTGCGCATTCAGCACCGCTTCCACTTCTTCGGGGTGAACCTTGGCCCCACCGACGTTGATGATGCCTTCACGCCGCCCCACGAAATAATAACGATCACCGCGCAATTCGAGCATATCGCCGGTGTCCACGAACCCTTCGGTATCGGCCAGCACACCGCGATCACCGAGATAGCGCGAGCCGGTGCGCTTGGAGCGGATACGCAGCGAGCCATCGATCACCCGCATCTCCGCCCCACCGTCGGTGCGGTCGATCAATGAGGCCGGAAAGCCAGCCTTGCCGTCTCGCACATCAAACGCCACGCCCGCCTCGGTGGACGCAAACGCATGCGCCACGCTGGCCTTGGGATAGGCCGCCTGCAGATGATCCAGAATGGCCTGATCTGCCACCTCACCTGAAAGCCGCACATAGGCCGGGGCCATTGCCGAAGCCGAGCCACTCAGCAGCGCCCGTCTCCAATGCGAAGGTGTGCCGGAAATATGCGTCACGCCGGACTGCCCGGCGCGCGTCAGAAACGAAGCCACCGGCTCGTCGGCCTGCGACAGGATCATCGAGCCGCCGCCGAGCATCGCCCGCAGCAAAATCTGCAGCCCGCCATAGCGCCGCACGTCATAGAACGTGCTCCAAACCGCACCGTCCGGCACCACCAGCCCGTCACTCAATGGCCCGGTCAGGCTGGCGAGCGTGTGCAGCACCAGCTTGGGCCGCCCTGTCGTGCCGGAGGTGAAGAGCAGCCACTCCGTTGTCCCCGCCTCCGCACGCGCCCCGGCACGAGGCGACAGCGTCGTTCCGGCCTGCACCACGGCCACACCGGGCGGAATCTCGGTCAGACTGCCGTCGCTTACGATGCAATCCACCCCAGCCTCGGCGCAGATCTCCAACATATGCGCGGGCGACAGGTCCGGCGGGCAGAGCAGAATGCGTGCGGCCACACCGTCCAACTGCAACAGCGCCAACACGGAAGGCAGTTGCCGAGCGGACCACAGCAGCACGCACCGCCCACGCAGCGCCTCGGCGTTCAGCATCACGCCATGCGCTAGATCGGCCAGCGCCATCGAACCATTGGCATCAGCAATCCGCCGAGCCGGCGAAAGCCCCGCCCGCTCCGCCAACTGCCAAAGCGTGCGATGCTCAGCCAGCGTGCGACTCATACAGCTGAACGAACTCACCCAACGTCACCGGGAATTTCGACGTTCCGGCGCTGAACGGATCGATATCCAGGGTGTCATCCAGCGCCGCCACCAAAATCGCGAGGCACAATGAGTCGAGGCCAGATTCCAGCAGCTTCAGGTCATCCGTCAGCGGCGCCAACGTCTTCTTCTGCCGCTCAGCCACCAGCTGCATCTGCGCCAAAATCGCTTCTTTGATCGTCATGGCTTGACCCTTCTGTCGAGCGCGGACCGTATTGAACCGCCCGTTTGCTTGTAAAGCCGCACATGGGTCGCAGCCATCAGGGATAACTGCTATCCCCGGCGCTCCAAGTGAAACGATGAGGACGCACATGACCAAGCTGATCCCCGCCACACGAGACAAGCTCCGCGGCGTCAGCACCGCGACGCTCGCCAGCGCACTCTACAAGCGCGGCTTGCGCAATCAGATGATCCAGGATGTGCGCCCACTCTCGGCTCCGAAAGCCACCAGCATGGTCGGCGAGGCCTACACCCTGCGCTACATCCCGGCGCGCGAAGACCTCAACCCGATGACAGTGTTCCGCGACCACAGCCACCCGCAGCGCCGCGCGGTGGAGGAATGTCCGGCAGGTGCCATCCTCGTCATCGACAGCCGCAAGGACGCGCGAGCAGCCTCAGCCGGTGGCATTCTCGTCACCCGCCTGATGGTGCGCGGCGTGGCTGGGATCGTGACCGATGGCGGTTTTCGTGACAGTGCGGAAATCGCGGGAATGGATTTCCCGTCCTACCACAACCGCCCCTCCGCCCCGACCAACCTCACGCTGCATCAGGCCATCGACATCAACGTGCCGATCGGCTGCGGCGACGCGCCGGTGTTCCCAGGTGACGTACTGGTGGGTGATGCTGACGGTGTGATCGTCATCCCCGCCGGCATTGCCGATGAGATCGCCGACGAAGCGGTGGAGATGACCGCGTTCGAGGATTTCGTCATCGAGCGCGTGCGCGGCGGTCAGAAGACGCTGGGCCTCTACCCGCCGACCTATGAGAGCAATCTCGAAGCCTTCGCAGCGTGGCGCAAACTCCACGCCCGGTAACGCCAGCTAGAGGGCCGCGACCGCCTTCGCCACTGCGGCGGCGTGGCCCTCGACCTTCACCTTGGGCCAGATCGCGGCGATCTTGCCCTCGGCGTCGATGAGGAACGTGGTGCGCTCCATGCCCATGTATTTCTTGCCATACATGGATTTCTCGACCCACACGCCATAGGCCTCGGCGACCTGCGTCTCGGCATCTGAGGCGAGCGGAAACGTCAGGCCGTATTTCTCGGCGAACTTCTCAATCGGCTTCATCTTGTCCTTGGATACGCCGATCACCTCCACGCCCACCTTGCCCAGTTGCGGCGGGGCTTCCTGGAAGGCACAGGCCTGCTTGGTGCAGCCGGGGGTATCGGCCTTAGGGTAGAAATACAGCACGAAAGGCTTGCCCAGCAGCCCGGCCTTGCTGACCGTTCGGCCGCCACTGGCGGGCATCGTGAAATCAGGGGCGGCGTCACCTACGGTAAGGCTCATGACGGAATCGGTCCTATGATGCGAGTGAAACAGGCGCGCACCTGATGCGCCATGGTTTCGAGAATGGCGCGCAAAGCGGGCAAGTCAACCGCCGCAATCCCAGCCTCATTGGCACTGCGCAGCAGCGCGCTGGCGCTTGCATCAGACAGATCTGCGGGCGGCTTGGCCCCCTCCGTCAACCGCAACATACCCTGCAGACTGCGCCATACGCGATCCGCCCGGATCAGCAGCGCGGCATCCTCCGCAGGCAAATGGCCGGCACGGCTGAGCCCCGCCACCGCCAGCCGCAGCGTCGGCGAGACGGGACCGTGCTGAAGTTGCAGCGCCTGGGCCACGAACTCCACATCCATTTGCCCGCCCGGCCGCTGCTTCACATCCCACGGCCCCACCGCCTGCTTCTCCCGGCCGAGTCTGATCCGCATGTCCAGAATATCGGGCAAGATCTTCGCCGGATCGCCGCTGCTGATGGCAATGCGGATCGCCGCCTCGATCCGCGCGCGAAGCTTGGGCGGGCCCGCCACCACCCGCGCCCGCGTCAGCGCCATGCGCTCCCACGTCCAGGCGTCCTTGCGGTGATACCCCTCGAAACTGGCGAGTGAGACCGCCACCGGCCCTTTGTTGCCGGAAGGGCGCAGCCGCATGTCCACATCATACATCGGCCCCTCCGCATCCGGAGCGGTCAGGGCGGCGACAAACGCATGCACCGCGCGGATGAACCATTGCGCAGCCGGAAGCCGCTTGCTGCCGGTGCTCTCGGTGGCCGTGGGGGCATGGTCGTAGATCAGCATCAGATCGAGGTCGGAGCCCGCCATCGTCTCCCGCCCACCGGCCTTGCCAAGCAGGACCACCGCCATCTGCCCGCCACGAACCCGGCCAAATCGCTCGGCAAAATCAGACAGCGCACGCGGAAGCAGAGCGGCAAGCGCCGCGTCCGCCACATCCGCCCGCCGCAGCCCCGCAGCGTCGGCGTCAATCCGGCCTTCCAACGTGGCCACGCTGATGGCGAAATTCGCTTCGCGCACGGTCGAGCGGATCGTGGCCATCGCCTCCTCCAACCCATCCGCCATCGCCAGCCTTTGACGTAAAAGCTTGGCGGGTGGGATTGGATCGGGACCATCGAGCAGTCCCTCCAGGGACGATGGCGTGCGTGCCAGATGATCAGCCAGTTGCGGGGCCGCACCCAGCACATCGGCAATCCGCCCGACCAGTTCCAAATTGCGCTGCAACATTGAAAGCAGCTGCACCCCCGCCGGCAGCCGCTCCATGAACCCCGCAAACCGCATGAACGCCGCATCCGGCTGACGCTGCCGTGCCAGCGCGTCAAGCAGACGTGGCAGCACCAGCGTCAGCAGCTCCCGCGCCCGGTTCGACCGCATCGCCCGCACCCGCCCGGCCTGCCATCCGGCCACGGTGTTGGCGATCCGGTCCGGATGCGCAAAGCCCATCGCCGAAAGTGCCGCGAGTGTGGATGGCACCGGCTCCGCCCCGCTGAAATCCAGCCCCGGATGGCTTACCCCGCCCGGCACCGCGCTGAACAGCTCGGCATAGCGATGCTGCACCCGCCCCAGATGACGCAGCAGAACCGCCGCGAATGCCGGCGCATCGGCATAGCCCATGAACACGGCAAACGCGCCCAGCTGCTCCACACTTTCCGGCAGCGAGTGAATTTGCCTGTCGGCCATCATCTGCAACCGATGCTCCACTCCGCGCAGGAACCGATACGCACTCGCCAATTCGGATGCTGCCCGCGCCGTCACGTGCCCGGCACGCACCAGCAGACGCAGCGCCACCAGCGTCCGCCGGTCGCGCAAAACCGGATCACGCCCGCCCCACACCAATTGCAGCGTCTGCACCAAAAACTCGATCTCGCGGATGCCGCCTTGGCCCAGCTTCACGTTGTGGCCGAGGATACGCGTAACCGGGTCCGGCTCCTGGCTGAGCGCCGTCTTTTTATGCTCATCAATCCGCCGCTTCATGGCGTGAATATCCGCTACCGCTGCGAAATCCAGATGCCGTCGCCAGATGAACGGGCGAATGGCGTCAAGGAAGTGCTGCCCCATCGCCAGATCGCCGGCAATCGGACGCGCCTTCAGCATGGCCGCCCGCTCCCAGTTCTGGCCCATGCTCTCATAATAGGACAACGCCGCGTGCAGGCTCACGCTTGGCGGTGTTGCCTCCGGGTCTGGCCTGAGCCGTAAATCGGTCCGGAACACATAGCCATCCGAATCCCGCGCCTCCATCAAAGTGACAAGATTGCGCGACAATCTGCTAAACCAGCTCGAACATTGGTCGCCCTGATAGACCCCGGCATCCGGGTCATGCAGGAGCACGAGATCGACATCGGAGGAATAATTCAGCTCGCCCGCCCCCAGCTTGCCCATCGCCAGCACCACGAACCCGCATCCATCCTCGGGGTTGCTGGGGTCTGGGAGGACAAGCGTGCCCTGGTCGTGACCAGCGCGCAGCAGGTGTGCCACCGACCGGCGCAGCGCGGCCTCGGCAAGATCGGACAATGCGGCGGTGACCTGATCCAGCGTCCACACGCCGCTGATATCGGCGATGGCAGTGGCAAGCGCGATTTGCCGCTTCGCCTCGCGCAACTGCCGGGCCAGCCTCGCCTGCTGCCACGTTGGCGGAATGGCGGCAAGGGTGGCCATGGTGCGACCCACCACCTCATCCGGCCCGCGCTGAAACAGCAGGCGCAAGGCCGCGTGTTCACGAAAGGCAAGATCGGCCAGATAGGGGCTGTTGCCGCCGAGAGCCTCCAGCATCTCCCGTGCGGGGCCCTCGGCCAGCTTCGCCTCGCTGGCACCCAAATCAGAGAAACGTTCCAGCAACCGCTCGGAGGGGCCGGAATTGGCGGGCTTCGGCCACGGTGCGCGCATATGCGCAGGCCATTTGAATCGGGCGATTGTTGGCATTGGCAAGGCTGGCCATGAGCGACCCGTCCGGTCAAGAGCCCACAGCACGCCCCCCCGCTCGCATAACCGCACGCAAAACCGCCGCAGCCGGTGCGCGCTTGGCCATGGGCCGAGGCGGAAGGCTGCTGCATCTTCTGGCCCAGTTGGCATTGCTCATCGTGCTGCTCAGCGGCATCTGCATCGGTGCCTTGGCGTTCAGGCTGTCACAGGGGCCGTGGGATCTGACCTGGCTGGTGCGCCGTATCAGCCAGAACACCGACAGCCACGTGGCGATGGGCCGGGTGGAACTGGCGTGGCAAGGGCTGCATGGCGGTATCGATCGCCCGCTCGCCATTGTGCTGTCCGATGTCATTTTGACCAATACGGGCAATCAAAAGCTCGCCACCATTCCGCGGGCCGAATTGTCGCTGGGCGTTGCATCTCTGCTGCGCGGCAAGATTGCGGTGCGGGCCATCAGGCTCAACGGCGCCATCCTTACCCTGGTGCGCGGCGAGGATGGCAAGCTCAGTCTGGGGGGCGACAACAGCGGCGGTGGCAGCCCCGCGATCAGCCCCGAGACGTCCTATACCCTGCGCCGCGCGCAACTAACCGACTGCATGGTTAGCCTGGAAGATCGCAAACTCGGCGTCACTTGGCAGGCAAGCCAGATTAACGCTGACATCTCCCGCGCCACCGCAGACGCCAGCGGTGTCGCCTCCGCCACCATCAGCGCCGGTGGTCAGACAGCACGGCTGGACGCAAAGCTCACCATGCCCGTCACCGGCGGTGTCAACGCAGATGTGACGGCAAGCCCACTCAACCCCTCGCATCTCGCCTCTATTAGCCCGGATTTCGCACCGCTGGCGGCCATGGACGCGATGCTGACGCTGTCAGCCAGCGTCGCACTGGACGCTGCTTTTGCACCCATCCACGCCACACTGAGCGCCGATGCTGGCCCAGGCGCACTTCATATCGGGCCTGGCATTATGCCGATCCGTGCGGCAGCCCTTACTGCTGACGCGACCCCCAGCACGCTCGACCTCAAACTCACCCAGCTTCGCCTGCAGGCCCGCGATGCAGCACCGCCCACCACGATCACCGCCCACGTTCAGGCCAGCCGCGCAGATGGCAAGATCGCAGCGCAGATTGGCGTCGATATCGATCAGGTGGCGTTTGCGGACCTGCCAGCCCTTTGGCCCGAAGGCGTCGGCGGGCCAGGCACGCGGCCCTGGATCACCAAGAACATCACCGCAGGCAACGCGCATAACGGCCACGTTACGCTGACACTCACCGCGCCGGAGGATTTCTCCGATGCCACCGTGACCAAGATCGCCGGAGGCATTGAGGGCAACGATGTTACCACATGGTGGCTGCGTCCTGTGCCGCCGATCGAACATGGCACTGCGCATGTCGTGTTCGTCGATCCTGATACTCTGGACGTGCTGGTTGATAACGGCACGCAGCAGGGTAGCAAGCTCACGCTCAAACCAAGCAAGGTTCGACTAACCGGGATTGCCGGCCACGACCAATTCGTCGCCATCCAGGCAAATCTCGGCGGCCCATTGCCAGACCTTCTCACTCTGCTCTCGAACAAAAAGATCCATCTGCTCGACCGCAGGCCCATCCCGATGCACGATCCGGTGGGAGACGTGACCGGTCTGCTCACCGTGTCCCTGCCGCTCAAGAACAACCTCGACATCGATCAGGTTGCTATCCGCGCTGTGGGCAAGCTCGCAGGCGGCCATCTCGGCGGCATCGCAGCAGGGCGCGATCTCGATCAGGCCAATCTCGATTTCGACGTCGGCAACGATGGGCTGAAAATCGCAGGCAATGGCATCATCGCCACCATCCCGGCAAAGCTTAAAATCGACATGGATTTCCGCAGCGGTCCGCCATCGCAGGTGCTAGAACACATCGTGGTAATGGCAGACGCCACGGCCAAACAGATCACCAATGCAGGGCTCGACAGCGGTGGCCGCATCTCCGGCAGCATGGGCGCGGCACTGGATTACACCACACGGCGCGACAACTCCGCCGATGTGCAGGTCACCGCCGATCTCACACGCACCGGTATCGTTCTGCGCCCGACGAATTGGACCAAAGCCGAAGGCACCGCCGGTCGTGCGGAGGCGCATGTCCGGCTCGATCATGACCACATCACGCAGATCGACCGCGTATCCGCGACGGCACCGGGTCTTTTGATCCAGGCCAGCACGGATATGGCCGGCGGCAAGCCCGGGCTTTTGCACATTCAGCGCGCAATGATCGGTGACGGCACCGATTTGGCCGGTGATCTGCGCATCCCAGCGCAACAGGGCCAGCCCTATATTGCCACGATCACCGGCCCGAAGCTCGATCTGTCCTGGATGTTCGCGCACTCAGCGCCGCAGCCGAAATCGCCCAAGCCCGAGCCACGCGGCCCGGCCTATCAACTGCAGGCCAAACTCGGCCACGTGCTGATGGCTGGGGACCGGATCTTCGACAATGTGGTGGCCGATGTTGCGAGTGACGGACTGATCACAACCCTCGCCGATGTTACGGCGCAGGCTGGCGGCAAGCTCTCCCTCTCAATCGCCCACCGCGGGACTGGCCGGTCGCTGCGAGCACAAGCTGATGATGCCGGCACCATGCTGCGGGCGTTTGATGTTGTAGACGAATTGACGGGCGGCAAACTCACTGTCACCGGAACGTTTGACGACAGCAACGCGACCCATCAGTTGCGAGGCCGCGCTGAAATCGTTGATTTCCGGATGGTCCACGCACCGATGGTTGCACGCCTGTTGCAGGCCATGTCGCTCTACGGGTTGATGGAGGTGGCGCAGGGTCCGGGTCTCGGCTTCACCCGCCTCGTCGCCCCGTTCGGCTATGGTGGAGACGCGCTGGTGCTGGAAGATGCCCGCGCCTACAGCCCATCACTTGGGGTGACCGTAAAAGGCCGCATCGATCTTACCACCCGCACACTTGATCTGCAGGGCACCGTCATTCCCGCCTATTTCTTCAACTCGCTCCTCGGCCGTGTGCCGCTCGTTGGTCGCATTTTCAGCCCGGAGGAAGGCGGCGGGCTGTTTGCCGCCGCTTACTCGGTGCAGGGCGCGGCGGATGATCCGAAAGTCAGCGTCAACCCGCTCTCGGCGCTGACGCCTGGGTTTCTGCGCGGCTTCTTCGACATTTTTGACAGCCCCGCCAAACAACCCTGATTTGGCAGGCGCTCCCCGTTCGTCCTAACTATGCGCTGGGAGACATCATCATGCACGACGTCAAAGCCATCCTGTTCGACACCTTCGGCACCGTTACCGACTGGCGCACCAGCGTTGCCGCTGAGATGACCGTCTGGGCTGACGCGCGCGGCATTTCCGGCGATTGGCTGGCGTTCGCCGATGACTGGCGTAGTCGGTATCACCCGTCGATGGACCGCGTGCGTCGTGGTGAATTGCCCTGGACTATCCTTGATGTTCTGCACCGAGCCTCACTAGAAGCGATGCTACCAGAGTACGGCATCTCTGGCCTCAATGACGCGGAACTCGACCACCTCACCAAGATCTGGCACCGCCTGCACCCTTGGCCCGATTCAGTGGCCGGGCTTACACGCCTGAAGCGCCACTACATCATCGGCCCCATGTCGAACGGCAACGTGGCGCTGCTGGTCAACATGGCCAAGCACAGCGGACTGCCGTGGGACATGGTGTTTGGCTCCGAAATCTCCCGCCACTTCAAGCCAGACCCGGAGGTTTATCTCGGGGCCTGCACAATGCTGGGGCTGAAACCCGGACAGGTGATGATGGCCGCAGCCCACAACTACGACCTCAAAGCCGCCCAGGCCCTCGGCCTCAAAACCGCCTTCTTCGCCCGCCCCAGCGAGTATGGCCCGAAACAGACAAAGGACATCGCTCCCACCGGAGACTGGACCGTCGTGGCCCGCGACATCGAGGATCTGGCGACGCAGATGGGGGCTTAAGCCACCATTATACGCCTTTGCCGCCAGCGACCAACCAATGCCACTGCCGACAGCGTCAGGCCGCATAGCAGGATCGACAGCGCCGGGCTCGGTCCATAGCTCACGTCGAAATTGCCCTGGAACACCCGCATCGGGTCAATCTTTGTGGCAAGCCCATACCACGCAACCTCCACCGCGGCCGTGGCCACACTCGCCCCCACCGCAATCAGCGGCAGCGGCCACCATTGCAGGCGGGAGGCGCGGGAGGTTAGGCGCCAGATCATCTCCCACAGGAAAAGTCCGGTGACGAACACCGCCGCACTCACGTCGACCTTGGACTGCAGGAAATAGTGAAACAGCGCCAGTGCAGCCAGCGGATAGGAAGCCTTGTGCAAAGGCTTCCACCGCTTGCCCAGCCGCTTCACCCAGCCATCGGTGGACGTGATCGCCAACGCCAGCAGCCCCAGGAACGTCACGAAGCCGATGGTGAGGTAGAACCGCAGCACGATCTCACTGGCAACCTTGATCAGATCGAACTTCTGGTCGATCACATAAAGTCCGAAATGGATGCCCGCGTAGCACGCAGCCCCAACCCCGATCATGCGCCGCAGCGGCACAATGCGCTGCCAGTCCAGCACCGAGCGCAACGGCGTGATGGCGAGTGACGCCAGCAGGAAATACACCGCGTAGTCACCAGTGCCATGCGTGAACTCCCGCACCGGGCGGCCACCGAGGCCACCGGTCAGCCACAGCGCCAGCAGCCGCAGAAACGGCACCACGAGGATGGTCAGCGTCACCGCGCGGATTGGCGAAAAGCGGCCTTTGCGGTCCTGGATCAATGAAAACATCGGAAAGCCTGCTCGCTCTGTGTGCGGAACGGACTACGGTATCATGGCTTGCGTGACACCGGGGCGGGCATGATTTTTCGGTAATTCGAAGGCACCCGGAAAACCGCCTCACCAAGCGGGGCGAACTTCACTGCCGTGGCTTCCGCCAGCACCAGCCCGTCCGCCTCCGCACGCAGCATCACGCCATCAGATGTCATGCAAATCGAGACCTTCCGGCCTGACAGATCATTCGTCTGCCACAACGTGCAGGGCAGGCCCTGAATTTGTGCCACCTCACCTTTGGTGAAACGCCCACCCGGAGCGGCCCCGGGCAATGCCTTGTCACCGCCATCGACCTGCACCACGGAGCGATCGGCCTCCCGCACCGCCTGCATGATGTGGGTTTGCTGATCGATAATCATGTAAAGCCCGGGCGAGGGCGGATCGACGCGGAGTTTGCCAAGCGTTACCCCCCAGCGCAGCCGCTGCTCCAGCGGACCGTCTGGCCCGGCGATGCGATAGATCACGTCCACATCGCGCGTCGGCTGCGTGAGCGGGCGGTCCTCGGCGTAGGCGACATAGGACGACAACGTGAACGCGAAACACGCCGTCATTGCGAGGCGCGCTTGCGCCGTGGCAATCCACAGCCTTGCGGCCCAGCCTCGCCGTAATGTCATGGATTGCCACGCCCCCAAGCGGGGGCTCGCAATGACGGAGTTGGTCATTTGGATAGCGGCATGATTCGGTAATTGTCGGGCGGCGTGAACAAACCTGCGGGCTGTGTGGCCATCGTCACCGAAGTGGCCTCAATCCGCGCGCGGCGGCCATCGCGCCCCTGCCCTTCGCCGCGCAGCAGCAGACCGTCCGAGGTCAGGCACACCACGCCATGCGCGCGCGGAGCCGTGACGTTGTAGACCGTGCAAGGCCGCCCCAGCACCTTATCAGCACCCTGCCGCTCGAATTGGAACTGGTCGGACAGAATGAACCCTGGCGTGATCCCACCACCGGGCGGCATCTCGATCACCAGCTTGGGCTGCGGCATCACGAAATCCACCCGCTCCATGGTACGATCGACCAGCACATAGCCCAGCGCCCCACCCTCGATGCGCAACCGGTCGGCGGCTGAGAAATACCGCACCGTGAAGCTCGGCGGCACCGACGCGTCAGAGCCTTCGGTGCGATAGGTGATCGCAGCATCCCGGCGCGGAAGATAACGCGGTGCGTCGGAAGCCTGCGCCGCACCGGCCAGCAAAACCGTCAAAACAAACAACAGGCGTTTCATGCAGAGCCTTTGGCAATGGTTACAAACTCTGCCGAAAGCGCCGCTTCGCTGGGATGGGCGGGAAAATGCGCCTCAACCTCAACGGCCGCTTCCAGCAGGCGGCGATAATCCAGTCTCGGTACTTCCATGGCACCGAATTGCTGCAAATGTGTGGTGACCCATTGCGTGTCGAGCAGGGCAAACCCGCCCATGCGAAGCCGCGCCACCAGATGCACGAGCGCCACCTTGGATGCATCGCGCGCCACGCTGAACATGCTCTCGCCGAAGAACACCGCCCCCACCGCCACGCCATACAGCCCGCCCACCAACTGCCCATCCAGTCGCGTCTCCACCGAATGGCCAAAGCCCATGCGGTGCAACTCGGTGAACAGGCTCTCAATGCGCGGGTTGATCCAGGTGTCCATCCGCCCCGGGGCCGGGGCCGCGCAGGCCGCAATCACGCCGGCGAAATCGGTATCGACGGTGACAGTATACGGGCCGGACTGCACCGTGCGCAGCAATCGCCGCGGCAAATGAAACCCGCCCAGCGGCAAATGCCCCCGCAACTCCGGATCAAGCCAATATAGCTTCTCGCTGGTCCGGTTCTCCGCCATCGGAAACATGCCGATCCGATAGGCGCGCAGCACCAAATCGGGCGTGACCTCTACGGTGCGACGTGACATGCACTCAGTCTGCCGGATCAGCCGACCGATTGGAAGGATTCGCTAAGAACCCTCATCCGCTGCCGCGCGCTGCCGTCGCACCAAGCGTTTGCCCTCGCTCACCTGCCAGGACACCAATCCCGGCAAGCCCACCGCCAGTTCGCGCACCCGCTTGACCATCGAAAGTGCGATCGCCGTGTCCGCGTGAATGCCAAACAGGCCACACACCAAAATAAACCCGCCCTCCTGCACGCCAAGTGCTCCCGGCACCACGAAGCCCGCACTGCGCGCTGCCATGCCGAGGCTTTCGATCACCAACGCCTCGGTCGGGCGGATGGCAACGCCCATCGCGGTCAGCGCCACCCAGACCTCGAACGTGCCAATCATCCAGGTGAACAGGTGGATGCCGAATGCCTGTGCCAATGCACCGCGATTTGCTTGCAGCCGCATCAGCTCGGCATGCAGCCCACGCACCTGATCCATCGACAGCGATGGAAACACGCGCTGCAGCCGCGTTGCCAGCGCCTCGATCAGCCGCATCAGCCCGGCCCGCTGCGCCACCACGAAGCCCGCAAGACCGAGGCCCATGGCGATCATTCCGCCCTCCAGCCACGGCCGCCAGCTTTGGTCGGAGCTGATGGTGGCCAGCACGGCGATGCCGATCATGGTCCAGACAAACTGCGTCAATGCCTCAATGGTCAGGTCCAGCGTGGTGCCCGCTCCGGCGAGGGAGCCCGGCACGCCGCGCAGCACCAGCATGCGGATGCCGACCAGATTGCCGCCCATCTGTGCCACCGGCAGCAGCGAGTTCACCGCCTCGCGGATCCAGCGCAGTCGGAAATAGATCGACGTGGACGGCTTTTCGGCCCCCACCGAGATGCGCCACGCCACGCCCGAGAGGAAAAGCTGCAGCAAATGCAACGCGATGGTGGCCGGGATCGCCCAATCCGCGCGCAGCACGTCCTGCCCGATGGTCTGCGCGCCAAACCAGGCCACCAGCCCGATCAGCGCCGCACCGCCCAGGCCCACGGCCAGGATGGCGTATTTCATGTGAGGGAAAACCGGGTCATCGCAGTCGCGCATAGGCCCGCTTCACCGCGCCATGTCAATTTCTCACACGCATGATGCAGACCGGCCTCGCGCCACCTCGCATTGATTTGCGCGCGCGCGTGGCGGAGTAATGGCCCGAATTGTCCTGATCCGGAGTGCTCATGCCCCGCCTGCGCCTGCACAACAATCACACGCGGAAATCCGAGGATTTCGTCCCGCTCGATCCTTCCCATGTGCGGATGTATGTGTGCGGCCCCACAGTGTATGACCGCGCCCATATCGGCAATGCCCGCGCCGAAGTGGTGTTTGACGTGCTGGCCCGCCTGCTCCGCGCGCTCTACCCGCGCGTGACCTACGTTCGCAACATCACCGACGTGGACGACAAGATCAACAAGCGCGCCGCCGATGAGGGCCGCAGCATCGGTGAGGTCACGGCCACAACGCTTGCCAATTTCCACGCCGATATGGCGGCCATGGGCAGCATTCCGCCGGACGTGGAGCCGCGCGCCACCGAGCATATCGGCGAGATGATCTCGCTGATCGAAAAGCTGATCGCCTCGGGCAACGCCTACCCCGCCGAGGGTCACGTCCTGTTCTCCGTCGGCAGCTTCGCCGATTACGGCAAACTCTCCGGCCGCAGCCCGGATGATCTGCTGGCTGGTGCCCGCGTGGATGTCGCCCCCTATAAGCGCGATGCCGGGGATTTCGTGCTGTGGAAGCCGTCTAGCCCCGATCTTCCCGGATGGGACAGCCCGTGGGGTCGCGGCCGTCCCGGTTGGCACATCGAATGCTCCGCCATGTCCTGGCGCTATCTCGGCGAGAGCTTTGACATCCACGGCGGCGGTGACGATCTGCTGTTCCCGCACCACGAGAACGAGCTCGCCCAATCCGTCTGCGCCTTCCCCGGCAGCCAGTTTGCGCGGGTTTGGGTGCATAACGGCATGCTGACCATCAACGGCCAGAAGATGAGCAAGTCGCTCGGCAACTTTCTGACCGTGCAGCAGGTGCTCGCCATGGCCCCAGCCGAGGCGGCGCGCATGCTGCTGCTGCGGGCACAGTATTCGCAGACGCTGGATTTCTCAGAAGCAGCACTTGGCGAGTGCAAGCGCGACCTCGACCGGTTCTATCGCGCCCTCGAACGCACCCCGGCTGAGCCCGCTGCCAACGTGCCGATCTCGGTGATGGACGCGCTGTGCGACGACCTCAACACACCGCTCGCCTTCTCCGCCATGCACGCACTCGCCGACGCCGCCATGGCCGGCAATGCCGAAGCCGCGTCCGGTTTGCTCGCCGCCGGCCATCTGCTCGGCCTGCTCATGCATAGCCCCGCTGACTGGTTCCGTGGCGGCGATGACAGTGCCGAGATCGACGCTCTCGTGCAGGCCCGGATCGATGCCCGCAAGGCGCGCGACTTCAAAGGGGCCGACGCCATTCGCGCCCAGCTCGACGCACGCGGCATTCAGCTGGAGGACGGCCCCACCGGCACCATCTGGCGCCGCAGCTGATGACGGGAAAAGATGGCGGCGCGGACCTGCACCCGATCGGCAACTCCCCGGTCGTCATTCTCGTGCGCCCGCAACTGGCGGACAATATCGGTGCCGTCGCCCGCGCCATGGCCAATGGCGGGCTGTATCATTTGCGCCTCGTCGCCCCGCGGGACGGCTGGCCGCAGGAGAAGGCGTGGCGCACCGCCTCGGGCGCAGACCGGCTGCTTGACGATTGCACGGTGCATGAGGACGTGGCCTCCGCCGTGGCCGATCTGCACCACGTCTACGCCACCTGCCCCCGGCCGCGTCACATCATCAAGCCGGTGCTCACCGCCCGCGGTGCCGCCGCCGAAGCCCGGCTGATCTGTGCGCGGGAGCTTCGCGTGGGCCTGATGTTCGGCCCAGAGCGCGCCGGGCTCGACAATGACGACATGGCCTGTTGCGACGCGCTGATCCGCTACCCGCTCAACCCGGATTTCATGAGCCTCAACCTCGCGCAAGCCGTGCTGGTGATGGCCTATGAGTGGTGGATGGCGGAGGATCAGACCGTCGCCCGCACACTGATGACCAACGAAACCCGCATCGCCACCAAGGGCGAGCTGGAGAATTTCCTCGGCCACCTCACCCACGAACTCGACGAATGCGGCTTCCTCAAGAACCTGCCCAAACGCCCCGGCATGGTCCGCAACATCCGCCATTTGTTCCAGCGCGGCGAGGTGACGGAACAGGAGCTGCGCACACTGCACGGCATCGTGACGGAACTGGCGCTGGGGCGGCGGCTGAGGGGGCGGGTGGAACCTCCGTAGGCGTCATTGCGAGGCGCGCAAGCGCCGTGGCAATCCAGGAGCCGCATCGCGCACCTCTGGATTGCAACGGCCCCAAGCGGGGCCTCGCAATGACGGGTCAGGGCGGTCTAACCTCTCACCAAACAGGGAGGCAAACCATGCTCGAACGCAGAACCGTCCTGACCGGCACCGTGCTTGCGGCTGCCATGACACGCCCTGCCCATGCGGCTGACACCCCGGACATCTGGAGTGCCAACTACACCGCCACCAAGCCGGGCGGCATCAATCTCGCCGTCTATCGCAAGCGGCTCGGCGCACCCGACGGCAAGCCGCGTCCGGTGATGTTCTTTGTGCACGGATCGTCAGCCTCTGCCTTGCCGAGTTTCGACCTCGCTCTGCTGGGCCGGGACGATCTCTCCATTATGAATGTCGCGGCACGGTGGGGTTACGACGTCTGGACGATGGACCATGAGGGTTACGGTCGCTCCACCCGCACCGACAACAATTCCAACATCCAGTCCGGCGTTGAGGATCTGAAGGCGGCGGCTGAGATCGTGAAGCGTGAGACCGGCGAAACACGAATGCACATGATGGGCGAAAGCTCCGGGGCCCTGCGCGTGGGAGCCTATGCCAGCGACCAGCCGGACCGCGTGGGGCGGCTCGTGCTGCAGGCGTTCACCTACACCGGCCAGGGCTCGGCGACCCTGTCAAAACGCGCCGAGCAGACCGCGTATTATCAGACGCATAATCGCAGGCCGCGCGACGCGTCCATGCTCAACAGCATCTTCACGCGCGACAAACCGGGCCTGACGGATCAGGACGTGATCGACGCCTTCATCAAGGCCGAGATGGTCTATGGCGACAGCGTGCCAGCCGGCACCTATCTCGATATGACCGCCAATCTGCCGGTGGTGCATCCAGACCGATTGCTCGCGCCGACATTGCTGGTCAGCGGCCAGTATGACGGCATCGCGCAGCTTTCGGACATTTGCGACTTCTTCCAGAAGCTGCCGAACGGCGACAAGCAGATCACCATCATCCCCGGTGCCGCGCACACGCTGGTGAACTCCCAGCAGCGGTTTGCGTTCTGGCGGGTGCTGAAATCCTGGCTGGAGGGGTGATCGCGCGCTAAGCCGCCAGCACGGCAGGCGGCACGAGCGGGCTGCTGACCTCGTGGCGCTTGCCTGCCTTGAGGCAGAACGCGGGCATCAGCATCTGCGGCGAAACCACCGAGACACCGCTGTTGTCACTCAGCTCGAACTTTCCATCGAGCAGGTCGAGTACGGACACATCCGCTGCCATGCCCGGACGAAGGGCTCCTATCTCGTCTTCCATCCCCACCATGACGGCGGCGTTGGAGGTGACGGTGGCCACGATCTCCGACAATGGCAGGCCGAGTGCGAGCAGCTTGGTCATGGCGTTGGTGAGGTTGAACGGGGCCACGCCGAAGAATGGGTTGGCACTCACATCGGCGGAGGCATCCGGCACGCGCACATTGTAGCCGTGCATGTCCGCCCCCAGCGTCGTTGGGCGAATACCGGCGGCAATCGTGCGGCGTGCCATGTCGAAGCTGAAATGGCTGCCGTGGCCGACATCAACCGTCACGCCACGCTCCAGCGCCGCCCAGACCACCGGATGCACCTCGCCGGTTTCGGTGGAGATGAATCCGCCGGGGTGGCGGGTGAACGGGTGCGCGAGAACGTCGCCCTTCTCCATGATCGGCACCAGCGCCTGCACCACTTCGTCGGCATCCACCGTGGCGCTCTCCTTGGTTGGCCAGAGCTGGCCCAGATGAATGTAAAGCGGCAACCCGGCCTCGGACGAAATGCGCTTGCCGAGCTTGATCACCTCCAGCCCCCAGCGCGAGGCCCCGCCGATTTCGGCATGTGCCTTGATGCCGCGCACGAGATCACGATTCTCCTTCGCGGCCTTCACCGTGGCCTCCACATTCACCTGTTCCGGCCCATACAGCTCGGGATACAGATGCCCCTCAAGGCCGCCAACGAGATAGGCCGACAGGAAGCACAGCACCCGCGTGTCAGCCGGTTCGGCCACGAATTTGCGAAAACCCGGCAGCGTCATGCAGCTTGGCCCGCCCTGGTCGAGCACGGTTGTCACGCCGGATTGCACGCCCACCATATCCGCCGACAGGCCAAACTTGCCGGTCACGTATTGGTAGATATGCCCGTGCGTGTCGATCATGCCGGGAATGACGATCTTGCCGCTGCAATCAATGATCTTGGTGTCCGGCCCGGCTGAAAGATCGCGCCCCATTGCGGCAATCCGGTCGCCGCTGATCGCCACATCCGCCACACCGTCGAAGCCTTGTGCCGGATCGATCACCCGGCCACCACGAAGAATTGTGTCGATATGCAGGTCCATGGCAGGCTCCCGGTTGTGAAACTGGAATGATCGGTTGATCATCAGGATACGCATGGCTGTCATGCCACGCAATGAGAGGCGACGAGCTGAATGGATGGCGTGCAGAGCAACGGCGAAGGCGTAGGCCGGTCGGTCCCCCGCAAGGAGGACGATCGTTATTTGCGCGGGCGCGGCCTGTTCATCGCCGATATCAGGCCACAGGGCACGCAGGATTTGGCGTTCGTCCGCGCCCCCGTGGCCCATGCCCGCGTTACGGCCATCCGCAAACCGGCCGGGTTTGAGCATTGCGTGTTCACCGCCGCTGACCTCATGGGCGTGCTGCCGATCACCGCCGTCTCCGGCCTGCCGGGCTTCAAACAATCCTCGCAACTCGTGCTGGCGAATGGTCGCGTGCGCCATGTGGGCGAGGCGGTGGCCGTTTGCGTCGCTGATACGCGCGCTGAGGCGGAGGATATCGCCGAGCTTGTGGAGGTTGACTACGAGGAAATGCCTGCCGTGTCGGATATGCTGGCCGGAATGGCAGTGGACGCGCCGCGGCTGCACGAGGGCTGGACGGACAACGCGTTCCTTTCCACCCGCGTGGATATTGGCGAAGCCTCCGTCCGGACCAATGCGGCGATTGTGGTTCGTCGCACGCTGCGCACCGCGCGTCAGCATATGGCACCGATTGAGGGGCGCGGCCTCGTTGTGCAATGGGACCGCAGGCTGGAACAGCTGGTCATGCACAGTTCTACCCAGATGCCGCACATCGTCCGCACTGGGCTTGCCGAATGCCTGGGCCTTCCGCAGGAAGCCGTGCGCATCATCGCCCCCGATGTCGGCGGCGGCTTCGGCTACAAGGGCATTTTGCTGCCGGAGGAAGTGGTCGCGGGCCACCTCGCCATGCGTCTTGGCCACCCCATTCGCTGGATAGAGGACCGGCGTGAGTCGCTGACGGGTGGGGCGAATTGCCGTGAGCATCATTATGAACTCACCGCCTATGCCCACGCCGACGGCCGCCTGATCGCACTCGATTGCGAGGCGCATGTCGATGCCGGGGCGTATTCGATCTATCCGTTCTCCGCCTGCCTGGAAGCGGCACAGGTGGCGAGCATTCTGCCCGGCCCCTATGATTTCGAGGCCTATCGCTGCTCCACCTGGTCGGTCGCCACCAACAAGCCGCCGATCCTGCCGTATCGTGGCGTGGCGCGTGCGGGCGTGGCCTACGCGATGGAGACGATGATCGACGCCATCGCACGCGAGGCAGGGCTGGAGCCGCATGAGGTGCGGCTGCGCAACCTCATCCCGCCTGAGGCGATGCCGTTCGACAACATCACCAACAAGCATTTCGACAGCGGTGACTATCCGCAATGCCTGCGCCGTGTGGTGGACGCTATCGACGTGCCCGCTTTCCGCGCCCGCCAGCGCCAGGCCACCGGCCCTGTCCGTCTTGGCCTCGGCATGGCGATTTTCTGTGAGCAGGCGGCGCACGGCACCTCGGTCTATGCGGGCTGGGGTATTCCGATGGTGCCCGGCTTCGAGCAGGCGCAGGCCCGAATGTCGCCCGATGGCGGGCTGGAGTTGCGCGTCGGCATTCAGTCGCATGGCCAGGGGCTGGAGACGACGCTGGCGCAGGTGGCGCACTCCATCCTCGGCGTGCCGATTGCGCGGATGCGGGTGGTGCATGGTGATACTGGTGTGACGCCTTATTCCACGGGAACCTGGGGCTCGCGTTGCATGGTGATGGCAGGTGGTGCCGTGGCTGAGGCCTGCACGCAGTTGGCCCACCGCATCGCCCGCATTGGCGCGCATCTGCTTCAGTGCAGCGTGGCGGATGTGGTGGTGGGTGATGGCGAAGTGCGAGGCCCAACCGGCAGCGTTTCGATTGAGACGGTGGCCCGCACATTCTATCTCCGCCCGCAGGATCTGCCGGAGGATGTGGATGGCGGCGGGCTTGATGTCACTGCGGGCTATAAGCCGGAGCGGGACAGCGGCACGTTCAGCTACGCAGCGCACGCCTGCACGGTGTCGGTGGACACGCGCTCCGGCGAGATCAAGCTGCTCGATTACGCGATTTGTGAGGATGGCGGCGTGCTGGTGAACCCGATGATCGCCGATGGCCAGGTGATCGGCGGCGTGGCACAGGGGATTGGCACGGCGCTGTATGAGGAGATGGCGTTCGATGCATTCGGCCAGCCTTCCGCCGCCACGCTCGCCGATTATTCCATCCCCGGTGCCACCGAAATTCCGGTGCTGCGCATCGACCATATGGAAACCCCATCGCCCTACACGCGCTTTGGCCAGAAGGGCATTGGCGAGGGCGGGGCGATTGGCCCACCGGCGGCGATTGCCAATGCGGTGAACGATGCACTGGCGGGAATTGGCGCGCGCGTGGACCGGTTGCCGATCACCGCTGCTCGCATTGTCACGGCGGTTATGGCGGCACGCGCATGAAAGCGGCTGCGTTCGATCTGGCGGTGCCTGAGGATATCAGTGACGCCGCTACTTTGCTTGCAGGGGAGGACCGTCGTGCGATGGCAGGCGGCCAGTCCCTCGGACCGATGCTCAATCTGCGCGCCACACGCCCGGCCTGGATTGTGCCGCTGACCGGGATTGCAGCGCTGCATGGAGCGGAGCAGACAAGCGACGCCATCACGCTGGGTGCCGCCACCACCCACGCCGCCTTGGC
Organism: uncultured Rhodospirillales bacterium; assembly: GCA_903823665.1. Lineage (GTDB taxonomy): Bacteria > Pseudomonadota > Alphaproteobacteria > Acetobacterales > Acetobacteraceae > CAIQQQ01. Next base: position 34,189 of record CAIJTR010000096.1, read on the forward strand.
CGATGGTCGCACGCCCGATTTGGAAGGCGGTGTCCTCGCCCGCATCGCCCAGGGCATTGCCTATCGCGCGGTGCGCAATCGCGGCACCATCGGTGGCAGTCTGTGTCATGCCGATCCGGCGGCGGACTGGCTGACGACGCTGACAGCCCTCGACGCTGTTGTGCTGACGACGACGCGCGCCGTGCCGCTCGAAGGTTTCGTCACCGGGGCCTATCGCACGCTGCTGGTGCAAGGCGAGATCGTACGTGCCATTCGCATTCCTAAGCCCGCCACGGGCTTCCACTGGCGCTATCACAAGCTGTGCCGCAAACCCGGAGAATTCGCCCACGCCATGGCGGCCTGCCTTGCCACCACCGACGGCATCCGTCTCGCCATTGGCGCAGTAGGTGGCCCGCCTTTGCTGCTCACCGGCGATCATGTGAGCCTTGCCGGGGCGGAGGCGGTGCTCGGATTTCTGGACCCAGTTGATCGCTGCATTCAGCTTGAAGCCGTCTCACGGGTGCTGCCGGCATGACGCGCATTTCTCTCACCGTGAACGGCGCGCGCGGGGAGTACGACGTTGCCCCGCGCCAGCATCTGGCCGACTTCCTGCGCGAGAATCTGCTGCTCACCGGCACCCATCTCGGCTGTGAGCATGGCGTGTGCGGAGCCTGCACCATTCTGATCGACGGCGAGCCTGCGCGCTCCTGCATCACCTTCGCCGCCACCTGCAACGCCTGCGATATCCGCACCATTGAGGGGCTGGAGCACGACCCGATCGCTGAACGTCTGCGCGTGGCCTTCACCGCCCATCACGCGTTGCAATGCGGCTATTGCACGCCGGGGATGCTGGTGACGGCGCGGGACATCGTGCGCCGCCTACCCGATGCCAGCGACGATGATATCCGCCTGGAACTGGCGGGAAATCTGTGTCGCTGCACCGGCTATAACGGCATCGTCCGCGCCATTCGGCAGGTGCTGGACGAACGGTTGAATGTGGCTGGCCCATCGCGCGCGCCCGTCCCTTCCGTCACGTTCGGCAAGGCTGTGCCGATTGCAGCAGCTGAAGCAGCTGAAGCGGCGACCCCGGGGCAGGGACTGCACCAGCGCCTGCTCTTCTCCACACCGCCTGCTCAGCTTTGGGCCATTCTGCGCGACCCGCAGGCCATCGTCTCGTGTATTCCCGGGGCATCGTTCACCACCATGGACGGCCATAACCTCACGGGCGAGATCACGGTTGCCATCGGCCCGGTGCGCGCCCGCTTCACTGGTGCTGCGCAACTCACCTACGACGCCGCGGCCTTCGCCGGCATCGCCACCGGACAGGGGCAGGATAAAGCCAGCGGCACCCGTCTGTCCGCCACCGCGAACTTCCGCGTTGAGCCGGACGGCGGCGGCTCGGTGCTTGGATTCGACATCGACTACAGCCTGAAAGGCCCGCTCGCCCAACTTGCCAAGCAGCGCGTGGTGGAGATGCTGGCCGATGAGATCACCGCCATGTTTGCCGCCAATCTGCGGGCAAGGCTGGCTGGGCAGAGGGCCACGCAAGCAGCACCGCTCTCAGCTTTCGCGCTCGCCATTCGGATGATCAGGCGCTTTTTGGGTCTGGGCTGATCTCCACCCACACGCGCCCACCCCGCACCTCCACCGGATAAACACGCAACGCATCGCAGGCGGGGCCGCGTGTTTGCGTGCCGGTGGGAATGTGGAACTGCCCCATATGGCGCGGGCAATCGACGTGCTCGCCCGCGAACGAGCCCTGCGACAGAAACGCCGCGTGATGCGGGCAAATTGCGGCCGTGGCGTAAACCGCACCGTCAATGTCATAGATCAGAATGGCTGCCCGCCCCGCCTCCACCTCCAGCCAGCTTCGGGCGACGAGAACGGAATGGTCAGCCGCGTCGATCCAGGTCATGTCCATGCCAAGCTGTTGCGCAATGCGACAAGCTTGCGGCAAGACGGCGATGGGTGAAAGACGGGACTGGCTGAAAGGGACAGCACCATGCGCGCCAGCCTGCCGATGTACAACCTTCCCGAAATGCAGGCCGACAATGCCGCTTTCTGGGCCGCCATGCGCACAGAGTTGCGACGCGAAGGGGTGTCCGATGTGCCAGAGGCGTTGGAATTCGTCCGCAAGCCGGTGCCGGAGCGAATCGAGCCGGATACATTGTTCACCCAGGTTTGCGGCTGGCCGCTGCAGACCATCTTTGCAGGCCAAGGTCATATCCTCGGCGTGCCCGTCTATGACGCGCCCTATTGCTGTGGACCTCGCCATACCGGCGTGTTCATCGTCCGTGCGGACGCCACTTATGCCATGCTCGCCGATCTGCGCGGCACGCGTTTTGTGTTCAACAGCCTGCATTCCAACTCCGGCATGAACCTGCCACGACGGGCCATCGCCGATATCGCCGGTGGCCGCAGGTTCTTCGCTTCCTGCATCGAAACCCACAGCGCGCCCGCCAATCTGGATCGCGTGGCAGCAGGTGAGGCCGATGCGACCAGCGTTGATTGCGTCACCTTCGCCTTCTTCGCCCGCCATCGCCCGAATGCGGCGGGAAAGCTGCGCGTGCTGGCGGCCACACCGTCAACGCCGGCGCTGCCCTTCATCACCGCCGCCGGTACATCGCCCGAGATCACAAAGGCGCTCCGCGCTGCCCTCACCCGTGTCGCCCGCGCGCCGGAGTGGGCGGCTGTCCGCGCCGCTCTGATGTTGGCGGATATCGTGCCATCAGATGCGCTGGACTATGGTGAACAACGCCGGATGGAGTTGGAAGCGGCCTTTCAGGGCTACCCTGAATTGTGCTGATGCGCCCATGCCGGTCGCTAAGGGGCGAATCATGCCCACATATGGCCATCCGCGATCCTAAATATGTGATAGCCCCGCTTGCGCCTCTGGCCGCATTCTTCCACATGATTGACGTTACGGCATGCTGGGGAGAGCGGGCGATGATGCACATCAGTCAAGACAGGAGCACTGTGCGGTGAGTGTCTCGTCGCTATCCCTGCTGACCACCCGGCGGCTTGGTCCGCTCGCACTGGCCACCGTCACCGGCGCGTTCAACGACAATCTGGTGAAAACGGCCATCGTCACGCTGGTGATCTTCCGGCTTGGTGCCGGTGGAGCCGGGCTTTCGGCTCTGGCGAGCGCGCTTTTCATCGCTCCCTACGCGCTGCTGTCGGCCACCGCCGGACAGTTGGCAGACCGTTTCCGCAAACCGCGTGTCGTTCTCGCTGCCAAAGCCTGCGAACTTGTGCTGATGTTGGGGGCGGCGCTGGCGTTTCTGACCTCGAACGTCACCGCGATGTTCACCATTCTGTTCGGCCTCGGCCTGCAGGCCACGCTGTTTGGCCCGGTGAAATACGGCATCCTGCCTGAGCATTTGGCCGAGGATGAGTTGGTCGCTGGCAACGGGGCCATTGAGGCGGTGACGTTCCTCGCCATCGTGGCCGGAACTGTCGCCGGTGGCGGGCTGGCGTTGCTGGAGAGCGGGCGGGCGATTGTGGCGGGCCTGGGCGTCGCGTTTGCAGCCCTTGGGCTGTTCGCCGCCTGGCGCATTCCAACGGCACAGCCAGCCGAGCCAAGCCTTGTCATTGGCCGCAACGTGTTCGCCGAAAGCTGGCGCTGCGTTGCGGCTGCCACCAAGGTGAAGCCGATCTGGCAATCCATCATCGGCCTGTCCTGGTTTTGGACGATGGGTGCAACCCTTATCACCGAGTTCCCGGTTATTGTGCGCGACACGCTGCACGCGCCTGGGATTGTGCTGACATTGTTGCTGGCGGTGTTCGCCATCGGCGTGGGCGCGGGCTCGATGCTGTGCGCCCGCATTTTGCGCGGCAACGTGTCGCCACGCTTTGTGCCGTTCGCCATTTTCGGCCTTTCGATTTTCTGCGCCGATTTCGCACTGGCTGCCTCCGGTGCCGGCACGCTCGACAGCATCAATGCCGTGTTCAGCACCTTCCACGGCGTGCGGATGCTGGTTGATCTGGCGCTGCTTGCGATGTGCGGTGGCCTGTTCTCCGTGCCGCTTTACGCCATTATCCAGGACCGCTCCGAACCCCGGCTGCGTGCGCGCATGATCGCCGCCAACAACATTGTGAACGCCCTGTTCATGGTGGCCGGTGCCGCTGTGGCTGCCATCATGGCAGCGCTTGGGGCCAGTGCTCCGCTGGTGCTTGGTCTGGCCGCCCTGATCAACCTTTACGTCGCCATCCGGGCCGCCGGGATTTTGCGCAAGGAGGTCACGCGCATCCTCTGCCGGCTGTATTTCGACACGCTGCATGGCGTCGAAGTGCGTGGGCTTGAGCATTACACCACCGGCGACAAGCTGGTGATCGTGGCCAACCATCACAGCTACGGCGATGCGGTGTTGATCTCCGCCTATCTGCCGGACAGCCCGACCTTTGCCGTTTATACCAAAACCGCCGATCTCTGGTGGGCCAAGCCGTTCCTCGCCGCCGTTGAGATGTTCAAGGTCGATGTGCAATCGCCCTACTCCGTCAAACGCATGGTGGAAGCCGTGCGCGACCGGGGCGAGCGGCTGATGATCTTCCCGGAAGGCCGCCTCACCAAAACTGGCGCGCTGATGAAGATCTACGAGGGCGCTGGCCTGATCGCTGACAAATCGGGCGCGAAAATCCAGCCGATTGCCATTGATGGCATGCAATACACGAGGCTCGGCCACATGAACGGCAAGCTGCGCATGCGGTGGTTCCCGAAGCTGTCGATCACCATCATGCCGCAGGTGGATCTCACGCCGGAAAATGCGGAGGGCCTGACGCCGCGCCAACGTCGTGAGGCGGTGGGCCGCACGTTGCAGGAATTGATGGTCGGCACCGTCTATCGGGCCAAGAACACGGATCGCACGCTGTTCTCAGCGTTTCTGGATGCGCGCGACATCCATGGCGGCAAGACGCTGATTGCCGAGGACGCACAGCGCCAGCCGATCTCGTATGGCCGCATCACGCTGGGGGCCGCCGTTCTGGGCCGCAAGCTGCTGCAGGGCCGCACCGAGGAGCGTCATATCGGCCTGATGCTGCCGAACTCCCAGGGCACGCTGGTCACGTTCATGGCACTGCAGGCCTATGCCCGGGTGCCCTGCATGCTGAACTACTCGGCAGGGGCGGACGCGATGATCGCCGCGTGTCGCGCGGTGCCGCTGCGGACCATCGTTTCCAGCCGCCTGTTCATCGAAAAGGCCAAGCTGGAGCGGGTGGTGGAGCGGCTTTCGGCCGAGTTCAATTTCGTCTGGCTGGAGGACATCCGCGCCAGCATCGGTTTGAGTGACAAGCTGTTCGGCAAGCTTGCCGCAATGCGCCCACGCGCCATGCCGGGGGCCAAGGCTTCACCGGATGACTGGGCGGTGGTGATCTACACCTCCGGCTCCGAGGGGGAGCCGAAGGGCGTGGTGCACAGCCATCGCAGCCTGCTGTCGAACTGCGCGCAGCTGTCTTCGATCGTGGATTTCACGGCGCAGGACCGCGTGTTCAACGCCATGCCGATGTTTCACAGCTTCGGCCTGACCGGGGCGACGCTGCTGCCGCTGCTGTCCGGCGTGCGCACGCTGCATTACCCGAGCCCGCTGCATTACCGCATCATTCCCGGCCTGATGTACGACTCGGATGCGTCCATCGCGTTCGGCACCGACACGTTTCTGGCGGGCTGGGCGCGCTATGCCCATGCATATGATTTCTATTCCATGCGCTACATTTTCGGCGGTGCTGAGAAGATTCGTGAGGAAACCCGCAGGCTTTATGCCGACCGCTTCGGCGTGCGGCTGCTGGAGGGGTATGGAGCCACCGAGACGGCCCCTGTGCTCGCCATGAACACGCCAAGCCACAGCAAGCCCGGCACGGTTGGGCGGTTCTTGCCAGGCATCGAGCACCGGCTGCAGCCAGTGCCGGGCATCGACGAGGGCGGGCAGCTTTTTGTCAGTGGCCCGAACCTCATGCTCGGCTATCTGCGCGCCTCCCACCCGGGCGTACTCGACCGCTGCGCTGGCGAGTATGACACCGGCGATATCTGCACAGTTGATGACCAGGGCTACGTCTCCATCACCGGCCGGGCCAAGCGGTTTGCCAAAATCGGCGGCGAGAAGGTGTCGATGGTCGCCGCCGAGGCGCTCGCCGTCTCGCTCTGGCCAGACGATCAGCACGCCGTGATTGCGGTGGCGGACACGCGCAAAGGCGAGGCGTTGCTGCTCGCCACCACCCGCAAGGAAGCCGACACCAGCACATTGTTGCGCTTCGCCCGGGAACGCGGGATGGCGGAGATCATGGTGCCACGCACACTCCTCAAGCTTGACTCGATCCCACTGCTCGGCAGCGGCAAGATCGACTACCCAAGCCTTGCCCGTCTCGCCGCCTCCGCGATCGCAGCCCCGATGCCCGCCGCTTTGCTGTTCGAGTGAGGGCGGCGCGGCCAGCAATGACAGGCTTCGTTGCAGGTAACGGCACTGATCAAGCACCAAGGGAGCCACGCCGATGCTGTCTCGCCTGCTTCTCCTGATTGCCCTGCTCGCTGCCCCCACCGGGGCGGCACTGGCGCACGCGCAACTGCGCGCTGCCTCACCCGCCGTGGGGGCCACGGTCACCACGACGCCGACCGAAATTGCCATCACCTTTTCCGAGGGGGTGGAGCCGAAGTTCAGCAGCATCGAGGTGCGTGACGACAGCGGCGCGCGGATCGACAATGCCGATCCGCACAATGGCAGCGAGGGGCAGACGAAGCTGATCGTGAGCCTGCTGCCGCTGCGCCCAGGCGTTTACACGGTGCGCTGGCAAGTGCTGTCGGTGGACACGCATCGCACCACCGGCAGCTATCGCTTCACGCTCTCGGCCCCCTGACGCGGAATCCTTCTTCCTGATGATATTCAACGGTGCCGCCCCCGGCTTCGGCCTGGAGCCGGGGGGCCTCTGGCTCGTGCTTGCGCGCAGTGTTTCGGTGGCCGGGCTGCTGCAGCTGTTCGGCGTGCTGATATTCCGCCAATGGGTTTGCCCAAGCGCCCTCGCGCGCGCCACGGCGAGTGAGCGCGCGGTGCTGAACGCAGCACTGACCCGCAGCGTCGCGTTGAGCTTGGCACTGGCCATCGGCGGATTGCTGCTCTGGCTGCCGCTGCAAAGTGCTGACATCGCATCCGTCGGAACGCTGACAGCAACGCTTGCGGCAATTCCATCGGTGCTGCGCGACACCAGGTTCGGCCATGTGCTGCTTGCGCAATTTGCCTGCCTCACGGCCGCCACCATGCTTTGGCGCGCAATGCGACCATGGAGTGCGCTGCTCCTGGCCGGTGCGGCGCTGGTGCTGCATGCCGGCCACAGCCACGCGGCGAGCATGCAGCCATTGCTGCCCGTTCTGATCGGGTCCGACATCATTCATTTGCTGGCGGCGGGAGGCTGGCTTGGCGCGTTGTTGCCGCTGCTGGCGATGGTTCGCATCGGCACGCCCGTCATCGGGGCTGCGATGTGCCGGTATTACTCGCCGCTCGGAAAGCTGTGCGTGACCGCCCTGCTGGCCAGCGCCGTGGTGCAGTTCGGCGAGATGATCGGCGGCGTGCCGCGGCTGGTCGGCACCGGCTATGGCTGGCTGGCATTGGCGAAGATGGCGCTGTTCGCGGTGCTGTTCGCCTGTGCGTGGCGCAATCGCTACCGCCTCGCCCCCGGCTTGCGCGCCTCTGATCCGCAGCCCTCGCGCCGGGCGCTGATCCGCAGCATCGGCTGGCAGACGGCGGCAGGCGTGGCCGTGGTGTTCGCCGCCAGCATGCTCAGCCAGCTCCCGCCGGCCATGCACACGCAACCGGTCTGGCCGTTCACCGAACAATTCAGCCTCGTTACCATCAACGAGGACGCCGACCTGCGCGATGAGGTGCTGCAGGCCTCAGCATTGCTGCTGGTTGTGATCGCTATGGCCGGGCTGGGTGTTGCGCAGCTGCTGGGACGGCTTGGCCGCCATCGATGGCCTGGCGTGCTGGCAATCGCATTGGCCATCCCGCTCGCGGTGGTACAGGCCGGGCATCTCGACCTGTTGTTCGTCCCCGCCGGGCCGGAGAGTTTTTACACCTCACCCACCGGGTTCAGCGCCGAGAGCATTGCTGCAGGGGCAACACTTTATACGCAGAACTGCGTCTCATGCCATGGCAGCACGGGCCGCGGCGACGGGCTGGTGGCGCACACCCTGCCCATTCCACCGGCCGATCTCACCGCCCCGCATCTTTGGGCGCACACAGATGGCGAGCTGTTCGGCTGGATTGCGCACGGCATGGCAAATCCGCGCGGCGGCCTCGCCATGCCCGGCTTCAGCGATCATCTGAGCGACGATGACATCTGGGCGCTGATCGATTTCATCCGCGCCCGCAACCCGGCCACCCCGCATGACAGCGCCGGTCGCCCGATCCCGCCGCCGGACCGGACAACCATGCATCACGACATGTAAGTCGGCCGCTAAACATATGTTTAGAGGGCATCTCATCGGGTTTGGTTGACTCAACCAAACCCGGATGCACTCTAGCGCGGCGTGGCCAGGTAGTCCCACTGGGCGATGCCGGAATGCGCCGTCTCCGTCATCTCGTAGTTCAGCTCGGCGAAGAAGCGCTGGAAATCCTCCAGGCTGTCGCCTTGATTGGCCGCCAACGCCTGCTCGAATTCAAGCGCAATCACCGGGCGACAGGCGGCGATGGTGGCACGCCCACCCTGCAGGACACGCAGATCGCAGCCCTGTGTGTCCACTTTGATGAAGCCGACATCGGTAAGGCCCAGGCTGTCGATGGTCATTGACTTCAGCGCGGCCGAGCCCGCCGCATTTTGCGCCGGCATGAAAGAGAGCGCGGCGGCGTTGCCAATGGCGGCGTAATCCACCTGACCGTCCTGCTTCGGCACCGGGATCTGCTGGAACTCATCCGCCGCCAGATCCATCTCGATCTCGCGGTCATACAGGGGGGCGTTGTAGGTGCGCACATTGCGGCAGCCATTCAGCTCCACATTGGCGTTGAGCAGCCGGAACAGCCGGGCCTGCGGCTCGAATGACACCACGTTTTTGAAATGGCGCGACAGAAACACCGTGTGAAAACCAATATAGCCGCCGGCATCAATGGCGGTGCGCGTGGGATCGGCATAGCGTTCGATAATCGGCTTCAGATGCGCATCCCAGAATTCACCGCGCTCGATGGCCCCACCCACCAGATCAGGGATGATGGTGAGGAACCGGCCATACGGGCCTTCGGACAGGTGAAGCTGTGCGTCCTCCAGCACCTGAATATGGACCAGCGGCGGCGGTGGTGGCGGAGGCGCAGGCGTCGCTTCCGGGGCTGGCGGCGGCATCTGGCTACGCAGCGTCGCCATTTCCTCCTCCATGCTCAGCAGGCGAGAGGCCACCGCCATCTGCTCCTTGCGCTGACGCTGCAACTGCTGCTCCAGCTTCGCGCTCTCGGCGGCGAACCCGTCCAGCAGCGGCTTGGGATCGAACGGTGCCGGTTGCGGCAATTCGGCAACAAACTGGCGCGTGGCGGCGTCGTGTGAAAGCTGTGCCATCCATGTCGCGAGCATCGCGGCCTGGGCGCTCCAAAGCGACAGGTCGGGCGCGGCGGACGGCACGCCGAGCTCACGCCTGAGCCTGCGCCGGATGCGTCCACCGAGGCTCATGTCGGGTGCCGCGACCACGGATTGTTTTTGCAAACGCGCGGTCACCGACCCATCGGACGCCTTCCGCCCACGATATTCCGCACTGTCCAGAATATCCCGCACCGGTGCCAGCGGATCGCCGGAATGCAGGATCACGCCACTGAAATGCTCCAGGGCCACAGGATCGGGCTCACGCCCCAGCAATCCACGAAACGCGGCGCGCACGTAGAACTCGGCGTCCTGCCGGTTGAGCGGCGTGTTAGAGGCAGGCGTCATCGCATCGTCCACTTCATGAAATCAGTCTGTCACACCCGCCAGCAGCGCCAGCGACAAATGATGCTTGTAGAAGGCGAGCGGCAGCGCGCGTGGGTCGGCCACACGCTCGACTGACCATGGCTTTAGCTGCGACTGCAAGCCAGCCATCAGCTTGTTCAGATGGCCCTGCAATGTGAGATCCTGCCGCACCATCGCCTTTGCCGCTGCTTCCATCCGGGGCAGCTCGATCTCGCTGGCCACCGCCCGGCGCATCGCATCGGCCAGCGCCTCCGCTGTGCGCGGTATCTTCAGCCCATGCACGCCATCGACGATCTTTTCAGCACAGCCACAATCCTCCGTCAGGATCGGCACGCAGCCATAGGCGGCGGCCTCGAACGGCACAAAGGCAAACGGCTCACGCGTCCAGGTGGGAAACACGAACATATCATGGAGCTGGAACTGGCGGTGCAACTCCGCCTGCGGCACGGCACCAAGGAATTTCACGTGCCCGCTGACGCCCAGCACGTGCGCGTAATTGACGTAATACGCCACCTCGCCCTCGCCGTAGACGTCGAGCACGAAGTCGTCCACGCCCTGTGCCAACAGCAGCGCCACCGCCTCGCACGCCAGATGGATGCCTTTGTGCTCAGACACGCGGGCGGCGAACATGAAACGCAGTGGCCGACCTTCACGCGCTGGGCGGTCCTCGATGATCTCGCCCACCTGCGCCACGCCATGGACGATGGACGGCGGCACCGGGAAGGTGAAATGGCCGAGCGTTTCCATCTCATCGACCAGATGCTGGCTGACCGACATCATGCCGCCGGACGCGAACCACTGCGGATCCGTTCCGCGGAACACCGCGCGGGCATGGGCAGGGGCGGCGTTGATCATCTGCTCATACACACGATCGCCCAGAAAGAACGCCCAAGGCACCTCATGCACATTGAGGAAATCGATTAGATGCAGGGTTCCGATGCCGTGCGTGTTCCACAGAAACACCACATCCGGCACGAAGCTGACGAGCAAGTGTTGCAGTGCCGAGACATTCTCGAAGATCGAAATATCGGTCTTGTGCCAATAACTTCCCGAATAGTCATAGACCGGAACATGTGCCGCCATTGTCAGGCATCGCGTCACGTAATCCGGGTCAGGCGGCCCCGGCACGCGGCTGGGGCTGGTGGCGACCATGACATCATGCCCGCGAACCCGCAGCGCGCGCGTGATGTTGGAGCAGTTCAGCTCATACCCGCCCAGCATGAATGGCGGATAGAGGTTGGAGATCATCAGGATTTTCATGCGGCCTGCCGCCCGGCGTGAACCTGGGCATAGAATTCGGCGATGCGCCGGCCCACCACGGGGAAGCTGTAGTTTTCCACCGTGTGCGCGCGGGCCAGCCCGGCCACATCCTCAGACGGCCAGCGCCCGGCCTTGTAGTCCTCCAGCACAACCCGCAGCCCCGCCACCTCATCGAACACGCGGGAGAAGCGAGGATCAGGGGCGAGTTCGGGCAGGGAGGCGGTGTTGGACACCGCCACAGGCATGCCACAGGCCAGCGCCTCCAGCGTCGTCAATCCCATCAGCTCCGGCTTGGCGATGCGGTTGCCGTAAATGTCGGTGAAGGTGGAGGCGTGCACGTAAAGGCCGGCGGTGTGGTAGAACGCCTTGAGCGCCACATCATCGGCATCCGTGACGAAGGTGACGTTCTTGCCCTTCGCCCGCTTCTGCAACAGGTCGAAATACGCATTGTCATAGGCCCGCCCGACAAGGCGCAGGGCCAGACCATCCGGGAGCGCGTCGATCACGCGGTCACAGCCTTTATGTGGCAGCAGGCGGCCAACCGAGAGCACTTCGCGACTGCGTTTGATGTCAGGCCGGGGCTGAAACAGCTCGGTGTCCACCGGGCCGATGACGGCGATGTGTGGGCCTTTGAAATAGGTTTTGGTGATGGCGCGGGCGAACTCTGAGATCGAGATGATGCCGTCCACCATGCACAGCCCGCCATGGCCGAGCATAAGGGTGTTCTCGCCGCCACCGAGGTCGGTCACGATGACGGTTTTGCCGAGCGAGCGACCGATGACGGCGCAATAGGCCCCGAAGAAGGTGAGGCCCTGCTGGATGTGGATGACATCGAACGGGGCCAGCGCCTGCCACAGATGGTGCGACATGGCGGCCATGGCGTGGCGCTGTGGGTTTTCATTGGGGAACACCGTCACCGGCACGTCACCATCCAGGAACGACAAGGCGCGCTCACCGAGGGCGAACACTTCCAGATCAAGCGCGAAGGGGAGATCGGGCGTGGCCTGGCGCAACGCGCGTGCCAGATAGGACACGTAGCGTTCACCGCCGCCGATCAGCGAATCCTCGGCGAAATAACTTGGCGATACCAGCGCCACCCGCAACGCACCCTGATCCAACCGCCACCTGTCCGCCAATGTTGCAGCGGCAGAGCCCTAGCAGCCATGGTGGTGATTGACCAGAGAAGGCGGGTACGTGGGCGTGGTGGTAGCGTGTTGCCGATACCGTTGCAGCGCGACGGTCTGCGCGCTTTCACGATGGCGGTGGCGGTATGAGGGAACCGCCGGTGTTGACACCGGATACCCAGGCGAAGGCTCAATCTTCCTTTAGTGCGTCTCGAGCCGCAAAAACGCGAGGCCGGCCTCTGGCCCATGCAGAATTTCCAACAACCTCGCATGGTCCATCACTGCAGTGCGGCCCGCTGGTTTGACCTCCGCCAGTTCACGAGAGAGCAGGCCGAGCATGCGCTCGTAATGGGCGGTGCCGCCAAAGCTGCGGCTGGTGAGTTCGAAGGTGCGAAGTGCCAACGCCTGTTGTTCGAGGGCCACGGCATCATCAGCCTCTCGCGCAGCCGCGTTGGCAGTCATTGCCTCCACAAACCCAGTCATTTCCGCCTCAAACCGCACACGGCATGAGGTGTCCAATTCCCGGCGGAGTTGCGCCACACGCGCCTTGCTTGTGGGCCGCTGCGATGGGCCAGGGCGCTCCAACGCGTCGAACAGCGTGGCCAGACGTGCCAGCGCCTCGGTGGCATCGCACAGCTCGAGCGTGCTGGTGAACGGCTCCCCGGCGCGGTCGAGCAGCAGGTCAATCGCCATGTCTGATGCCAGCCGCGCGGCCTGGCTGTCCATAGATGCAGCAAGATCACTGACCAGCATGATCAGCAGCTCAGACTGACCAACACGGGCGAGCAGCACCGCCATCACCATGCCCATCGCCCGCGTGGCCCATTCATGCCGGGCGGACTGGTTGATGGCATCGATCAGGCAATCCCGCAGCGGGGCGGCGAGCACTGTGGTGCCGGCCTCATGCTGAAGCGCCATCGCCTCGACCGCCCCGCCCTGACGCAACAGCACCGAGAGTGGGCGCACGATGCCAGCATGATCGGCCGCGTTGAGGCCGGTACTTTCGGGCCAGTCCGGCGGCATTGGCGCTGTGTCGAGGATGTTTGCGGCCAAGGGCCACAGCATCTGGCCACAACGCAGCATGGTTTGATGATCGGCACTGGTCGCACCGGCAAGTTCGGCGTTGATGGACACCGTGGCATCACCCAAAGCGGTGCGTATCTGGGTGGCGAGGCAGCTTATGGCGGTGCGCGGGACCGTCAGTGTGTCGCGGCGCCATTGCGGGGCGGGCACGATGACAGGGTCCGCCGGCATAAAGATCATGCGGTTGAGGCTGAGTTTGCGCGCCGGACGCAGCACCATGAGCCGGCTGCGCAGCGGGGCGATCAGTGCATCCGCCATGCCGCGCTCGGTCATGCCATCAACGAGCGAGACAACCTCCACCAGCCTCGCATCCTCTGCGTTAGCGAGCGTGCGGTTGAGCTCCCGGATGTCGGTGCGCGGGCCTGTACTGCGAATTGCGAGAGGCGACATGCGCACCCTAACCCGCCATTGCTCGAAGAGTTTCGTTGCGGGCAATGGCGACAAGCCCTGCCTGCGCACCACGCGGCGGACCAGATAAGGTCGCCTGATGCTGAAACAACTTATCAGCGGTGCCGACGGGGAGGCTCAACCATTCCTCCGCCTCATCCGGCAACAGCGGCAGCTGACGCACAATCTCCTGCACGGCAGTGTGACGTTGTGGCTCGGCGGCAGAGGCGCGCCAGATGAGGCAAATCCGGTCCCATCCATCAAGCAGCAGTGCGGGGCGGTCATTCAGTGCTGACACCTCCGCAGGATTGGACAGGGCTGTGCGGATGAACGTCTGCATGTCCGCAAGCTGGCCGCGCGCGGTATCCAAAAGCATCTGCGCCATGCGCGCGGCGAGTTCGGCTGCCGTCGCCACCACCTGCGCATCCCGGCAAGATGAGTTGCTGGCGCTGTTGTTGCCGATCGGTGCCTCTGTCTGCGCCCACGCGACCAGCCCATGCTGGAGCATCGCCATATCCGCCACAAGCCGCGCCAGACGGGCCTGTTCCTGGCCGAGGCCGAAGCCAATATCGACGAAATGCAGCGCCAGCCTATCCAGCGTCTGATCGACGAGATTGGCGGGTTGGCCTAGATTGGCCGCGAGTTGCAGCAACGCCCTGCCGCCGCGCTGCTGGATTTCGGCCGGTGACGCCTGCTCCAAAGGTTCTCCAGCAAATGACCGTGCAGCCTCAATCTGCTCGGTCACCCTCATCAATAGCGCGAACCGCGTGGCGGTCAGCCCATCGGCGTGGGCCTTCTCCGCACGCACTGCCGCATCGGCCGCAGCCCGTCCAGCCAGCCCGAATGCGGCCACCTGCCGTGCTGCCGTGCGCATCGCAGATGGGGAGAGAGGCACTGCCTGCTCATCAAGCATGACCGCAAGCACCCGTCCCAATTCCACATCATGCATCGTCGGCCGCCAGATGCCGCCAATATCTCCCCAAGGCAGGATATAAAAGCCTTTGCCGCCCGACGGGTTGGGCACCACCAGTTCCAGGTCATGGCCCGCAGCCCCGACCCGCGGCACCCAGCGCAGACGGCCACCGGACAGCAACGGTGAGGTGAACGGGGCCACCACCCCGCGCTCCCGAAAGCTGCGCGGTCGGTAGCGCTGGATCAACGGGCGGCTGATGTCGGACATTCGTGGAGAAGCAATCCCTGATTAGAAGATCCTTTTTTACCCGCAAGGAATGAACAAGACGTAAACCCAGCAACGGCACCTCGCCTATCGCCCGTGCCACACCGGCTTGCGCCGCGCCTTGAACGCCTGCACGGCCCCCTGGAAATCCTCGGTCAGCGCGAAGCCGCTGGAGGCCAGCTCTTCGGCCTCGGTGATCGGACCGCCCTCGCCCAGCCTGCGGATGGCGGCCTTGTGGAAACGTGCGGCCAAAGGCGCGCCCTCCGCGATGCGCCCGGCCAGCGCGAGGGCCTCCTCCTGCACCTTGCCGTCAGCCGCCAGCCGCGACAGCAGGCCCTTTTCGTAGGCCTCGCGGCCGTTGAAAATCCGCCCTTCGATCAGCATTTCGGTCACCACCGCACTTCCAACCAGAGCGATCACCGGCGCGATTTCCGCGTAAGGATACCAAAGGCTAAGCTTGCAGGCCGTGATTCCCATGCGAATGCCGATGTCACCGACGCGGAAGTCGCACATGGTGGCGATGCCGGCCCCGCCGCCCATGCACACGCCCTCAATGGCGGCCACCACCGGGTGCTGGCAGAGCCGGACGGACTGCATGCCGTCATGGAACACGCGGGCGTAGATCGCTTCTGACGCAGCCGTGCCGCGTTCGGTCTCGAAGCCCTTGATGTCGGCACCTGCACTGAACGATTCAGGCCCGGAGCCGCGCAGGATCACGCAGCGCAGCGTGTCATCGGCGGAGAGCGCTGCCATCGTGTCCGCCAGCCCCTGCCACATGGACAGATTGAAGGCATTGCGCGCCTCGGGCCGGTTGAACGTGACCGTGGCGATGTCGCCGTCACGCGTGATCGGCAGATTGGGGTGGTGGCTTTCGGTCATGGTTTCCTCCATGGCCGAAATTGTCACGCCACTGGGAGGTCGTCCACCGCCGGTGGACCCGGCAGATCGTCCACCGCCGGTGGAACCGGCAGATCGTCCACCGCCGGTGGACCCGGCAGATCGTCCACCGCCGGTGGACCCGGCAGATCGTCCATCGCGGGCCTGCCGGTGAGGAAGCGCCAATGATGCCAGAGCAGTCGCGCCGCCAGCGCCCGGTATGGCCGCCAGATTTCAGCGAGGGCACGAAGTTCGACCGGGCCGGGGCGCGCGGCCAAGCCCTTGATCGAGGCCGCTGCACCGGCAACCGCGATGTCACCTGCGGGAAAGACGTCGATGCGTTGATGGGCGAACAGGAGATAGACCTCCGCCGTCCAGCGACCCATGCCGCGCACGGCGACGATGGAGGCAATGGCCTGCTCATCGTCCATCGCCTCAAGTGCTGCGGCATCCAGCCGCCCCTCTGCAAACGCCTCCGCCAGCGCGCGGGAATGCGCCATTTTGGGGCGGGACAGGCCAGCGGCGCGCAAGGCTTCGTCGTCCAGCAAAAGCAGTCCTTGTGGCGTCAATGCGCCCTCGGTGGCAGCGAGCCTGCGCCAGATGGAGGATGCGGCGGCATTGCTGATCTGTTGCGCCATGATGGCTTGCAGCAGGCCGGGAAAGCCGCGCGGCCTTGTGCGCCAGGGCAGCGGCCCGGCGGCAGGCTCGATCCCGGCCAGATCGGGGTCAGCGATCACCAGCGCGTCCAGCCCGGTTCGCGCCCGCTCGGGCAACGCTGTCACAGATCCTTACCTTTCCACACGGATTGGAACCGCGAAGCCGCTGTTACAATTGCTGCGATCCATTATGCTTCGGCCATGGAACAAGCACCATCGCCCAACACGCCGCAGCCGCATATCCTCATCGTCGATGATGACCGCGAAATTCGCGAGTTGCTGGCGAAGTTTCTGGAACGCCACGGGCTGCGCGTCACTGCGGTGCGCGATGCGCGCGAAGCACGGCGGATGCTGCCGCACGGGCATTTCCAGATGATTGTGCTCGACCTCATGCTCCCCGGCGAGACCGGCCTGGATTTTGCGCGCTGGCTGCGCAGCGAGGCCAGTGGCCACGCCAATCTCGGCCTCGTTATGCTCACCGCCATGGGGGAGGAGACGGACCGGATCATTGGCCTGGAGCTTGGGGCCGATGACTATGTGCCCAAGCCGTTCAACCCGCGTGAATTGCTGGCCCGCATGCGCGCCGTGCTGCGCCGGGCCGGTGATTCGCCCTCGCAGAAACGCGACAATCAGCCGCAATTCTGGCGGTTTGGCGGATGGACGCTGGATCCCATGCGGCGCCGCCTGCTCAGCCCGGATCATGTCGAGGTGCCCGTCACCGGCGGGGAATATGATCTGCTGCTGGCCCTGGTGGAGCGCGCCAACCGGGTGCTGACGCGCGACATGCTGCTCGATCTGCTGCGGGGCCGTCAGGCTGGGCCGTTCGACCGCGCGATTGACGTGGCCATCAGCCGGCTGCGGCGCAAGCTGGAGGATGACGGCAGGCACGCGCAGTTGATCAAAACGGTTCGTGGCGGCGGGTATGTTCTGGCCTGTGAGGTGGAGCGGCTTTGAGACTTTGGCCGCGGAGCCTCGCCGGACGCACCGCTTTGGTGCTGGCCGTCTCGCTTGCGGTTGTTCAAACGGCGGGACTGGGTATTCACGCCTTCGACCGGATTGATTTGCTGCGCATTGCGCAAACCCGCGACATCGGCGTGCAGCTGATGAGCCAGTATCGCAGCATCACGTTGACACCGCCCGATCAGCGCGAGGCCGTGCTGGAGGAGCAAAGCCAGCGTGATGGTGTCACAGCCAAGCTACAAAATGCGCCGCCGAGCGATGATCTGCCACCGACGCAGCAGCCATTGCGCCGACAGATTGTGGTCAGCATGGGCTTGATCGGTGTGCCTCCCGCGCGCCGCCAGCGGGAAGTGGTGATGCTCGGCGGCCCGGCGGATGAGCGGATCGTGATGGGTATGCGTCTGCCGGAGGGCCAGTGGCTCAACATGAGCGTGCCGATGCCACCGCCGCGCTTTTGGTCGTCAGGTTCGTTCCTGGCCGCTTTCGCGTTGATGAGCATCACAAGTGGGCTGCTGATGGTGTGGGCCATGCGCAGGCTCACAGCCCCGGTGGCGACCCTGGCACGTGCCGCCGAGGCGCTGGGGCGAGACGTGAATGCGCCGCCGTTGCCGGAAGATGGCCCGACCGAAATTGCAACCGCTGCCGCGGCCTTTAATACCATGGCCGAGCGCATCCGGCGCTTTGTGCAGGATCGCACCTTCATGCTGACCGCCATCGGCCATGATTTGCGCACGCCCATCACGCGGCTGAAGCTGCGCGCGGAGTTTATTGAGGACGACGAAATTCGCCGGAAGATGTTGCTCGATCTCGACGAGCTTGCGGCGATGGTGGGTGCCACGCTGGCGTTCGGGCGAGATGTGACGACGGACGAGGCGGTGACGTCCGTTGATCTTGCGGAACTGAACCGCACCATTTTGGACGAGGCCGGTGACGCGCGGCCCGGCGAGGCCGACCAGATCAGCTATACCGGTCCCGACCATCTGCCTGTGATGGGCCGCCCGGTGGCACTGAAGCGCGCGTTGACCAACCTCATCATGAATGCGCTGAACTATGGGCACTCGGCGCATGTGACGCTGCAGCCACCCAGCGGCGGGATGGTGGCGCTGTTGGTTGAGGATAACGGGCCGGGGATTCCAGAAACCGAGCTCGACCGTGTGTTTCAGCCTTTCCAGCGGATCGAGGAAAGCCGGAACAATGAGACCGGCGGGATGGGTCTGGGTCTGCCGATTGCCCGGAATATTCTTCGCGCGCATGGCGGTGACGTCACGCTGACAAACCGGCGGACCGGTGGGGCAAGAGCCACGGTTACGTTGCCTGTTTAAGCCTGCTGACCGGACCGGTGCTGCCCCTTGCGCCGTCAGTTTTGTCAGGCCTGCGAGGGCGCGCCTGGGGGCCAACGAAGCGGAATACCATCAAGCCTGATATGGGATTGGTCGCAACGTCGTGAGATCAATCGACCACGCGGACGGCTTGACCGCAGGCCCTCCCCCACCGGGAATATTCCGCGCGTACATTGCGACAATGCAACGCTTACAAAACGCAAAATAAGTTTAATGCCTGCCGCAATTGCGCTATCAATTTAGTTTACAGACATCACGTGGCCGCAAAACGATCTACCTAAAAAATATATTAATAATTTTATTGAATTTTGATTACATAAACTCTGATCACAAGGACGTTAGATTGTTCAGGTCTATTTGATACGCATCGTGATTTGGGTTTAATGTGTCGCTGCTCATGCTCCGAATCGGGGCTCATTGGAGTGACATATCAGCGTGTCCACGATCAGTGTTGTCATTCCAGCCTTCAATCGCGCCGACATGATTGGCGAGACGTTGGCCTCGGTTTTCGCCCAGACGCTGGCCCCGTTGGAGATCATTGTCGTCGATGACGGATCGACCGACGGCACGGCTGAGCTGCTGGCGCGTATGAGCAATCGTGTGCGCAGCATCCGCATTCCCAACAGTGGCCACCAGACCGCGCGCAATGTTGGGCTTCGCGCGGCACAGGGCGAGCTCGTGGCGTTTTGTGATGACGACGATCTCTGGATGCCAGAATTTTTGGAAGCAATGGCAGCGCAATGGGATGCGCGCCCGGATCTCGTATCCTGTTACTCAAACTTCCGCATTCTGCGCGATGGCCAAATGCAGGCCACCAGCAAATTCGATGAGGCCCGCCGCTATCAGTGGAACGAACTGGCGGATGCTGGGCCAGATGGCATGGTGTTCGAAACCCCCATTGTTGACCGCCTGATCGCATTTCAGCCGCTCTTTCCGTCGGCCATGGTTGTGCGTCGTGAGGCTTTTCTGGATGCCGGCGGATGGGATGACAGCGTCAACCGGCACCATATCAGCGTTGATTTCGCAACGGCCCTGCGGGTCGCCAATCTGCCACCGCTGGCCGTTGTGAGCCGGCCGCTGGTTGCTATTCGCAAGCACGCAGGCAACCGGTCTGGCGACAATCAGAAGATGAACACGGGTGAGGCGCATGTGCTCGAACACGTTCTGCGCACCCGCCCCGAACTGGCACCGCATGAGAAGTTGATCCGCGACTCGATCGCCCGGCGCAGGCACGATGCGTTAAGGCTCGCGTTCTGGCGGCGTGACTTCAAAGCGGTCATAGAGCTTTATTCGCTGCTGCCTGTGAGTTTTAGAGGCTGGAAAGAGGTGATGAAATACGCCATCGCCACCCTGCCCGCCCCGATCAGCGCGGTCGCAGCCGCCCTCGTCAGCCTGTAATGGGCGCTTCTCGCCACGCGAGCGCCGCTTGCCTGCCGGGCTCGGTCAGGCTGTAAAGCCCTGGCTGAACGCGCTCAAACCAGCCATGAACGTTGCGTAATAACATTGTGCCGGCATCCTCCGCCAACGGCTTGAGGTCACGCGGGCGCTGTGGGGCATCAAGCATCGCCACCGCCAAATCCAGCGCGCGCTGGCGATAAGCGGTCATGATCGGCTGACGGGTGGAGCCACCGGCGACCGGATCGCCGCGCCTGTTGCCGAATTCCTTCACGATTCGCCGACGCTCCGGCAAATTGGGGCGTGGCTTGTAGGCCATGGGCTCGGCCAGCACCTCCACCCGCTGATGGCGGGGTTCAACTGCGAGCAAGCCGAGCCCGAGCAAGCGGCATAATTTCAGCACCCGGCCATCGCGATCACGCCCACGACGACTGCTGACGACGGCAAGCCAGACCTCGTCGGCCAGGCGCAGCCTGTCCACCGCCTGCAGCACAAGTTCGAGCGTGAAGGATAATTTGAGTTCGGTGATCACCAATAATGGCGGCTCGCCCGCCCGGGTGGCCACCACATCGCAGCCGCGCACTTCGCCTTTTACGGCAAAGCCGCGCTCCTCCAGGAAGCGTTTAACGGCTGGGTAGAGGGCGGTTTCCAACAATGGCGGCAGCGAATCGGGCATGCCACCATGCTAGCAGACTGGCATGCCCGCCAAATCAAGCGTCAGCGAGTTCCGCCGGGAAGCGGAATTTCACGTCCTCGGCCACGCCATCCAGCGTGGAGACTTCGACCGGGCCAAAGCTGCGCAGGCCTTCGATGACGCCCTGCACCAAGGTTTCCGGGGCGGAGGCCCCGGCGGTGAGGCCAACGACGGACTTGCCGACAAACCACTCGGCCTGCAGATGGCTGGCGTCGTCGATAAGATAGGCGGACTTGCCGAGTTCCTCACCGATTTCCCGCAAGCGGTTGGAGTTCGAGCTGTTCTTGGAGCCGACCACCAATATCACGTCACACGCCTCGGCAAGATCACGCACCGCCTGCTGACGGTTCTGCGTGGCGTAGCAGATATCGCGCACGTCAGGCCCGGTGATGGTGGGGAATTTGGTCTTCAGCGCCTGGATGATGCCACGTGTGTCGTCCACCGAGAGCGTGGTTTGGGTGATGTAGGCCAATTTGTCAGGCGTTTCCGGCACCAGTGCCTCAACATCCTCGACCGTCTGCACGAGGTGAACCTTCCCGGGCATTTGACCGATGGTGCCCTCAACCTCAGCGTGACCGGCATGGCCGACCAGCACCAATTCGCGGCCATTTGCGGCATAGCGGCGGCCCTCGTTATGCACCTTGGTGACCAGCGGGCAGGTGGCATCAATCACTGGGAGGCCACGCTCCTTGGCGACTTCTTCCACGCGCTTTGCCACACCGTGGGCGGAGAACACGGTCATGGCACCGGGCGGAATTTCGTCGAGTTCATCAACGAAAACAGCGCCACGGGTGCGCAAATCCTCAACAACGTGGCGATTATGGACAATTTCGTGGCGCACATAGATCGGCGGGCCAAACTTTTTCAGCGCCCGCTCGACAATCTCAATCGCGCGCTCGACACCGGCGCAAAAACCGCGGGGCTGGGCCAAAACCACCTTCAACATGCACACTCTCCGAACCGCGTGGACCAGACATATAGGATGCCCGGCAGCTGGGTGCCACCGCCGCAGGCGCAGGCCCGGCTTGCGACAGCGTTCCAAGCGGCATATGGCACAGTTCGCGCGGTCGGAGTAGTGTCCGCCAATTCGTGGTCGCTCTGTCGGCCCAATTCAGGCCTGCCCGGCGGAGCTGCAAGCAACTTATGAACGCCCCCAT
Organism: uncultured Rhodospirillales bacterium; assembly: GCA_903823665.1. Lineage (GTDB taxonomy): Bacteria > Pseudomonadota > Alphaproteobacteria > Acetobacterales > Acetobacteraceae > CAIQQQ01. The sequence continues at coordinate 56,183 of CAIJTR010000096.1, forward strand.
TGACCGCGCCCGTCCAAAGACGCCCACTCTGGACCGGGTCCGTTATCCTGCCGACATGCGCAATTTCTCCGCCGAGCAGCTGCGCGATTTGGCCGATGAGTTGCG